>DASXTE010000237.1:0-15238 GCA_036505595.1 Pyrinomonadaceae bacterium
ATCCGAAAATTCCGCGGTCACGGACGCCAGCCGGTTGTTCTGACTCCAAATCATCGGACTCTTGAAATAGCCGGGCTGCCAAAGAATGCGGTGCAGATTGATCTCGCGATCGAAATCAAAGCGAATCCATTCGCCGATGCCGGGGCCGTCCACGCCTTCAATCCACGCAGTCATGCGTTTTCCGTCGATCGCATTCGACGCATAATAGGTGTTCGCTTGCACTGCCAAACGGATTGATGACGCCGTCGCGTTAATCTTCAGCGGCGAATTAGTTTGCTGAGTTGCGGTTTCGCCGGGCGTCGCGGCGTCGTTACGCTTCGCCGGCGTAGAACTGTCCGACGGTGTGGCCGTTTGAGTAACGCGCGAATCTTTCTCGCCGCTCTGTCGCAAAATGAAGATACCGGCAATCGCGACCAGCGCGAAAAGAAGAAGCGCGATCGCTACGACGCCGACCGTCAGAATTGGATTTGAGCTGCGCGTGGGCGCGCGTTCGGGACTTGCCACATCGCCACTCACGTAAGTCGGAATTGTTGGGCCCGTGGACTTAAGAGTGGGTGTCCCTCTGGCTGGCAGAACCTCTGTCGCGGGCGCCTGAGAATCGCGCTCATCGAAAAGCGGACTGCCGTCTTCGAGACAGAATCTCAGCGTCTCGTCTTCGTAAGGTCGATGGCATTTCGGACAACGCTTCATAAGAATTAAAACGACTCAGCGGCTACGAAAAGGCACAAAAAGCACAAAAGTGGTCACGAATTTGTTTTGTGCCTTTTGTGCATTTTCGTGGCTGCTCCTTTTGTTTGTTCGTATTCAGACTGCCTGTGTCGCGGTGCCTACAGACTCGCGTTGAATTATCGCCACAGCCTCCTCCGGCGTCGTGGCGAATTTCAAAAGCTTCACATCGTCATCGTTGACCGCGAGATGCTTTTGCCATGCCGCGACAATCGGCGGCCAGCAGTCACCTAACAGAACCAGCGGCCGCGGCTCGAGCACGCGCGTCTGCATTTTGTTCCACACCAAAGAGATTTCCGTGACGGTTCCCATGCCACCACGCAAAGCAATGTAGCCGACCGACTGCGTGATCAATCGCTGGAGCCGCTCGTAGAAATGTGCGGAAGGGATTTTCTCAGTCAAATATTTGTTCGGCTGAATTGTGAACTGCATCATCGTGATGCCGATGACGCGACCACCGCGTTCGTGCGCGCCGCGGCTGGCGGCCTCCATCACGCCGGAATAACCGCCGGTGCAAATCGTGAAGCCTGCGTCGGCCAGCAATTCGCCGACGCGATGCGCCTCAGCGTATTCAGCAGAATCTTCCCGGCACTTCGAGCCGCCAAAGATGGTGACTATTCTTTCGCTCGTCGTCATTATTGTGGCTTGCCGCCTTGATTCCATTGCGGCTTGAAATCACTGTTGACTAACCAACGCACGGGTTCGACCATCGATGCGATGGCGTCGGTCATATGCTTAAAATCGACGTGTGCCAGATCGTCGCTCGGCCGGTGATAGTCGGCGTGCAGGCCGTAACTCGAAACGGTATGCGCGATGATACCTTTTGTCGCCAGCACATAATTATCTGATCGGCGAAAGAAATTCTCTTCGGGATGCGGGTCGGCAACCAGACGCGCGCCGTGCTTGGCGAGCTCCGGTCCGAGGTTAGACCGTTCATATCCGGTGAGCCAGAGCGTATGCGGGGCAACGGCCGAATCGGGCCTTCCAATCATTTCAAACTCCAAGTTGGCAACAAACGTTTCGATCGGAACGGGCGGATGCTCCTGAAAATAGCGCGCCCCATAGCCGCCGATTTCTTCGCTGCCAAAGAGCGCAAAGACAACCGTGCGCTTTGGCTTAGGTCCGGTCGCGAGCGCTTCGGCCAACTCCAGGACCGCGGTGACTCCCGAGGCGTCATCGTCGGCGCCGTTGTAAATGTTGTCGCCTGGCATGCCGGCGCGGACGCCCAGATGATCGAGATGCGCCGACAACAGAATCGTCTCTTTAGTCAATTTCGGATCGCTACCGCGCAGAATGCCCACGACGTTCGTCGTCGTCGCTTCAACGGGCGGCGCATCAGGAGCCGCACCGCGCATCCTGCGCGTGAACTTCACTGTTTGCAGATACTCATTGTCGCCGGCGGGTTCAATCTGCAAAGCTTTCAATTGCGATGCGATGTACTTCGCCGCCGCGAGCTCATCCGCGGTTGCGCTGCCTCGTCCGCGCATCTCGTCGCTTGCCAGCGCTTCCATGTATTTCCGGGCGGATTGCTCGGTGACAGTAGTCGCCGATTTCGTGCCTTGCGCAATAAGCGCCACCGGCGCGAAAGCGATCGACGCAATGACAAGAAGAAGAGCGGCCGTGCGATTCAGTCGGGTCGCGTTAAGATTCATTTCCTGGCCAACGGAACGATGACCGCGTTCCATCTCAGCGCCCTTGCCGCCGCGCGCCCATTCGTTGAATTCAGTGCGAAAGTTCTGCATCACTGATGGCTCATCACTAAGGTCTTAGTCTGTACAGCATTCGCGGAAACGGAATCGTCTCGCGAATGTGCTCCGTTCCGCACATCCAGGCAGTGCAGCGTTCGATGCCCATGCCAAAGCCGCCGTGCGGCACACTGCCGTAGCGACGCAGATCGAGATACCACTCGAACGCTTCTTTCGGCAGGTTGTGTGCAGCGATTTGCTGCTCGAGAAACTCGATCGACGTCGCACGCTCGCCGCCGCCGATGACTTCGCCGTAGCCTTCGGGCGCCAGCACATCAACTCCCAACGCGAGATCGTCCCGTTCAGAATCGCGCTTCATGTAGAAGGCCTTCACCGCCGCGGGATAGTGATGCACCATCACCGGCTTATCGAACTTGCTGGAGATGTAAGTTTCGTCCGGCGAGCCGAGGTCGCCACCCCACTCGAATTTGTTTTCCAGCGCGCCCTCGGCAAATCCTTCGTGCAGCATCTCGACGACTCTCTCGTAATGCAGACGTGGAAAGGGTGGCACAATCGCTTCGAGCTTCGACGTATCGCGCTCAAGCGTTTTTAATTCTTCCTTTCGATCTTCCAAAACACGAGCTGCGATGTACGAAAGGAACTGCTCAGACAAATCCATTACATCATCGAGTGTTGCGTAAGCCATCTCAGGCTCGACCATCCAAAACTCGGTGAGGTGCCGGCGCGTCTTTGATTTCTCGGCGCGAAACGTGGGCCCGAAGCAATACACTTTTCCAAAAGCCGCCGCCGTCGCTTCGTTGTAAAGCTGGCCGGATTGCGTCAAGTAGGCTTTCTCGTCGCCGAAATAATCAACTTCGAACAGTGTTGTTGTACCTTCGCACGCCGCGGGCGTGAAGATGGGCGTGTCGCACAGAGTGAAGCCGTTGTTGTCGAGATAGTCGCGGACCGCGCGCACAACTGTGGCCCGGACCTTGAGAATCGCGTGCTGCTTTTTCGAGCGCAACCAGAGATGACGGTGGTCAAGCAAAAACTCTGTCCCGTGTTCCTTCGGCGTGATCGGATACTCATGAGCGTTTTGGACAACCGTAGCATCGACAACGTCGATTTCAACGCCGCCGGGGGCGCGCGCGTCTTCGCGGACTCGCCCGCGAACAATCAGTGCCGATTCCTGGCCGATCGGCTTCAATGCTTCCCAAACTTCCGGGGCAATTGCGTTCTTCGCGACAACACCCTGGACGACGCCGGTGCCGTCTCGCAACTGCGGAAACATCAGCTTGCCACTCGAGCGCATGTTGTAAAGCCAACCCTTCAACGTCACTTCTTCGCCGATATGCTTTGAAAGCTCGCCGATATAGGTCTGCGGCTGTTTCATCAATTCGATAGTTTGCATCTTGATAGCTTCAGTCATTTGTTTGCCTCCCTCTCCCTGTCGGAGTGGGCTGGGGTGAGGGTTTAGTGTCGCCCGTACTCGCGCCCTCACCCTAACCCTCTCCCTGTGGGAGAGGGGAAAGTTACAGTCTCGCTTTAATCATTCGCTGCAAAACGGGAAATCGCTCCAGCCATTCGGCCGCCTGCACAACAATCATCATCGTCGGCTTGATGTGCCTTTCGTAGAATGCACCGCGACCGCAAACGGCAGTCTGATATGAAAAGGTCCCGATTGCCTTCAACCCGCGTTGAATTGTCATCAGCCGGAATTCTTTGCAGAAATCGTCTGGGTCGATCGCGGCCAGTGCTTTCTGCCGACGCGCTTCCAGAAAAAACAAGCGATGCGCGCGCACCTCAGCGAGCGATGGCGGCTCTGGCTGTCGATCCATTAACAGCGAAACCAAATCGTAGCTCGCCGGCCCCATGCGTGCGTCTTGATGGTCAACGATACGAATGTTGCCCTTCTTATCGACAAGTAGATTTGCCGAGTGATAATCACGATGACATAGCACGCGCGCGCACGCTGCCAGCTCTGCGGCGATGTCGTTGAGCTCGCTTTGCAACTCGGCCGTTTGCCCATGCGTCAACGACTCTTTTCGCAGGCTGCCGAAGTAGTGCTCGTAAAAATAATTCAGTTCCCACGCCAGTTTCGGCTCGTCAAACGCCAGGCGACTGCAAATCGAGTCGCGCGCGAAGGCTTTTGAAGTTGCCGCTTGAATGCGAGATATGATTTCGATCGCCTGCTCCAACAGCGCCTCGCGCTCGTCTTCAGACGCGGTTTCGAATACCTTGCACAACTGGTTGTCGCCGAGGTCCTCCTGGATGATCACGCCGACATTTCCATCGACATCGTAGATTTCCGGCACCGGCAGTTTGCATTCGAGAAACAAGCGCGTGACGTCCAGATAAGGTTGGACCGTTTCGTCGAAAGCTTCCGGGTAGACCGCGGCAACTGCCGTCCCGCGCTTCCACGACACGCGAAAATAGACGCGCGTTGATGCGTCCGGCGTGAGCGGCTCCACCCGGCGCTTCGTTTGTCCGTGCCGCGCAAGGTATTCTTCGAGTCTTGTTTGGGGACTCTCCGTAAATGTGCTCGTGGCTGTGATTACCGAACTCATGCAGCGCTAGTCAGAACCCCGACGTGTCGGAGCGGCAGGCGCTTAATGATCGCAGTAACTGGATCAAGGCGCAGTCTAGCGGGGGATTCTGACGTAAGCGAATCTTATCATCGCGATAAAGGCACGACAAACTTGTCGTCTTTCGCATAGCCCTTCAGCGCCTTGGCAGGTGGAGTCTTGCCTGCGACCAAATCGGCCCGGACGACGATTGCATCTTCGAATAATTCGTTCGCGCGTACACGAACCCGGTCGGCGATTACCGTTCGCAATATTTTGGCGCCGGATTCGACCCCCACTTCGTCCCAAAGAATTGCGTCGCGCACTTCGGCCCCGTCGTCGATTGCTGTTCCGTTTCCCTCAAACACATTCCGGCCTTGCGACCGAAGCAGCGCCAGGCTGATGTCGAGATACCGTTGCAGTGTTGACAGCTCGTACCACATGCCTTCGCCGACATGGGCGGCAATTCGTTCGCCGTTGGCCATCGCTTTTGGGTACACATCGACTACGGAATCTGAAAACACGCCGCGTGGAATGTATTCGAAAATTCGCGGCTCGAGAACGTGAATTCCGGTGAACATCAGCGGCGCGTCTGCATCATTCGTTTCGTCTCGCGGTTTCGGCATTCCAGCAAATCGCCGCACAAACTCGCCGTCCGTCTCAACCATACTGAAGCGCTCGCGCCCGAGATTGTCCTTCAACACAAGCGTCGCCAAGGCATTCGTTCGTTGATGCGTTTCCAGCGCTGCTCGCAGATCGATGTTAGTGATTATTTTTCCGTTGATGACGACGAAAGTGCCGGACTGAAAGTGCCCTCTCGCGTTATCCAATCCACCGCTCGTCCCGAGAATCACTGGCTCGTAAACGTACTCAAGATGTAGACCAAAACGACTGCCGTCGCCCAACGATTCGCGCACAGATTCCGCCTTGTGATGCAGATTGACAATTGCCTCCGTCACGCCATTATTCGCCAGATACTCTGCGACATAACCGACCAAAGGCTTTCCCAAAACGGGTAAGGCGGGTTTGCCGCGATCGGCTGTCAGCGGCCAAAGCCGCTCGCCGTAACCGGCCGCAAGAATCATCGCTCTCATGCGCGAAGCATTCTAACAGCATTGCAGCGCCAGCATCGTCGCGGTTGAATGATTGTGACGGGTATCGTAAAGTACGCGCCGTTGATTTTTCTTATCTCGTTTTCATCAATGGCTAATAACCACCTTCTGCAACTTCCGTTTGAGCAGCAAATCGGACAGTTCTTCTTCATCGGCTTACCGGGCACTGAGTTAGACGATGAAGCGCGCAAGCTCATCGAAGAGATCAAGCCCGGTGGCGTCATCATCTTTGGCCGCAACGTCGAGTCCCCGGAGCAGTTGCGAAAGTTACTGGACGACGCCCGCAGCCTGATTCCTACGAGCCCGCTGGTCGCCATCGATCAGGAGGGCGGCCTGGTCGATCGGCTGCGACAAATCTTCCCTCCGATGCCGTCCGCGCGCGCGATTCGTCAGCATGGAGACCTCGCGGGCGCGCGCAGACTTGGGCGCGTGACCGGCGAATTGCTGCGCATGCTTGGGTTCAATATGAACTGTGCGCCGGTAATGTCGATCATCACGGAAGCGCGCAGCAAACTAACGAATGGACTTTATTCGCGTTCGTTCGGTCGTTCGCCCGGCGAGGTGCTCGGCTATACAACCGTCTACATGCGCGGCTTGCAGGGTGCGGGCTGTCTCGGTTGCCTGAAACATTTTCCGGGCATCGGCGCCGGCGAAGTCGATTCGCATATTGAGATGCCTCTGGTTCCGCTCACTCGGGACGACCTGATGTCGCAGGATTTGGCGCCGTACATCGAGTTGTTTCAGCGCGCCGACGATCGCGTGCGCGTGGTGATGGTCAGCCATGGCGGTTTCCCCAATATCGACATCAAAAAAGGGACGACACACGGACTGGTGGCGCCCGCTTCAATCAATCCGAACATAGTTACTAATCTGCTGCGACAGGAGCTGGGATACAGGCATTTAGTCGTCACCGACGACCTGGAGATGGGCGCGATCGCGAAGCATTGCGAAATCGAGGATGCTTCCATTCGAGCGTTCACGGCGGGTGAAGACATGCTTTTGATTTGCGCGACGCCCGAGACAATTCGACGTGGCTATCACGCCTTGCTCGACGCCGTACGCGCGGGCAAGATTAGCGAGAAGCGGATTCAAGCCTCTCTCAAGCGAATTGCCGCAACTAAAGCGCTGGCCCAGCCGCCAACGCCGCTCGATATGGAGAAATACAATCGACTGGCGAACGAAATCCGCGAATTGAATGAAACGCTGGAGTATCGTTATCCCGGAGAATCGCATGTTAGTTAGAACCGGCCCGCGAACATTTGCTCGGAAGTTGGCGTTCGGGCTCTGCGCCGGATTGGTCGCGGCGATGCTCCTGGCGTCGGGCTGCCGCCGTCGCAGCGACGCGTTTGTCATCGCACTATCGGACAACATAAAAACGATCGATCCCATTGGGTCGCCGACGGTTGACGCGGCCAGCGAGCGCGTCCGCGTGCTCATGTTCAATTCGCTGGTTAAGAAGAACGAGAAATTCGATTACGTTCCCGAGCTCGCTTCTGAGATAAAACGCTCCGACGATGGTCTGACGTTTACGTTCACTTTGCGCGACGGAATCACGTTTCACGATGGCCGGCCATTCACCTCTGCCGATGCGAAGTACACGCTCGACACAGTGTTGGCAAACAGCTTTGCAAAGTCCGCGAGCTTCTTTGAAGGAACCGGCGCTACTCGGAAAGGCTACATCAGGACTGTCGAAGCTCCAGACGCGCGCACGCTGGTCGTTCGCTTGATTACTCCGTGGACAGGACTCATGCCGAACCTCGTTGCGATCCCGGTGATACCGACAGACAGCTACGAATCGCAAAAGACGCATCCGCTCGGCACTGGGCCGTTCAAGTTCAAGAGCTACGATCAATCTCAGCAGGTCGTCGATCTCGAAGCGAATCTAAACTATTGGGAGGGCGCTCCGCATATCCGGAACGTGCGCGTTCGCGTGATCAGTGATTCGAACGCAATGCAGGCTGAGCTGCAAAGCGGCCGCGTCGACATCGCTCCGCTGCCGACCAGCTTGTCACCCGACGCAATCAAAGCGCTCGGTTCGAACACTAATCTCGCGGTGCATCAGTTCACGGGATCGAACCTCAACCTGCTCACCTTCAACACGAAGGAAGCGCCGCTCGACAACGTGAAGGTGCGACAAGCGATTGCTTACGCAATTGATCGCGAGAGCATGATTCGCGATTTGCTTTTGGGGCAGGGCAAGATCGCGCATTCAATTTTGCCTGAGTCGTCCTGGGCGTACACGGCGGGACAGACTTATCAGTTCGACCCGACGATGGCCAAAAAACTTTTGGATGAGGCGGGCCTGCGTGATCCGGACGGCGACGGTCCGCAGATGCGCATCAACAAGCCCATCGTGTTTCGGATTTCGGGCAGCAGCGCATCCGCACGCCAGTTCGCGGGCGTGATTCAGAATTACCTGAAGAACGTCGGATTGCCTGTCTCGATCGAAACTTCTGAGCTTAACGTTCTGCTTGAGTCGCTGCGCCGCGGACAGTTTCAGATGACCTATGGGCAATGGGTGGGTGGTAACCAGGATCCAATCTTTTACCGCGATCTATTCGCGACTTCAGAGATTCCGACGGAAACCCGTGCCGCGCGCAATCGCGGCCGATACAGCAATCCTGAGCTTGATCAAATCCTCGCTGAAGCTGCGAACACTTACGATCACGCAAAGGCAGCGCCGCTCTATGCGAAGGCGCAGGATATTATCAGCGGGGACGTGCCTGTCTTTCCGCTTTGGTACCAGGCGAACATGGTTATCACCAAAAAGAACGTGGGCAACATCAACGTCAACGCGAGCGGTGACTGGGGATTCGTGAAGGACCTGACTGCGCAGCGTTAAGCGGCCTGCATGTAAGAGTTCATTACCTGCTGCAACTTTGTCTGCCCATCGCTCGAGACGCCAAGGAATTCCACGCCCGCGCCGGTGGGTGGCGCATCTTCTCTCACTCGTAACTGATATCTGACGGCGCCTTTCAGTGTGATCGCACCAGTTGATTCAGCGCTCAACCGTAAATAGATCTCGTCGCCGCGATTAAGTTCGCGCTTCGTCGCGAGGAAACATCCGCTGAGGCTCAAGCTGGTGACCCGATCGTAGTACTCGCATTCCGGTCCCCAGCCCCAGTCCGCAAACAAATCGACATTGATACGCGGGTGTCTGCGTTGGTCGGTAAAGTCCATCAGGGGCGATTTGATGTCTTACACTCGGCGAATCTCAGACCACGGAAGTACGCCTTCACGGATTAGCCTGAGTTGGTCCGTCGTTGCGTCCACGACCGTTGATGGCGCTTCCGATTTCGCGTGGCCGCCATCGACGATCAAGTCGAGCTGATTGTCGAAATACTTTTCTGTTTCTTCGGCAGTTCGCGCCGGCGATTGTCCCGAAGCGTTTGCGCTGGTCGCGGTCAGTGCGCCGCCGCAAGCTGCCACCAACGCGCGGACTTTATCATCATCCGGCAGGCGTACGCCAACAGTTTTTGTGCCCGCGGTTAGTTCTATCGGTAGGGCGGCGGCCGCTTCGCCGATCACCGTCAGCGGGCCGGGCCAAAACCGCTCGGTCAACTCGTCGAATGAGCGCGAGCGGCTGGCAATCAGCCGATTGACTTGTGGCGTGTCGCTGATGACAACAAGAATTGGTTTCTTGTCTTCCCTGCCCTTGAGGTCACGAATTCTCTGAACCGCCTGCGGGTTGAAAGGGTCAGCGCCGAGTCCGTAGAAAGTATCTGAACGAAACGCGATAACGCCTCCGCTTCTGATCACAGAGCCTATTTCATCCAGGTTATCTTGGTTTTGCTTAACAATCACACGTATTCAGCGCCGTAGGCGCGAAATCTTTATAGCCCAGAAGGGCCGTTCGCGAAAAATGCTCGGCGAAGAGCTTGTCGCTCTTCGCCGAGCAGAAGTTAACAGAGACTTCGGTTCTATAGACATTCGGCTCCTAATGGAGCCTAGCACTTCAATTGATCTTGACGCCGTAACCCAACCCGTCACCCACCGGCAGCACCTCAGCACGCAACTGCGGGTGATTGACGAAATAGCGATTGAATTCGCGGAGTGCTTCCGTTGAGGATTTCTGATCTGCCGAACCAATCTCCCCAGCGACCTGCCCGCCCCAAAGCAGGTTGTCGCAAATGACCACGCCGCCTGTGCGCAGATTAGGCAAGCTCAGATCAAGATAGCCACGATACTCCTCTTTCACCGCATCGATGAAAACGAGATCGAAGATTTCGTTGAGTCTGGGAATAACCTCCAGCGCGTAGCCCTTTTCGATTTGTGTTCGCTCGCGCAGGCCCGCGCGTGTCAGGTAGCCTTCGGCCGCATTAATCATCTCGTCGCTCGGATCGATTGTGACGACGCGCCCGTCGTCTGGCATGCCACGCAGCAGATGAATCACCGAATAGCCAATTGCCATCCCGCATTCCAGCGCTCTTCTTGCGTTGATTGCCCGAACCGTGATTTCGAGAAACAGGGCCACCTCCCGATCCGCAATCGGCACACGATGCTCTGCCGCATAGGCTTCCATCTCTGCAAGCAAAGCATCACTCGGCGGCAGAAGCCGATCGAGATACTCGGCCTGTTCGCGTTTCAGGATGGCGTCGATTTTAGCTTTCAACTGTCTTGATTATCCTGCGTCGATGATCCCACCGCCACATAGCGTCTGCCGAGGCCCAGCTCTCGCAACTTATGCTGCAACGATTGTCGGTGCATCCCCAAAACTGACGCGGCGCGGGTGACGTTGCCGCCTGCTTCTTCCAAACAGCGCGCTATGTAACGGCGCTCGAACTCGCGGCGGTCATCACGAAAATCAGACGTGTAAGGTACAACCAAGCCGCCATTCACCGAAGCATCGCCGGACGCGGCGCCCGATTTCTGCGAAGACTGCGCGCCGATGTCGAGCGCGTTCAGCTCATCGCCTTCGGAGATGATTGCCGCGCGCTCAATCGCGTTACGCAGCTCGCGCACGTTCCCGGGCCAATCGTACTCCATCAGTTTCTTCAATGTTTCGCGAGAGATTGCGCGCCCGGGCAAGCCGTGACGTTCCGCCGCATCGCGAGCGAACGCTGCCGCGAGTACCGGAATATCCTCGCGCCGGTCACGCAACGGCGCAATGTCGATCGTCACGACACGCAACCGATAGAAAAGGTCTGCGCGGAAATTTTGTTTCTCGATCTCTTCTTCCAGCTCGCGATGCGTCGCGCTTATGATCCGCACATCGACGGGAATTGACTCGTCGCCGCCCAGTCTTTCAATCCGTCGCTCTTCCAGCGCCCGCAGCAGCTTTGCCTGGACGTTTGCGCTCATGTCACCAATTTCATCGAGGAACAACGTGCCGCCATTAGCCTGCTCGAACTTCCCTTTTCTTCGGGCCGCTGCGCCCGTAAATGCGCCCTTTTCATGGCCAAACAACTCCGATTCAATCAGTTCCGTTGGCAGTGCGGCACAGTTCACGGCGACAAAAGCGCCGCTGCTGCGGATGCTGCTGCGTTCGTGTAGCTCGCGCGCCACAAGTTCTTTTCCCGTGCCTGATTCACCACGAATGAGCACCGTGGCATCGGTGTCGGCAACTTTCTCGATCATCGCGCGCACGCGCTGCATCGCTTCCGAGTTGCCGATTAATGCGCCGCGCTGAGAAGCTTCGATCTGAATCCGACGCCGTAGCGATTGGTTCTCGCGGCGGAGCTGAATATTTTCGAACGCGTTCTTGACTACGAGTCGCAGGTCGTCGACTTCGAAAGGTTTCGCAAGGTAATCATAAGCGCCGCTCTTTACCGCTTGAACGGCCAGGCGCTCCGAACCATGAGCGGTGATGATGATGACATGCGGCGCTTCCGTCTGCGTGCTTTCGGCTTCGGCTTGGATTTGTTTTAAGAAATCGAGGCCGCTTAGTCCTGGCAAATTCACATCAAGCAACAGCAGATCGAATCTCGAAACGCGCATCAGCGAGTGTGCAGCTTCGGCGCTGCCGGCCTCCGCAATCTCGCAGCCGAAACTCTCCAGCGCGCGGCGCATCCCATAGCGCGCGGCTTCTTCGTCATCAACAATCAATAAGCGCAAGGTATTCGTAGTCATTTGTGGCTCCCAGAGTTTAATACAGTTGTAGGCAAGATGCCTGTGCTGCCAATACAAATGCGGGCACTCATGCCCGCATCGTACAGATTTCACGAATTTTCCTTGCGCGTCGCGTGCCACGCCGTGTGCGGCTTTGCCGCCTGATGTGCGGAAAGGCTTTGCCTTTCCGCGACCTGCATTGAAGTTTGAGAGGCTATGCCTCCAACGATGAGCCGAGGCGTAGCCTCAAGAGAGAGCAGCGTGTTGCCGGAAAGCCCGAGGCTTTCCGCACATCCAGCGGCCGAGCCGCACGCGACCTAGTTCGAAGCCCGCTTCGCCGAAATAACCACGATAATCGCGTCGCCCGATGGGCCGACGTTAAGCGTCCCGGCAATGACAGGTACGCCTTCGCTCATGCTGATGTCGGTGCGTAACCCAACCGGCTGATAATTGATGACCGGAAACGCGGACGGAATCGTCGAAGCATTCGTCGTCGTCGTTTGGGCCGTAATGATCGGCACGCGCGACCCGAACCGGAATTCGTTCATCTGAATCACCTGCCGTCCGCTGGCATCGGTGTCCAAACGCACGCGCGCGGTGAACTCGTTGAAGCTCGGGTTTCCCATCGGCGATGAAGCGGGCGCCAGCAGCGGCCCACCGACCCAAGTCATCTCCAAACGTCCGTTGTGTTTCACCCGGTTGAGGAACGACGCGGCGAGACTGTAGTGCTTGAAGGCGAGTGTCTCGCGCAGCCGCGCGACTACACCTTGAAGTACGCTCGGCATCTTGCTTTCTTCAGTTTCTCTATTAGTAGCCAGGATCAGGTAAAGCTGCGTGTCGAGATTTGTATCGTCTTCGCGCGTTGCGGCCGCGGACGAGCGGGATGGTTGATTAGAATCCTGTGCGTAGGCCGCGCGCGCACCTACGCACAACGCGAACACGCACACCAGCAGAATCATTCTCTTGTGTAACATCACTCGGTTCTCCTTTTCTGTAGAACAGGCAGTCAGCCTGTTCGAGTGTTTCGGTGCGGAACAGGCGGCCAGCCTGTTCTACGATTGGGCAGGTTCGTTGCTCGTCCGTTGCTGTCACGCTGCGCCTGAAGAAAAGTTCCAAAGGGTAGCGCAAGGTATTAACTTGCCGGTGTGATCCCGCGCAAGTTATCAACTTGCGCCACCGGCACTCGCAATTCGAAACGCGCGCCTTCACCGTTCCGGGATGGCGCGAGCTGCGCCGAGCCACCGGCGTCTTGCATTCGCTTTCGAACGATTGCCAAGCCGAGGCCGGTGCCCCGCTGCCTCGTGGTAAAGAACGGGTGCCAAATCCGTTCGCGGATTTCTTCGGGAATACCTGGGCCAGTATCACTCATCGTGAAGACGACGACGCCGTCTTCGGCCCGGGTTCCCAAGTGGATTTCTCCGCCGCGGGGCATTGCCTGCAAAGCATTCAACATCAGGTTGGACAGAGCATCGCGCACCGCGGCCGTTTGAATTCCACCTAATGTCACATCCGAATCAACCGACGAACGCAATTTGATTTTTCGTGCTTCAGCGTCAGCCCGAAACAGGCTGACCACGGTTTGTACAATTCCGCCGGCGGTGCTGGATGACGCCGCGGCCGTCGGTCGGCGCGCAAAGCTCAACAATTGCGTGACTGTGTTGTTAAGGCGATCCGTCTCGCCGACAATCAAACTCAGGTCGTGCGCATGCTGTTCCTTCAGCGCTTCGTCTTCGCTCATGACCTGCGCTATCGACTTAATCGCCGACAGCGGATTCTTCACTTCGTGCGCGACCGTTGCGGCCATCTGGCCTAAAGCCGCGAGGCGTTCGCCTTCGGCGAGTTTTCGCTCAAGCCGTACGTTTTCTTCGACCAGTCGCCAATCATCGATCGCGATCGCGATTTGACTGGCCAGGACGTCGAGCACGGCGCGAACGTCGGATGTCAATGCGCCCGGCGCTTTGATTAACAAATTGCCGAGCGTCCGATCCTCGCGTTGCAGCGGAAAGGCCGCATCGAACTCGTCGGTGTTCGCGCGGGCTTGTTCCGTCCGCGGTTCGTCGCCGTTCGTCAGGTTCGAATCAATCGCTATTTTTACTTGTCGCAGCGGCAACGCAGCCACGATTTGCGATTCGAGGAACGCGACCAAATCAGAGAGCTCCGGAAACTGGCCAACCTGCGCGCCAACCCGGGCGACCACATCGCGATACAAAGCAGTCTCGCGCTCAAACAGTGAACGAAACCACCGCTCAAGTGCGCCGCGCATCGGCGCCGCCAAAAGCGTCAGCGCCAGGATCAGGATCGCTTCAATGACGCCGGCGCGCACGCCGTAACGCGCATTGGCCCAATCGGCGATGCGCCTGATGCCGTAAACATAAACCGCGAGAACCACCGCCGCAAACGTCGCTACGACTAAACTCTCTTTGATAATCAGCTCGAGGTAGCGATACCGATAGATGTAATAAGCCAGCAATGCCGACGGCAGCAGCGAGCCGAGGTTCGCGAACGTTTGCAGATACAGGCCCGCGGTAGTTCCCCGCCCCAAACCCAATCCAAGCGCGGATAAAATCAGAGCGGCGATGCCTAGAAACGAAACCGCAAGCGTCCGCAGAATGCGCCGCTCGCTGCTCGATTCAGAGCGGCGCGCGACGAGCAATTCCGTGATGGCGCAGACGCTCAATGAATAGACGACCCACAGCGCGAACGGCAGGACGAAGGAAGACTCTTTCGCGATCATTGGCTGGTACGGCCCCATCCAAATGCGCGGGATTGCGACCACCAGAAACACACACGGAACGTAAGACAGGAAGGCGCGAATTCGTTCAGTTCGATTCAGCGGCCGATTGTGCGAGCCAGCCCACAAGTGTAAGTGAACGTGCAGCAGCAACGAATAGCACAACGTGATACTGATGAGGGCAAACGTGTTGGCCAGGCGCAGCGGCACCATCCAATCGGCATGGGGCAAACCGAGCAGACTACGCAGCGTCACGATCAGGTTCCCGCCGTGCCACCCAACCATGCATGCCGCCAACGCCAGCAGCAGCCGCTCAACCGTCACCAGGCCAACGCGCTGGCGCAGAAGAACGTACGCCAGCCACAGCGGCAA
>DASXTE010000238.1:0-16761 GCA_036505595.1 Pyrinomonadaceae bacterium
TTTCTTCAGTGTTTCGCGCAAGAAACATCTTAAGCGCTCGATTGGTCGCGTCTCCTCTATCAGTTGTCATTTTTCCTCGATAAGCTCTGGCGGCAACATTGCCCTCTACGTGAGTGCAATTAACATCAAACGATTTCTGTATAAGGTATGACATAGCCTTCATATGTAGTCTAAACAACCGCACCAAACAGGCGATATCCTCTGGTCTTAGGTCCCATGGAACTGTCATTCCTGATTCAAGTCTCTGGACATAGACCGGCTCTTTTCCTATTGCTAACGCAATGTCTGATAGAGCAAGCCGTGCTAATTCCCTGATGCCTTGAATCCAAGCTCCGAATGTCTGAGTCTGAACATTCTTCACCGGTTCTTTATGAAGGTCGGCCAGTACCTTTTCTACGAAGAGAGCTATAACCCTATCGCCGCTTTCCTTAGAAGCTTCTGCTGAGGAGCTAAGAAAAGTGTCAACTATTGAATCCGTCAAAGGAGGAGAGTGGTCAGAGGAAAATAGCTCGTGTAGTGCATTTTCGAGATTTTCTTCTTCATTCATATTAGTCTCCTCCATTCTGGCTCAAATCGCGTAACCGTTTAAGGGCGCGAAAGTGCCGAGTCCGAAGCGTGCCAATCTCTTCGCCTTCGACGAAGCTGATTTCAGAATATTCCATAATATGTCGCATTCGCAGGATGTCCTTGTCGCTCTCCTCCAGTTTTTCAAAAGCTTCCTTGTAACGAACAATTTTTGGTCCGTCACGAGGATCTGCGTCAGTGACCGCATTAGCCTCAAATCGCAAACCTACAGGCATGTGACATTTCTCCCTCTTTGGGTTGCCTTTGTTGTCTGCCGCGCGAGCCTCAGCTTCAGGTGCTGATCGCAAAGTCATTTTACGTTTGCGATCAATGGAGGCGTTCTTTGCGATCTGGAAAAGCCAGGTAGTGAATTTCACGTTAGGCCGAGGCTGGTACTGGTTGATCGAGCTGTGAAGTTTGTAAAGAACATCACTAGCTACTTCTTCCGCGTCGGGATAGCTTAATCCGATTTCTCTTGCGATAAACGCAGGAAGCTTAGTTTTCAAAGCATCGCAGAGCGCAGAGAATGCGATTGCATCTCCAGCCATCAGCTTCCGAACAAATGCTGGATCATTTAACGCGTCCACGTAGTCCTCATGAGTATCTAACGAAAAAGCGTTACCGCCCACTGAGCTGCTCGCTATCATAGGCTGTTATTCAGAGGGGATGAAAGATCGTGGACACACGTGGGCGCTAAGTGGACACTAAATTGAAAAATATGCGGATTTGTGGAGGAAAACTTAAGAAGTATGGTGCCGAAGGGGGGACTCGAACCCCCACGAGTTACCTCACACGCCCCTCAAACGTGCGCGTCTACCAGTTCCGCCACTTCGGCTCGTTCAGGAAGGATGTCAAAGAGTTCGCGCGCCTGCCGCGCATACCGCCGCTACCTCTGAGTTGGTTGCGGCGACGGTGTTATCACGGTTGAAAAAGGTGTCGGCGTTGGCAGCGCCGTTGTCGGCGAGGCCACGGGTGTCGGCGATGACGCCGGCACCTCGGGCACGCCGGATTGCAAAACTGAACTCGTTCCGCTGACCGCCGGCAACGACAACGTCAAAGCAATCAGCATGAATGCCGCCGCTGCGCCGATGGTGATTTTCGCCAGCAGAGTTTGCGTGCCCCGTGGTCCGAACGCCGTGCTCGAAACAGAACTCGTAAACAGAGCGCCGGCATCAGCCTTGCCGGGTTGCAACAACACAACCAGAACCAGGATGACGCAAGCGAGAATAAACAATCCATGTAAAACGTAAGCAAGCATAATTTCTAATTCGTACTTTGTACTTCGTGCTTTGTCCTTTGGTGTCTGTAATCGGGGGCCTCGGGGCTCAGGAATCTAAGTACAAAGAACCAAGTACAAAGTTCCGTCATTTATTGTAATTGACGATCTCCGCAAGACTCTCGGCCTTCAAACTAGCGCCCCCGACCAACGCTCCGTCAATGTCCGGCTGTTTCATCAACCCCGCGATGTTGTCCGGCTTAACCGATCCGCCGTACAGAATGCGCAAGCTGTCAGCTAACCCCGGAGAGTGCCTCTCCGCAAAAACGCGCCGGATAAACGCGTGCATTTCCTGCGCTTGCTCCGGCGTCGCGGTGCGTCCAGTGCCGATGGCCCAGACCGGTTCGTAAGCAACGATGATACGGTCGAGATCAGAGGCTGTCAACCCGCTCAAGCTGCCAATGAGCTGCTCCTTCACGACGTCCAGCGCCTTGCCCGCGTCGCGTTGATCGAGCGTTTCGCCAACGCACGTAATCACAGTCAACCCGGCCGCGATGCCCGCTTGAGCTTTCTTGCTCACGATTTGATCAGTTTCCAAGTAGTACTGCCGACGCTCGGAATGGCCGACGATAACGTGCGAACACCCCGCGTCGTGAACCATGAATGCCGCGACTTCGCCGGTGAACGCACCTTCGCTTTGTTCAGTCGCGCAATTCTGCGCGGCGACAAGAATGTTCGATCCTTCAAGCCGATCGGCGACAGACTTCAAAGCCGTGAAAACAGGCGCGATTACCACTTCGCAGTGGTTCGCGTTGGCGACCAAAGGCTTGAGCGCGACGGCCGTGGCGACTGACTCGCCGATCGTCTTGTACATCTTCCAGTTTCCAGCGATTACCGGTTTTCTCATGAGATGCGTTAGTGAAAAGTTATTGTGTTCGAGTCCTGGTGGTCATTCTCATCGCTAGAGTGTGAGGCAATGACCTTGTAAATGATAAATCCTACAAGGGCCAACGGCAGAATGACGAGCGCAATAATGTAACTGAAGAGCCACAGCCAGTCGCTCAGCGAAAAATCTCCCGGATGCAGTAGCGCAATCATTTACTTCGTGTCGACGCGATCACTTAACGCCGTCACGCCGGGCAATTCTTCTCCTGCCAGAAATTCCAACGTCGCTCCGCCGCCGGTCGAGATGTGTGTGATGCGATCGGCCACGCCCGCCTTTGTGACGGCCGCGACTGAATCCCCGCCACCGACGATCACGGTCGCGCCGCGACCGGTGGCATCAGCGACGGCATGCGCGACGCCGACGGTTCCCCGGTCGAACGGCGGTTCTTCGAATACTCCCATCGGGCCGTTCCAGATGATTGTCTTAGCGTCTTTCAGCGCGTTCGCGAAATACGCTACCGTCTCAACTCCGATGTCCATGCCCGCGTGCCCAGCGTTGGTGAACTCGATCGGAATCGTCTTGGCGAGAATCTCGGTTCCCTTCACCGGCTCGTAGCTATCAACAACCTGATGGTCTGTCGGAAGGAGTAGCGCCACGTTTGATTCTTCGCAGCGGCGCTTAATTTGAATTGCGGTTTTCAGCTGATCGTTTTCAACCAGAGATTTGCCGACGGTGAAACCTTCGGCTTTGAGAAACGTGTACGCCATCGCGCCGCCAATCAGCAGCCGATCAACTTTGCGATCGATGAGCGCGTTAATAACCGGAATTTTGTCGGAAACTTTTGCTCCCCCGAGAATTGCCACAAAGGGGTGCTCGGGATTCTCAATCACGCGCCCAAGATATTCCAGTTCTTTCTCCATCAGCAATCCCGCCGCCGATTGCGCAACAAACTTCGTAATGCCAACCGTGGAAGCATGCGCACGATGCGCAGCGCCAAAAGCGTCGTTCACATAAACATCGCAAAGGGATGCAAGCTGCTTCGCAAAGCCAGGATCATTCTTCTCTTCTTCGGGATGGAAGCGGAGGTTCTCCAGTAACAGGACGTCTCCATCCTTCATTTGCTTAGTCGTTTGTCTAACTTCGTCACCAACGCAGTCTTCAGCGAAGTCAATTGACGTTAACTGTTGAGCGCCGATTGGACTGTCGATGACGACTTCCGCTGCAGGCGTTCCGAGTAGCTCCTGAAGCCTTTGATAGACTGGATGAAGACTGTACTTCTCGACGCGCTGACCTTTGGGCCGTCCAAGGTGCGATGCGAGTATCACGCGTCCACCGTGGTCGATCGCATACTGAATCGTCGGAATCGCGGCGCGAATGCGGGTATCGTCTGCGACTACGCCATCTTTGATGGGAACGTTGAAGTCGACTCGGATAAAGACGCGCTTGCCGGTGAGATTCAGGTCGCGAATGGAAAGCTTGGCCATTGCCGATTTTCAATTGCCAATCGCCGATTTGAAGGGCCTGCCAACCATCCTTTCAATTGGCAATCGGAGATCGGCAATCGCAAATGTTCTATAGTCCCTTGCCAGCGATGTACTTCACCAGATCGCGTACGCGGCAGGAATAACCCCATTCGTTGTCGTACCAGGAAAGAATCTTGATCATGTTCCCGCCGATCACCTTTGTATATTCGGCATCGACAATCGAGGAGTTGGAATTCTGTTTGAAATCAGACGAGACCAGCGGCTCTTCCGAGAATGCGAGAATTCCGGCCAGTTCTTCATTGGCCGCATCCTTCAGCGCGTTATTCACCTCCTCGGTTGTTGTTTCCTTCTCGACATCGATGACGACGTCGACCAGCGAAACGTTCGGCGTCGGGACGCGGACACTGATGCCATCGAATTTGCCTTTTAATTCCGGCAGCACGAGGGCAACGGCCTTCGCCGCGCCGGTCGAAGTCGGAATCATGTTCAGCGCCGCAGCGCGCGCGCGGCGTAAATCTTTGTGTGGCAGGTCGAGCAGTTGCTGGTCGTTTGTGTACGAGTGAATGGTGGTCATCTGCGCATTGCGGATGCCGAACTTCTCGTGAATAACCTTGGCTACCGGGGCCAGGCAATTCGTGGTGCACGAGGCATTTGAAATCACATTGTGTGCGGCCGGATCGTACTTGTCCTCGTTCACGCCCAGCACGATCGTGATGTCTTCGTTCTTTGCGGGCGCCGAGATAATCACCTTCTTGACGCCATCGTGTAGATGTTTCCTAGCGTCTTCGGCTTTGGTAAATCGGCCCGTTGATTCAATCACAATCTCGGTTCCGAGCAAGCCCCACGGAATCGAAGCCGGGTCGCGTTCGGAAAAAACATGGAATTCCCGACCTTCCACGGTGATTCCATTACCCGACGTTTTGATTTCGTGATGGAGATTTCCGAGCACCGAATCGTATTTCAGCAGGTGGGCCAAAGTCTCGGTGTCTGTGATGTCGTTTACCGCGACGAAATCTATGTCCTTGTCGCCCAGAGACGCGCGAAAAATATTGCGACCGATGCGCCCAAACCCGTTGATGCCAACTTTGACGGCCATTCCTGTCCTCCCTACGTCTTTTCCAATTTACACACGTCCAGCCACGGGTTTTGATTGATGCTTAACTGAAGAGGCTGAACTTTGTAAAGAAATTGGAAGATAATGCCCGCGGCACACAGTGTCAAGCACGCTTTGCGCGCACGTTTTTGAAACCGCTAGTAAATTGTTAACGTAGTAGAAATTTGACCTTTGCGCTAATCGTGTGCGTTTTAGATTCACGATCGCGCGAGGTCGTAAATCAGATAGGAGCACTTCAATGAACCAATCGTTAAGGCATGCGACAAAGGCGGCAGTGCTGGCGCTTTTGCTGTTAACGGCGATGATGACCGCGATGAGCGCGGGAGCCCAAACTCCAACGCCCACTCCGGTAAACCCCGCGACGCAACCGCCGGGTCAGGAACCGTCACCAACGCCGCCGCCAACTGCGCCGCCGGGAACGCAGCAACCACCGCCACAGGCGCCGCCGGGAGCTAATGTCATCCCGACTCCACAGCCGTCGCCGGTTGAGCCGTCGGTCCAGGAACCGCGCGAGCCCAACTTCCCAAATTTGCAGGCGCAGCCGGTCCCGCCACTGCCAGATCTAACACGCATCGGAATCATCAGCAGCAACGTCTTGACGCTGTCGTTGAACGATGCGATTCGCAAGGCGCTCCAAAACAACAACGATATCGAGATCGCACGTGATGACGTGCGCATTGCCGAGTATCAACTCCAGGGGCTGTACGGCGTTTTCGATCCGGTGTTCAGCGTAACGCCTACTTACGACAAGCGAATCACTCCGGTCACGAGCATCTTTGCGGGCGGCACAGCTTCGGGAACGGTTTCGGCGACGACGTACAGTCTCAGCCCGACGCTAACGAAAACTTTCGGAACCGGCGGCGGCAGCTATACAGTTGGTTTCGCCAACAGCAAGACTGTGACGAGCGCTACCAGCAGCACGCTGAATCCTTTCTATTCATCGAACCTGTCACTGTCATTTACGCAGCCGCTGTGGCGCAACCGATCGATTGATGCGAATCGTCACTCGATTCGGATTCAGAAAAAGTTTATCGAACAGTCGGACTCAGATTTCCGCGCGCGCACGATTCAAATCATTTCACAGGTTCAGGCTGCGTACTGGAATCTGGTATTTGCTTTGAAGAATCAGCAGAACCAACTCGAGAGCCTGAACGTCGCAAGACAGAACATGCGGAATATCGAGGCGCAAATCGAAGCGGGCGCGAAGGCTCCGCTCGATCGCGCGCAAGTGCAAACTGACATAGCTTCGCGCGAGACGAACCTTTTTATCGCGACGCAGAACGTGTCGGTCGCCGAGAACACTTTGAAACAATTGATGCTGCGCGGCCCTGAAGCGCCCGAGTGGTCGGCGCAGATTACCCCGACCGATACGCCGGTACTCGATCTCTCGCCGGTGAACCTGCAACTCGCGCTCGATGAAGCGCACAAAAACCGGCCGGAAATTCGCCGGCTGAACTTGCAGAAAGAAATCAACGGCATCGATCTCCAATACTACGAGAATCAGACCAAGCCGCAGATTAATTTGACCGGCGCAGTGGCGACTACAGGTCTGGCCGGAACACCGGTACTTCCTCCATGCACTGGTACGACAACCTCAGCTTGCGTGAATCAAAAGTACATCGGCGGTTATGGACAGGACATCCAGAACCTGTTTGGCTTCGACACCCGCAACGTCAACGTCGGCGTGTCGATTTCGTTTCCATTCAGAAATCGCACGGCGAAAGCAAACCTGGCGGGCGCGCGCATTCAACGCGAACAGCTCGAGGCTTCGTTCCGATCGCAGGATCAAGCCATCGAAATGGATGTACGCAATGCTGCTCAGGCAGTCGATACCGCGCGTCGTCGCGTGATCTCAGCGCGCATGGCAAGAGAGAGCGCCGAGCAACAACTCGCGGGCGAAGAGAAGCTTTACGAAGTTGGCCGTTCCACGACATTCCTTTTGCTCGAGCGCCAGAATGCGTTGACGACCGCGCGTACGAACGAGCTGCAGGCGCAAACCGACTACAATAAAGCGCTCGCCGACTTGCAACGCGCCACCGCTTCGACGCTCCGCATCAACAACATCGTGGTCGAGACTCCCAAGGAGTAGCCGGTTTGGAGTGCGGCCGCTTGACGCCGCTTTGGATTGACTTTGTCGCTGTTGTACTTAAGCTAAATCCAAAGCGCCGTCGAGGCCGGCGCACTCCAAATGAACATCTCCGCCGTCATCATCACCTTCAACGAAGAGGAAAACATTCGCGCGGCGTGTGAATCGGTTGCGTGGGCGGACGAGATCGTCGTCGTCGATGCAGAATCGACCGACGCTACTCGCGAGGTCGCGACGGACTGCGGCGCTCGCGTCATCGTCAATAAATGGCCTGGATTTGCTGCGCAAAAACAATTCGCGACCGATGCAGCGGCAAGCGATTGGGTGTTCAGTCTCGATGCCGACGAAAGAGTTTCCCCCGAATTGCGCGCGTCAATCGACGCGGTGCGTGAGACAAGCGAGTCCGAAGTTGCGGACGGGTATCGCATGGCGCGGCGGACGTTCTATTTGGGCCGATGGATTCGTGGCGGCGGTTGGTACCCCGATTATCAGTTGCGGTTGTTCAACCGGCGGCTTGGCAGTTGGGGTGACCGGCTGATTCACGAATCGTTTCATATGAATCCAGGCACGCGCGTCGAAACGCTTTCGGGCGATCTCCTGCACTACACGGTTCGCGATGCCGCGCATCACCAGCAAATGATCGAACAGCGTTATGCTCCCCTCGGCGCGCAGCAGATGTTGCGCGACGGCAAACATACTTCGTTTCTTCAAGCGGCCGTCGCCGGTCCAACGGCCTTCGTCCGCAGTTATTTTTTGAAGGGTGGCTTTCGTGACGGTGCAGCCGGTCTGACGATTGCGAAGTTCGCCGCACGTCATGCGTCGCTCAAACATCGACTCCTTCTTCGACTACAAGAGTCCGCCCAAGAAAAGATGTAGGCAGTCCCGACTTGTCGGGATTACAATGCAAAAGGATGAGCCTGTTGGCGATCGAGAGTGTCGTCGCCGTGCCGCTGCCTCTAGCGTGCGCGTTCGTTGGAGTTCTCGGGGCGATCATCGGCAGCTTCCTCAACGTCGTCATTCACCGCGTACCGCGCGAACAATCGATCGTTTTGCCCAATTCAGCTTGCCCGTCGTGTCGCACGCCTTTGCGGCCGTATGACAACATTCCAATTCTCAGCTTCATCATTCTGCGCGGCCGTTGTCGTTTCTGCCATAAACCGATTTCGATTCGTTACCCAATCGTTGAAAGCCTGACCGCGTTGCTGTTCGCCGCAGTCGCTTTCCACGATGGGGTTTCTTTCGCGTTGCCGTTCGACCTCGCATTCGTCGCGGCGCTCATCGCGCTGATCTTCATCGACGCCGAACACATGATTCTGCCGAATGTGATTACTTATCCGGGAATCCTCTTCGCGGTACTGACGCGAATTGCGCTTCCCTATCTAGCGGGCCCGGCACATTTCGACGATCTTCCCGGTTTGCTGCTGCGTCTGCCACCAGGTTTTCCGGTGTGGTCTGTATCGTTAATTGGAGCGGTGATCGGAGCGCTGGTCGGCGGCGGCTCCCTGTGGCTGATGGGATTTTTGTGGGAGAAGCTTCGCGGCGTTGAAGCGATGGGTTTGGGCGACGTAAAAATGATGCTTATGGTGGGAGCATATCTTGGCTGGCGTCTGGCGGTGCTTACGATTTTTGTGGGCGTGCTATCGGGTTCGCTCGGCGGAATCGCGGTGATGATGCAGCGTGGCGGGCGTAATATGCAGATGATGCTGCCGTTTGGAATTTTCCTCGGCGTCGGAGCAATCGCCAGTCTGTTCGTTGGTCATTACATCGTCGATTGGTACGGGTCGCAGTTTCGTTAACCCAAAATGCGAATTAGTGGCAGGCAACTTTCTCTGACGATTTTGGCGGCGGGTTTTCTGCTGGCCGCCGTATCGATTTTCGCGGTCTTCTTGCTCGCTCCAAACACGGCGGATGTTTATCAGCCGTTTCTGCTCACGACATTCATCGTCGCCCTCTTCGTCGGCTTGGTGTGCATTGCCTGGCTCTTGCGCGGGATTCTGCGCCCATACAATCAACTCATCAGTGAAGCCGAGCGGGCGCCGGTCGCACATTCGAGCAGACCGCAAAACGAAGCGGCGTTCGTGCTGGAAACATTCCAATCTGTGGTTGCACAACTTCAATCACAACAGCAGGAGTTAGAGCGTTTGACGGCCGAAGCCAGCCAGCGCGCCGACTCAGCCGAACGGTTCAGCGAGCGAATTGTCGCCAGCATGCCGACGGGTCTGATTGCCTTTGACCTTTCCGGCAATGCGACAGTCGCTAACGCTCCGGCGCACGCGTTATTCGGCGAGCAAATCAAACTTGAGGGCGAACACTTTCGCGCGATCTTTCACGATGTGCCGGCCATGGCTGAAATGCTGGACGCCTGCCTCAGGAGCGGACAGATTTTTCGACGCGAAGAGATCGAAGCGACCAGCTCAACGCAGCCGAAGCGGCTCGGCGCGACGGTCGCACCGATCGACCCTTCGGCCTCTGGTTCAAAAGGTGCGTTGTGTTTGATCACAGACATCACCGAAGTTACCCAATTGCGTGAGCAAGTTGCGTTGAAACGTAACCTCGCAAACCTGGGCGAGATGTCCGCGGGACTGGCGCACGAATTCAAGAACGCGATGGCGGCCTTGCACGGTTACGCGCAATTTCTCCAGACCGTCGATCACAACGAACAAACGAAGGGCGCCGCCGACGCGCTGCTTCAGGAAGTGCGAAACCTTTCTGACATGACGACCGCGTTTTTGAATTTCGCCAAGCCGCAGCCGCTCCAGCTTGACGATGTTTCACCTTCGGAGGTGCTCCAGGACTGCGCGCGCGAACTAAAGCCGCTTTATGACGATAGAAGTGTCGAACTTGTAGTCGAGACCGTGGGCGATGTTGCGCAAACGCGTGCCGACGCGCGCATGCTGCGGCAAGCGTTGCTCAACTTGTTGCGCAACGCGGCGGAAGCAATTCCCGATGAAGATACCGAGCGAAAGGTATTTGCGGCAACTTCAAGCGAAACAGTTAAAGGACGACGCTGGACAACGATCACAATTCGCGACAGCGGCCCAGGAATTCCTCCTGCGGATTTGCAGAAAGTGTTCATACCCTTCTTTACGACCAAGAGTTCCGGCCACGGAGTCGGCCTGCCTTTAGCGCATCGCATAATCACTGAACATGGTGGCATGCTGACGGTTGCCAACGCATCTCAGGGTGGCGCAGTGTTCACGATCCGGCTGCCACAGTAGGTTCGCGGCGCGGCATTCTTCCGACGTGACGACCTCAGGTGATCGGAGCTCGATGGCCGGTAACCGATAATCCACCACTCATTACAAAAAAGGCGGGCCGCATTTCGCAGCCCGCCATAGTTTTTGGACGCTTTCGCGATTACTTGGGAGGTGTCTTTTCGGTCGCGATATTTGAATACCCTGAGTTGCCTGCCCCATTGAACGCCTGGACGCGGTAGCGGTACCAGGTGTTGCGTGACAGGCCAGTGTTCGAGAACGAGGACGTGTTAGCTCCTACTGTAGCAATCTGCGCGAAGTTTGTGCAGTTATTGCTGGTGCAGCGTTCGATGCGGAAACCCGTCTCGTCTCCTGAGTTGTCACTCCACGCCAAGTTGATCTGACTCGACGAAACTGCCGTAGCCGTCAGACTGCTCGGCGCATTCGGCCCGGGTGTCGGCGTCGGAGTGGGCGACGGCGGCGGCGTTGGCGACGGAGTCGGCGTAGGAGCCCCGCCACAGCCCGGGAAACTGAACGAACCAATTCGCGTGCGCCAGTTAAAACTGGCCGTCGTCGAGTAGTATTCGGTCGTGTACCAGAAAGTGCAATTATCGACAGGGTCAACGGTGATGTCGCTATAATCTCCCCAACGACTGCCGGTGCCTGTTTGACTGCCGGTGCCGGCGAACAACGTGCCTTCGCCCTGGCCCAGAGTGTTCAACGTATCGGTTGCCAATCGTCCGGCGTAACGAATCTGCGGAAAGATCGTGCCACTCGAAGCGCTGTAGCCGATGGCAATGTTTCCCTGTTGATCCATGGCGGCGCTGCCCATCCAACGCCACGTCGAATCAGGCTGATAGGTGCTTTCCTGAAACACAGTCACTGGCCCACCCGTAACGTTGCGCAATTCAAACCAACGAACGCCGGCGACTGAACCGGAGCTGACGGTGTAATTGCCCACGACAGATTCGTGATCGCCGAAATTTCGGTACGCCAGCCTGAACATCAAACGATCGCCAATTCCATCCAGTTTCGAAGTGGTGCCCGATTGCGGCACGCACGAGCGCGTCGTCCCGCACAGTTGTGTGAATCCCGCCGCGGCCGGACTGCCGAAGAGAGTGAACGTGGAGTTCGCCGGCGTCGCGAAATCGACATGGAAATGCAAAGTTCGATACGTACCGCCACCCGGCCATTCAACAAAGGTCGCTGGTGCGCCCGCCGCAGGCAGAGTCGATCCATCGAGATCCGCGGGCAGATAACTCTCTTCGCTTGATCCTCCGGTAATGCCTGTGCTGATAAAGCTCGCGGGAAGGCCGGTGAGCATCTTCGCGCGATCAAATGCGAAGGGTTGCGGGCCGAGAAATGCAGTTCCCGCTGAATTGAATACGTTCATGCTCATGTAGTACGCATCTGGCCAAACGCTCAGGTGCGGGTAGTCGAAGAAATTGTTCCCGAGGTGAAATGCGTATCGGTAGTAACTGCCGGTTGCATTGCCCGTCGTTGACACCGCAACGCATTCGTCGGTCGGCACCGACGCTCCCGCAAACTGGCTGATGACCCATCGGTCAGCGATTTGATCGTAAAGGACGACAGGATCGCCGGCGCCACTCGTTTCGCAGACGCCGCCGAATCCTTGCCAAAGCGTGGCAATACCCGAGGGCCCTAATTGCGAAGCGCCAGTTGTCTTATCAAACACCTGATAACCTTCGTTGACGATCTGCACGTACTGCGTCGCGCCCACTTCACCGTTTGTGTCCGGCGGCGCGCAGTTGCAGGCGACGCCCGGAAACGGGATGCCGTCAAAATTCAGCAGCGTCGAAGGCATCGCGGCGCTAATCGGAGCCGAGGTCGAAGATTGCACCACGGGGTCTTTGCTGTCTTTGTGCGAGTGGGGAATTTTCGGGTTGTCGTTCGCTTCGCGTTGTGGCTTGAACGTCAGCGGCAACTGCTTCATCTCGCGCAGCGGCGGCGAAGTGTCATTGTGCGTGGACTGCCCGACGATAATTTTCGAACCCTCTTGCGCAACGTTCGCGGCAGCGCGTAGCCGCTTGGCTTCCATGATTTGCGGTAACGCCAAAATGACAATGACGGTGGCGGCTCCAAAGACCGCCAGTATCAGCTTCGCTACTTTCATTCATACCTCCAAATTGTTTTGGGGCCGCACAAGCGATGAGGATGATAAGCCGATGCAGCGAGTCATGTACTTCAAATGTTGGGCAAGTAAACTCTGAAGGGTGGCGTTAGATTAGCATCGGGAACAAGGCTTGGCAAGGCGTTTTCAAGCCAAGTGGGCTTTCAAGCGCTGCAACGCAAATTAGCGCATTACATGAAAAAGGCCGCTCATGACGAGCGGCCTTTTTCGTTGCTACGCGTGACTAATGTTATTGAACTCTCACGGTGTAAACGTTGTAGGCTCCACCACTGTTGGTTTCAGGGTTGCCCGGACGATGGTCGGAAAAGAACGGCCAAACAGCGATACCGAACGGCGTCGAAGAGGAATAGTCGCCGGGGCCGTTTGGGTTTCCGTCAAAATTGGACTGCACGGAAGTCATCCGAATATTGGCCGACCAGGTCGCGCCACTATCGGTGCTCTGCGTTCCATAAACATAAGCCAGGCAATCCGCCGGATCATCGCGTCGATCGTAGAAGGTCACGGTGATTTTGTCGCCACCTAGGCCGTTGGACTCGACACTGAGCGTCGGATGAAATTGATCGGAACTTGTGCTGTCGTCGTTAAGCACGACCGGCGTTGACCAGCTCACTCCACCGTTAGTTGACTTGGTTAACAGGATATCGAAACCGCGGCTGTTTGGCCCGCTGGTAACAGGATCGGCGTAGACAAGATAGAGCGCGCCGCTGGGACCAACTTTCAACGCGTGCGCAGGGCCTTGCGAACGGCCGCCGACGCAGCCGATGTTGGAGCCGAAGCCGGCATGTGTCGTTGCTGCGGCCCGGTCCGTTCCCCATGACACGCCGCCATTCGTGCTCTTATCGACATAGATAGTGTTTCTGGCATAGTCATGCCAGGAATCGTAAACAACGCCCGTATTGTGATCCACGGCGGGATACGCGCCGATCACACGCTCGAAAGAGCTGGTCCCGTCATTGACTTTGATAGGGCTGCTCCATGAAGTGCCGCCGTTTGACGAGTACGAGATGTAAAGAATCTGGTTGTTAGCCGAATTGCGATCCCAGGAAACATAAATCCGATTCGCGAAGCTGCTATTGCTGCGATCCACGGCCAGGTAATATTTATCGTCGAAGAACCGATTACGATTGAAGGTTACGGCGACAGGCGTTCCCCACGTTGAGCCGCCGTTGGTCGATTTGCTCACGCCAATTGAATTGGGATAGTTCCCACTCAACGGAGCGCCGCCGAACGAGAAATATAGATTGTTATTTTTGTCGTAATCGACTGCCGGATCGAACGTAATGCCAAACGTGTTGCCGCCCCACGTGCGCGACATTGTTTTGGGTAGGAAGCTAACGCCGCCGTCGGTTGAAACGTAAGCCCGGACTGCGCAATCACCAAACGTTCCCGTCGCCGCGCCCGTACTACAATTGCCGGGATAAATATGGTTTGAAGCCCCAAGCAGCACTAAAGCAGTTCCAGCAGCGCCCGTTTCACCTTCGTATGAATCGGCGCTATCCGATGCATCCGTTTCGCCCGTGGAAAAGATTTGCAGGTTGGCTAAGTTAGCGCCGTTGTACGGAGCACTGCCCAACTGTGGCGCAATTGGACTAGGTAGTGCAGACTCTCCGGGACCTTCAACAAAAATCGCGTGTCCATTCTCGAGCGCCCGATCAGACACGTGCAACAGGATCGGAATCGTTAGAAACTGTGGCGGGCCAGGATCGGTTCTTTGACTGTGAACCCTTTCCGACCAGATAAAAGGCGAAGCAAGAATCATGAGAATCAACAGCGCAAAGTATTTCTTCATATTTCCTCCAAGAGAGTCAGTTCTTGTTCTAGCGAGCCGGAGTACGTTCGACCGCGTGACCGCAGTATTGAACCACCAAACATAGTGAACAATAGTTCAAGTGCCGGCCTAAATCCAACTGGGCGATGGCGAATTATAGCCAACACCTAACTTTCGCACAAGCAAAATCTGACACCGAATCAAAAAGGTGAAGGTGTTACAGCCATTTACGTATGCAAGGGTGGCAAATCAACAATCCGCGGCTTCCAGTCCCATTTTGGGGAAATGCGGCATGACCTTGGACTATCAGCGCCGGCGAAAAGCAACTAATCTAAAATAATGCCAGAGCTTCCGGATATCACGATTTATCTCGAAGCACTCGAGAAACGGATTATGGGACACGTGCTTGAGCGCGTTCAGATTGGCTCTCCCTTCCTTCTGCGCACCGCGGCGCCGCCCATTGGCGCTGTCGAAGGAAAACGGGTGCTCGAGCTGCGGCGACTTGGCAAACGAATCTGCATTCGAGTTGAAGATGACCTTTGGCTGGTGCTGCATTTGATGATTGCCGGGAGGCTGCACTGGAAAGATGCTGTCGGAGTATCGCGGACAGGACACGAAAGGGCGGCCCTGGCCAGACAGGCAGGCAGGGCCCAGTTTAAGCTCAGTAAGAACACGCTTGCGGTCTTCAGCTTCGACAATGGCGAGCTTTCGTTAACCGAAGCTGGAACGCAGCGGCGGGCCTCACTGCACTTTGTTCGAGATGAATCTGCGCTTCAAACGTTAAGCCGCGGAGGCGTGGAAGTCCTTCACGTAAGCTTCGCCGAGTTTCGCAACGTCCTCCGATCTGAGAATCACACACTCAAGCGCGCGCTCACCGACCCGCGTCTGTTCAGCGGTATCGGCAACGCGTATTCGGATGAAATTCTTTGGGATGCGCAACTATCGCCGGTGAAGCTAACGCAGAAGATGAGTGACGAAGAAATCGCGCGACTCCATTGTGCCACGCGTGAGACGCTTGAACTCTGGATCGAGCGTTTGCGCGAAGAAACCGGCGACGGCTTTCCGGAAAGGGTGACCGCGTTCCGCGATGGAATGGCCGTTCACGGCCGCTATCGCGAACCGTGCCCGCGCTGCGGCGCAAAGGTTCAACGCATTCGCTACGCAACAAACGAAACAAATTACTGTCCGACCTGCCAGACCAGCGGAAAACTTCTGGCGGATCGTGCACTGTCGCGCCTGCTGCGTGAGGACTGGCCGCGGACCGCTGAAGAGCTAGCGTAAGAATCCGCTTGCTGCTCATCAACTGAAACTCTGTCGGGCATGCGCGCGTATGCAACGTGAGTTTTCGAGTTGACTTTACTTCCTGCATCTTCAGTTTCATTCTTGCGCCTCTAAAGGAGCAAACGAGTGACCACGAATCGAAGAACCTTCCTAAAACTTTCAGCCATGGCCGGCGGTACGGCGGCGCTTGGTTCTCTTCCCGGCGCGTCGGCAATGTTCGATACGGCAATGAAGACGAAATCAGTGAAACCCCTGCGCATCCTGATTCTCGGCGGCACTGGTTTCACGGGCCCGTTTCAGGTGAAGTACGCGCTCAGTCGTGGTCACAAAGTCACAGTCTTCAATCGCGGCCGCACGCACCCGGGAATTCTGCCGAAGGAAGCCGAACAACTGATTGGCGATCGCAACGGACAACTGGACGCGCTGAAGGGGCGGCAGTGGGACGTTGTCATCGATGTGCCGACCACGCTGCCTGTTTGGGTACGCGACGCCGCGCAGATTCTGAAAGGCAACGTCGATCGTTACGTCTTCGTGTCGACGCTTTCAGTTTACGCCGACAACAGCAAGCCCGGCATGGATGAAAGTGGCCCTCTGGCGCAATACGAAGGTGCTGACGCGATGAAAGAGACTCTGGCGACCCTGCGCGCTTCGAACATGGCTCTTTATGCGCCGCTCAAAGTGCTGTCTGAAAAGGAAGCGCAGAAGTGGTTTCCGGGCAAGACGCTAATCGTCAGGCCGGGTTTGATCGTTGGTCCGGGCGATGAAACCGACCGGTTCACTTACTGGCCAGTGCGCGTGGCGCGTGGCGGCGAAGTCCTCGCGCCCGGCGATCCAAAGAAGGATACGGTTCAATTCATCGATGCGCGCGATCTGGCGGAATGGATTATTCGGATGGCCGAACAAGGCACGACCGGAATATTCAACGCCATGGGACCAAACTACAAACTCACGATGGGACAAATGCTCGACGAGATTAAGGCGGCAACGAAATCTGATGCGCGTTTTACCTGGGTCGA
>DASXTE010000239.1:0-12230 GCA_036505595.1 Pyrinomonadaceae bacterium
GGAAGACCACTCTGGCGCGGTAGCGCTCTTGTCGCCGCGAGTATATTGGCGCGCTTTACCGCTGCTTGTTGGAACAACCCAAATCTGAGTAACGGACTTCCACTCTTTGTCCTTTTCCATCTTCACTTCGCTGACGGTGTAAGCGACGCGCGAACCGTCAGGCGAGATTCGCGGCGAACCGACCGAGTTGATCTTCATCAGATCCATCGCTGTTAGAAGTTTCCTACCGTCCTTGGCGCGCGGCGCGGGAGGATCGGGTTTGGGTTTTGAGTTTTCCTGAGCGCGAACCGCCGTGGTTGCAGCCAGGCAAAACACGAGCGAAATGAAGATGAATCTTTTGGGGTTCATGATTTTCTCTCCTGTGTAAGGCAAAATTGTTAACCTGCGTCTTCGATCAACGCGGGGCGGCTTTGCCGCAGCACAGTGCGGAAAGCCTCCGGCTTTCCGTGAGTAGTCTTTACTAAGATATCTCTGGAGGCTGAGCCTCCAGAGAATCAAAAAACTTGCCCGGTAAGCCTCAGGCTTACCGCAGTGTGCTGCGCCATAGGCGCTACTCGCTACTCTTTCCAGTGAACAGTCGCAAAGTATTTCGGATCGAAAAGCTTCGGGTTGAGCGGTACATCGGCCCGCAAATCGGAATACTCTTCCGTGGTCACCACCTTGCCGTCGACCATGAAGATTACTTCCGGCGACATCCAACCGCCGCCCAGCTTCTGATATTTGTTGAACTGCGTCTCTTGTGTTTGCGCGCCGTCCTTGCCCGCGGGCCGCAGCATGCGCACAAAGTACAGGTTCTTTTTGTCAATCCAGAATTGCGCTGAATGCAGATCGGCTTGCTTCGCGCCGACGACGTAAACCGGCCGACCTTGCCACGTGTCCTCGCGAAAGGTTGAAAGATCGAACTTCAATCCTTTGAGCTTCTCGATCACATCGCTTTGGGGCAAACGATAGATATCGAAGCCGAGAACCATCAGCGGATGAACATAAGGCCGGTTTGAATCCACTTTGCCATTCTTGAAAACGTAAATCTGAGAGTTAGTGAAAAGAATTCCGTTACCATCCTTCGTTGGCGTGAAATCGATCCGCAGCGAGCCAGGCACAGACAAAGCTTCGTACCACGTCTCGACTTTCTTGCTTCCATCCTTGTCGATGTTTGTCGTCTTCTGCACGAACGTCGCCGTCTGGTACCACGACTTCGCGTACTTCTTCTGCATCGCCGCGACGAGTTGTTCGGTGGTGGTGATTTTCGCGGCATGAGCCACAGTCGATATCATTATTGCCAGAACACAGCTGCACATCACAGGAAGTTTCATTTCGTTTCCCCTTGACTCATCATCGGAATCTTTACACCCTTCTCCCGCGCCGTCTTAATCGCTTCCTCATAACCCGCATCGACGTGGCGCGCGATGCCGAGGCCGGGATCGTTTGTGAGCACGCGATTCAAGCGTTTGGCCGCTTCGTCTGTGCCGTCGGCAACCGAGACTTGTCCGGCATGCAATGAATAGCCAATGCCCACGCCGCCGCCGTGATGAAACGAAACCCAGCTCGCGCCGCTCGCAGTGTTCAAAAGCGCGTTGAGAATCGGCCAATCGGCGACCGCGTCCGAACCGTCTTTCATTCCTTCAGTTTCACGAAACGGCGACGCAACTGAACCGGTGTCGAGATGATCGCGGCCGATCGCGATCGGCGCCCCCAACTCTCCACGTCGTACGAGTTCGTTTATGGCTTCGCCCATTTCGGCGCGTTCGCCGTAACCGAGCCAGCAGATGCGGGACGGCAGCCCCTGGAACTTGACTCGATCGCGCGATAGGCGTAGCCAACGATTCAAGGTCTGGTCATCGGGAAAAAGTTCGAGCGCGAGATCATCCGTCTTGCGAATGTCTTCGGCTTCACCCGACAACGCGACCCAACGAAACGGACCTTTGCCTTCACAGAAGAGCGGCCGAATGTATTCAGGCACGAAGCCGGGAATCTCGAACGCGTCCTTCACTCCAGCATCGAAGGCCATCTTGCGAATGTTGTTGCCGTAATCGAAAGCGATCGCGCCGTTGCGTTTCAGCGCGAGCATCGCTTCGACATGCTGCGCCATCGAGTCCATTGCGCGTTTGACGTAACCTTCCGGATCGATGCGCCGCAGCTCGATCGCGCCTTCGACTGAAAGCCCAGCCGGTATGTAACCATTCAGCGGATCGTGCGCGCTTGTCTGATCAGTGACTGCATCGACTTTCACGCCGCGGCGAACAATCTCCGGGAGCAGTTCGGCGCAATTGCCGACCAGGCCGACTGATACCGCACGCCTTTGTTCGCGCGCGTCTTCACAGATGTCGAGCGCCTCGTCGAGCGTCTGCACCATGCGATCGCAGTAGCCGGTATGTACGCGGCGTTCGATTCGTTCCGGATCGACTTCAATGCCGAGAAAGACCGCGCCATTCAAAGTTGCCGCCAGGGGTTGCGCGCCGCCCATGCCGCCGAGTCCGCCGGAGACGAGCAGCTTCCCGCGCAGGTCGCCGTCGAAATGTTTGTCGGCCATCGACGCGAACGTTTCGAACGTGCCCTGTACGATGCCCTGCGTGCCGATGTAGATCCAACTGCCGGCGGTCATCTGGCCGTACATCATCAGACCTTTTCGCTCAAGTTCGTGAAAGTGATCCCAGGTGGCCCAAGCTCCAACCAGATTTGAGTTCGCAATCAAAACGCGAGGCGCGTATTCGTGCGTGCGAAAGATGCCGACCGGCTTGCCCGATTGCACCAGCAACGTCTCATCGTTCTCAAGTTCCTGCAGCGAGCGCGCGATCGCGTCGAACGATTCCCAGTTGCGCGCGGCTTTGCCGGCGCCGCCATAAACGATCAGCTCGTCCGGCTTCTCGGCCACCTCGCGGTCGAGATTGTTCATCAGGCAGCGCAGCGCTGCTTCTTGATGCCAACTTTTGCAATTGAGTTTCGCGCCGCGGGGCGCACGAATGTTTCTGGTAGACATCTCAAACGAGCGAATCGAAATCCGTTGCGTGAATGAGGCTCGCGATAGTTTCGATATCCGAACTCATCGCGCGATCGACGGTCAGCCGAGTCACGTGCTGCCGGACAATTCCGTGCGCTTTGTGCACACCGCGTCCCGGTTGGAGCGGCTGGCGGTATTCCAACCCTTCCGCTGCCGCGATCAATTCGATCGCGGCGATCTTTTCTGCCAATTCAACAATCGAGCGCAGTTTCGTCGCCGCGGTCATGCCCATCGAAACGTGATCTTCTTTGCCACCGTCAGTCGGAATGTTGTCGATGCTGGCTGGGTGCGCGAGCACCTTCGCTTCATTCAAGAGCGAGGCCGCAACGATCTGGAGCATCATGAAACCTGACGCGGGTCCCGGATGCGAGGTCAAGAACGGCGGGAGGTCCTCGTTCGCATCGGGATTCACCAAACGATCAATGCGCCGTTCTGTGATGCTCATCAAATCGGTCAGCGCCATCGCTGCATAGTCAAACGCGAGCGCGAGCGGCGCCCCGTGAAAGTTGCCGCCCGAAAGAACTTCGCCGGATTCCGCGAAGACCAAAGGATTGTCAGTCGCGCTGCCGGTTTCAATCTCAACGATCGAACGCGCGTGCGACAGGGCGTCGCGAACCGCGCCATGAACCTGAGGCATGCAACGAAGCGAGTAAGCATCCTGCACGCGTGGATCGTTCCGGAGATGCGACTCGCGAATTTCACTGTCGCGCAGCAACTCGCGCAAGTGTTCGGCGACGGCGGATTGTCCCGCATGCGGTCGCGCGGCGTGAATGCGCTCATCGAAAGCGACGGGTGTGCCTTTCAGCGCTTCCAAAGTCATCGCGCCTGCGACATCTGCCAACCGCGCCACGCGTTCGGCTCGATGCAGCGCCAACCCACCAACGGCGGCCATCGCTTGCGTGCCGTTGAGCAAAGCAATTCCTTCTTTCGCCTCAAGTTCGAGAGGCTCGATACCTGCGCGCTGTAACGCTTCGGCGCTCGGCATTCGCGCTCCCTCAAAAAACGCTTCGCCTTCGCCAATCGACGTCAGCGCGAGATGCGCGAGCGGTGCGAGATCGCCGCTGGCTCCCACAGATCCTTTCTCCGGGATCACCGGCGTGACGCCGCGGTTCAGCATTTGGATCAGCGTTTCAACAACTACCGGCCGACAGCCGCTGTAACCAAGCGCAAGCACATTCGCGCGCAACAAAACCATCGCCCGAGCTTCGTCGATCGACAGCGGATTGCCTAAGCCGCACGAATGACTGCGGACCAGATTCAGTTGCAGCTCGCGCAGTTGAAATGGCTCGATGCGAACGTCGGAGAGTTTTCCGAAACCCGTGTTGACGCCATACACGGCTCGGTTTTCGGCGATGATTTGCTCGATTACGCGACGCGATTCTTCCATGCGCGCACGCGCGGAAGCCGCCAGCGCGACGTCCTCGCCGCGCGCGACCGCCGACACTTCCGCGAGCGACAGTCTTTGGCCGTCAAGTTCGAGCATGGCTAGAAGGCAAAAGGAAAAAGTGAAAAGGAAAAAGTCAGCGCGCGAAATAATGGCTTTCCATTTGCCTTTTGACTTTTTCCTTTTTACTTAATCACTCGATTCGGAGTTTCCGAAACGTGAATTCGGCGATCAGGTACCTGCGTTGCGTCAATCTTTTTGAATTCGCCGGTCGTGCTTCCGCGCAAGCGCTGGCGCGCGCGTTTGGCGCGGCGGACTGTCGCTTTCGGAACTGAAGAAGCCGCGCGTGTCCAGCTGGTCATTCGTTGCAGCGGATGCAGCGAGAACTCATGACGCGGCAGGACCTCGCCCGTGGCTTCGCGCAATTTAATCGTGCCGACTGCGCCTATGAACAGTGCCGCGTTGAACAGAAAGCCGACGACGAAAACGATCCATCCAGGCACGAGGCCAACTTGCGCGCGCAAAAGGAATTCGTCGAAGTTCCGCGCGGGCAGCGGATGCAAATAAACTTTCAGGTTCCAGCTCAGCGCCAGCAGCGCAAACAGCCAAATGTAGTTTCGCCGCAGTCGCCGGCCAATCGCCTCCCAAACACTGATCGTAAAATGCGGCGTCAACAGATCGGACGCCAGGTGCGATGCCCACTCCTGATCGCGCGGCACCCCGTCGGGCGCCAGCATCTGCGCGAAGTAACCGGTCTCAATGACGCGCACGCGGCTGGCCCAAATTTCGTAGTAGCGATAACGCCGGGCTTCCATCAGCAGAAATATCGCGACCAGAATCGAAATAATCGGAATGATAAAATGCGGATTGTTCGGCGAACTAAACGCGAATGAGAGCGCGCCGCCCGCCGTAAGCACCGCCCAGTTCGTCGTGGTGTCCAGCCGATTGCGCCAGGTGTTCGCTCGCTGCACTTCCCCGCGATAGAAATGGACCATCGCAGTCGTGGCTTCAGCAGACGACATTCGGCGCGCCGATTCGGGCGACGAGCTCTTGTGCCGATCCGGCGTCACCGTTTCGTGCGGCGAATCAACTGAAACCGGACGCAGTCGGGAGCTCGAACGTTCGCCCGAAGCCGTCAACGACGGGTCGCGGAGGACACTCGGTCGCGAAGGGACGCGCGTCGTAATTTGTGAATCGTGAATGCTGTCGATGCGCGCGCCGGTACTTCGTTGGGTTGGTTCGGTAGTCGTGGCCATCTCAGACTGAAAACTTGCGGTGTGGGATCGGTCCGCGGAAGCCTTGAAGATAATAACATGAAATGAGTATAGTTGCGCTTTGCTGTTTGAAGAGATGTTTTCAGCCGCAGGTGAAGTTAGCGCCGATGCTCAACCGTCGCACGAGAGATGGATGCGCGAGGCGATTCGGGCTGCTCAAGAGGCGCGGGCGGCAGGCGAAGTACCCGTGGGCGCGTGCATCGTGGTCCAGGACGCAGTCCTCGCGGTCGCGGGCAATCGCACTCGTACAGATTGCGACCCAACGGCGCACGCGGAAATTGTCGCGTTACGAGAAGCAGCGCGGAACTTCGGCAACTATCGTCTGGCGCACGCCGTGGTCTATTCGACTATCGAACCCTGCGCGATGTGTGCGGGCGCGCTGATCCAAGCGCGCGTGCCTTTGTTGGTTTATGGCGCGCGCGACGAAAAAGCGGGCGCCGTCGATTCTCACTTCCACATCTGCGATTCGAATCAGTTGAATCATCGCGTTGAAGTGATCAGAGGGGTCCTGGAAGCAGAGTGCCGCGCGCTGATGCAGGAGTTCTTCAAAGGAAGAAGGCAAAAGTAAAAAGGTAAAAGGCAAAAGTTGGATTCGGCGTTTTTGCCTTTTTACTTTTTCCTTTTGCCTTGGTTCGCGGAGAGGTCGCATAGTGGATTAGTGCACCGGTCTCGAAAACCGGAGTGGGTTTACGCCCACCGTGGGTTCGAATCCCACCCTCTCCGCCATTGTTGCAAGGCAAAAGTAAAAAGGTAAAAGACAAAAGTTGGATTCGGCGTTTTTGCCTTTTTACTTTTTCCTTTTGCCTTGGTTCGGAAAGGTGCAGGAGTGGCTTAACTGGCAGCACTGGAAATGCTGTGTGCGGGGAACCGCACCGTGGGTTCGAATCCCACCCTTTCCGCCAGAAAAACAGAGGTCAGAGGTCAGTGGTCAGAGGTCAGACGTTTTCAGGTCAGGCTCTGACCTTAGCGGAGAAGATATGGCCAAATCAGTTGTCTTGCGAATGACAATAGCCGCGGCTGTTCTTTGTATCGCGTTTCTAACGTACGCCGCGGCTCAGAAACCGCGCGCCAAAGCGCACTTCGTCATCTGCGGAAACCCGAAGGTCGCCTGCCACACGGGCGACTTTGTTTTTCAACCGTACGACCTGCCGTTCTTCTCGCCGAAGAAAGCAGTCATTTACGACACCGAACTCTTCTATGCGGTGATTCTGAAGAGTAAGCCGGCGCCCGATGACAACTGTGATATCTTCTTTTCCGAAGACAATCGGCTCGAGGCGCAAGCTCTGTTCCCCGACAAAAAGGTTTTTGCTTCGCGCTGCACCGATCCCGAGAATCTCTTTTACACAAATACCAAGCCCAACTATCGAATCATGGCGGTGTATGCCGGCAAAACTCTCGCGGAAGCAAACCGCACCCTCGCTGCGGTGAAAGCCACGGGAAAATTTCCGGGCGCGAACATTCGGCAAATGCGCACCGGATTCAACGGGACCTGATTTGCCCCTTGATTGCGGAAACCCTCACTTTCGATTTCTTGAGGAGGTTTCACGATGGAAGACAATAAACTTGCAGCCGATGAAGCACGCCGCGCGGGGCAGCACGGCTCGGTAAAGTCACAGGTCGAAGGCGAAGTGCAGGCAGAGATTGCTGAACGCGCTGCTGATAAGCCCGCGCCGGAAAGCGAAAGAATCGATCAGGTCGCCGGCCAGTTTCGCACCAAGGCAGTCGACGAAGTCGTGCAGACGGAGCGCGAAGTTGAGCGTGGGCGCGGCGCAGCGCGAGTCTCACAAGTTGTCGATTATATCTTCTATGTGATTTACGCGCTGTTGGGAATGCGCTTCCTGCTGGCTTTACTCGCCGCCAGAAGCAGCGCCGGGTTTGTGCGATTCATCGTCGCGGTCACAGATCCGTTTTATCGACCATTTCGCGGGATAGTCTCCAGTCCCAGCACCGACAGCGGTCACACCCTTATGCTGCCGCTGGTGATCGCCATCGTCGTTTACATCTTGCTGCACCTGGGCATCAACGGCTTATTGCGCATCATCGCGCACCGTAAGACAGCGATCTGAGGTTAAGTCGCCGAATCGACATTCGGCAATCGGCAATCTAAAATGTTTTTATCAGACTTCGGGCTCCGCACAACGTAGCCCCGGTGAACCCCGCCAGGCCGGGAACGGAGCAACGGTAGCCAGGAGCGCGTGTGTTGCGGGTAAGTCCGGAGTCTGACCCTTTCGTAAATCGTAAATGGTAAATCGTGAATAGAAACCGTGCGTCCCACGTTCTATTTACGATTTACTATTCACTATTCACGCAATGTCTTACCAGGTCATCGCCCGTAAGTGGCGTCCCCAAAGATTTGAAGATGTGACGGGTCAGGAAGTCCTGACGCGCACGCTGCAAAACGCGCTGGAGCACGATCGTCTGCATCACGCGTACCTTTTCTCCGGCGCACGCGGCGTGGGCAAAACCACGACCGCGCGGCTGGTCGCGCGTGGCCTGAATTGTCACAAAGTCGATAAGCCTACCGCCACCCCCTGCGCTCCGATAGACGAAAATGCCTGTGCGTCCTGCCGCGAAGTTGCGGAAGGGCGTTCGATGGACGTTCTGGAAATCGACGCGGCCTCGAACACGGGCGTTGACAACGTTCGCGATGTGATAATCAATAGCATCGCCGTTGCCCCGGCGCGGGATCGTTTTAAGGTATTTATCATCGACGAAGTTCACATGCTTTCGCCCTCAGCATTCAATGCGCTGCTCAAAACAATCGAAGAGCCGCCGCCGCGTGTCGTTTTCATCATGGCGACGACGGATGCACACAAGGTTCCCGAAACGATCTCGTCGCGTTGCCAGATTTTCGAGTTCCGCACAATCGCCACGGCGAAAATCTCGGAGCGCCTGCGGCTGATCGCCGACGCCGAAAACATTTCGATTTCTGACGATGCGATTCGCGAAATCGCGCGCGCGGGCGACGGTTCGATGCGCGATGCGCAGTCCGCTTTCGATCAAGTCATTAGTTTTGCCGGCAAGAAAATCAAGACGGAAGACGTCGAGAAGGCTTTGGGGCTCGCGGGCGCGGACGTTCTGGCGCGCGTGATGAAAGGCATCGCGGAAAACAATCCCGCGGAAGCCCTGGCGATCGTTGACGACGTCGTAATGCGCGGCCACAACCTACGGAATTTTCTCCGCGACGTACTCGCGCACCTGCGCGATTTGCTGGTCGTAAAGGTCTCGGGCGATGCAAAGATTCTCGATTCGTCGACTGAAAGCGCCGCGCTCAAACATCAGGCCGATCAATTCTCAGAATCAGACCTGGTCCGCTTCTTCCATTCGCTGGCGGAAACGGAAAGCACTTTGAAAGAAGCGGCGAACCCGCGCTACCAGGTCGAGGTCGCGTTGGTAAAGTTGATGGAGATGCGGCGACTCGCGCCGTTGAGTGAATTGGTGGAACGGATTACGGCGCTCGAGTCTGCGTTGAGAACTGGCAATCCACTCGCGGAAAAACCAACTTCGCGAACGGCGCCTCGGAATTCTTCGTCAACTCAGCAGACCAGCGCTGCGGACGTTGTTTCGCAGACCGTAACTCCGGCGCCGCAAGTTAGGGCGTCGCCGACCGCACCGCCAACGCGAACAAACGCCAATTCTTCGATCTGCGATCAGGTAAAGGCGAGATTGGAACAGAAACGGCGGCGATTAATGATCGCGGCGTTGGAAGCCGCGTTGCGAGCCGAACTTGACGGCGACGAATTCGTGATCGAGTTTTCTCCAGAGGCCAGGCACTACCGCGACACGCTCGCGCGCGCGGACAACGCAAAGGCATTGCGCGAAGCTTGCGCTGAAGTGTGCGGCAAAGACATTGGCATCCGATTCTTAATCAAAGCTGACGAAGCGAGCAACGAGCCCGTCCCGACCGCAAGTGATGACGGCGAAGCGAAGCTAAAAGCAAAAAAGGCCGCGGCTTCGGATCCCACTGTCCAGCAGGTTCAACGTGCTTTTGGCGCCGAGATCGTTGACGTGAAGTTGCTGTAGCTTTATCGGTTTGGGTTTCCATCCCGCACTCCTCGCGCAACTCTCAAGAACGCTTTCGCCGCATGGGACAAGCTCGCGCCCTTGCGATAAATCAGGTGCAGCTTTCGCTCGAGCCGCATTTCTTTCACTGTTAGGCCGACGAGGAGCCCGCGCGCGATTTCGGTTTGCGCTGTTAGCCGCGGTACGAGTGCCACTCCCATTCGGTCCTCGACCATTCGCTTGATGGCTTCCAGAGTCGGCATCTCCATCGAGATGTTTAGCGGCGTCCGATGCTTTTCAAACGTTTTGATGACGCGCTCGCGATAAGGTGACGGCACGTTGTGCGCGATGAACGTTTCCGCTCCCAATTCTTTGACTGAGATTATTTCCCGGCCGGCCAGCGGATGATCGGGCGCCACGATCAGCGCCAGCTCGTCGGTCGTCACCGGAATGGAACTAATTGATGCGTCACTCGGTTTGAAAGTGACCACACCGATTTCTGCGTCGCGACCGAGAATCTCTGAAGGAATGCGGCTGGCGAGACTTCGCTTCACTTCAATCTTGATGTGCGGATGACGCGCGCGGAAAATCGGAATCAGAGGCAACAGACCCATGACCGTATATTCGTTGGCGCTCAACGTCAGCTTTCCCCGGTGCAGATCACGCAGTTCGCGAATGGCCGTGTGCGCGTGATGCCGCAGGTTCAACATCTGCTGCGCGAAATCAAATAGCACCTTGCCCGCAGCCGTGAGTGTGCCATCCTTCGACGAGCGATCGAATAACGGCTCGCCCAATTCCCCTTCCAAACGCCGAACGGCCTGGCTCACTGCCGGCTGTGTTCGGTGCAGCGCCCTAGCCGCGCGCGAGAAGCTCTTCTCCTGAGCAACACTCAAAAACACCTCCAATTGGCTGATATCCACGTCGTCTCCTCCAGTTTCGGTTATGCAGACCCCTGTTTTGGCTGATGATATCACATGACGTTATGATTTCATCATAATTATAACTTTGACTTTGCAGCCAATGCGGCTTAGGATCGCCGTCTTTCTTGGAGGCCGTCACATGAACCAGCGAGTGAAAATCTTCGACACGACGTTGCGCGACGGCGAGCAATCACCGGGCTGTTCCATGAACTTGCCGGAGAAAGTGCGGCTGGCGCGGAAGCTCGAGGAGCTTGGAGTGGATATTATCGAGGCTGGATTTCCCATTGCCTCGGACGGCGACTTCGCGGCAGTGCAGGCGGTCGCGGCAGAATGTCGCGACGTGACGGTCGCGGCGCTATGCAGAACTTCTGAGCAGGACGTGACGCGGGCCGCGGAGGCATTGCGCGAGGCGGCGCATCCACGCATCCACACGTTCGTTGCGACTTCCGACATTCATCTTGAGTACAAACTAAAAAAGGCGCGCGCCGAAGTTCTCGACATGACGCGTGACGCGGTGCGTCTGGCGCGCAGCTACGCCGAGGAAGTTGAATTCTCGGCCGAAGACGCGACGCGCAGCGACGTCAATTATTTGTGCGACGTCTTCGCTGTTGCGGTCGAAGAGGGCGCAACAATTCTGAACGTTCCGGACACTGTTGGCTACACTCTCCCCAACGAATTCACGCAACTGATTCGCGCCGTCAGTGAGCGCGTGGTCGGCGAACGTGACGACATCACGATTAGCGTTCACTGTCACAACGATCTGGGGCTGGCGGTCGCGAACAGCCTCGCCGCAGTCAATGCCGGCGCCCGTCAAATCGAGTGCACGATCAACGGCATCGGCGAGCGCGCCGGCAATGCTTCTTTGGAAGAGATTGTGATGGCGATGCGCGTGCGCAGCGATCGGCTGCCGTTTGAAACGGGCATCGACACACGGGAGTTGTACCCGACCAGTCAACTACTGTCGCAGATCATCGGCTTTGGCGTGCAGCCGAACAAAGCAGTCGTCGGCCGCAACGCGTTTGCGCACGAAGCCGGAATTCATCAGCACGGCGTCATCAGCAATCCGCTGTGCTACGAAATTATGACGCCGGAATCCGTCGGCGTGCCGGCGAATGAGCTGGTGCTCGGCAAACATTCAGGCCGACACGCGCTGGCGTTGCGTTATGAAGAACTTGGGTACTCACTCGACGCGACAGAGCTCAAGGCGGTGTATCATCGCTTCACTGAACTTGCCGATCGAAAGAAACGAATTTACGACCAGGATCTGATTTCGCTTGTTGAGACGAGCGCCCCGAAGACTCCGGCAGTCGTTTCACCTGGTCGTGAGCAGTGGGCGCGTCGGGCGACGGCGTAGTTTCTGATTCCCTCTCCCTTTGGGAGAGGGTTAGGGTGAGGGTTTTAGGGCGCTAGTTTCACCCCTCATCCCCAACCCTTCTCCCAATGGGAGAAGGGAGCTTGCGACAAGGGAGACCATGCAGTTAAAGATCGCTGTCCTTCACGGTGACGGAGTAGGGCCGGAAGTGACCGAACAGGCCGTGCGTGTCTTGCGCGAGGTGGCAAACATTCACGGCCATAACTTTCTGTTCGAGGAATATCCAGCGGGCGGCGCCGCGATCAAGACGGCGGGCTCGCCCTTGCCGCGTGCGACGCTC
>DASXTE010000240.1:0-10988 GCA_036505595.1 Pyrinomonadaceae bacterium
GGTTGCCTCCGCCGACGGAGTTGGCACAAAGCTCAAGGTCGCTTTCGAGACGGGAGTGCACAACACCGTCGGGCGCGATCTCGTCAACCACTGCGTCAACGACATCCTGGTGCAAGGCGCGCGGCCGCTTTTCTTTCTCGACTACATCGCGACGGGAAAGCTCTTGCCGGAAACAATCACCAGCGTCATCGACGGAATCACGAAAGGCTGCCGCGAAAACGGCTGTGTGTTACTTGGTGGAGAGACTGCTGAGATGCCCGGCTTTTATTCTGATGGCGAATATGACATCGCCGGCTTTATTGTCGGCGTGGTCGATCGCGAACGCATCATTGACGGTCGCGCAATTGAAGCGGGCGACGTGATTCTCGGGTTACCATCGGCTGGTCTGCACACGAACGGTTATTCGCTGGCGCGGAAGCTCTTTTTTAAGAATGGTCGTTATTCACCGGATACATACATCGACGAACTCGGCGAAACTATTGGCGCGACGCTTTTGAAGCCGCACGTTAGTTATTTGAAAGCTCTCGACGCTCTGCTTGATTCTGGGATCATCAAAGGCCTGGCGCACATCACGGGCGGCGGACTGCTGGAAAACATTCCGCGGATTCTGCCGGTGGGAACTTCGGTCGAAATCAGGCGCGGTTCATGGCCGGGGCTGCCGATCTTTCAGGTGATGCAGCGGCTCGGAAACATCGATGAGCCGGAGATGTATCGCACGTTTAATATGGGAGTGGGGATGGTGATCTTGTGCGACCCGTCAAAGACAAGCACGATCACCAATAGTGTTAACGCGTCGGGTTTTGAATGTTTTGAGATCGGTCGCGTGACACGCGGCGAGCGAACAGTAGTGCTAACCTGAGGGCTAAGAATATGCGCGACTGGATTGATGATTTCAAGTCAACAGTCGCCGAAGCAACTGGGCGTCTGCAACAAATTGATGAAGCGAAGAGCGCCGAGTCACAGGCGCCGGGCAAGTGGTCGGCTAAAGAGATTCTCGGGCATTTGATCGACTCGGCCGCGAACAATCACTCGCGTTTTGTGCTGGCGCAAATGCGAGACGATCTGGTCTTTCCGGGATACGAACAGAACAAGTGGGTCGATATTCAAAAATACCGCGACGAACCGTGGCCGGCGCTAATCGATTTGTGGCGGGCGTACAATATTCATATCGCGCACGTCATGGAAGTGACTCCCAATGACAAGTTGAAGCACATGTGCATCCAGCACACGATGCACGACATTGCTTGGCGCAGCGTGAGCGAGAATACTCCGGTATCGCTCGAACATCTGATGCGCGATTACGTCGAGCATTTGAAGCACCACCTCGATCAGATTTTTTCCGATGATTGAATTGCTACTAGATGCAGTGGCTATCTGAAGTCTCTTATCAGCACCACGTCACTTGTGACGGAACAATCCGAGCGGCTTGTTCTTTCCATTTAATCCAAAGCTGAGATGCCAACAATAGAACGGAAATACGGACGCTGCTTCACACCCGGTCGAAAGAAGCGCTTGTGCGGATGCACAGGCGCTTCCTTTTTTTCTAGGCGTCCAGTTTCCATCAAGCTAATATGCGGATGCGGCGAAGTACGCCTGTTCGGCTCATGGGACGCCATCGTCTTGCAATTCTGATTTCCGGCCGTGGCTCGAACATGGTCGCGCTCATCGACGCCGCCCAATCAGGCAAGATCCCGAATGCGGAAGTTTCGGTTGTCATCAGCGATCAAGCGACTGCTGCCGGGCTTCAGAAGGCAAAAGCCCGTGGCGTTGAAACTCTTGTCGTCGAACGTCGCGGCCGAACGCGTGAGGAACACGATCGTGAAACGATCGCAGCTTTGCGAGCGCGAGATATCGATCTCGTTTGCCTCGCGGGTTACATGCGCATTCTTTCTCGCGAATTCATCGACGCTTATCGAGGGCGAATCCTGAACATTCATCCGAGTTTGTTACCCTCTTTTCCCGGGCTTGAAGCGCAGAGGCAGGCGCTCGATCATGGCGCGAAGACGAGCGGCTGCACCGTGCATTTTGTTGACGAGACGCTCGACGGCGGTCCCATCATCGCGCAGCGTGTTGTGCCGGTGCTCGAAGGTGATACCGTCGAAACATTGTCAGCGCGCATTCTCGAGCAGGAACATCAGCTTTATCCGGAAGCGGTCACCCGAGTGCTCGCACGCAAGCAATCAACTCAGACCGGCAATACTTAAACCATGTCAGCGGTTATAACCACAGATGAAACTCTAGTAATCGAAACGCCTGAGCGTGTGCCGCTGCACTTTGCGTTGGCATCGATCGGTAATCGGTTTATCGCGTGCGCAATCGATCACACGATCCAAATACTCTCATTACTAGGATTGGTAATTCTTTTTCTAATCATCGAAGGGTTTGCCGATTTTGGGAATCGGGTGTCGAGCGCGCCGAAATGGGTGATTGCACTGCTGGTGATCTTTGTCTTTCTCTTGATGTCGGGATACTTCGCTTTGTTCGAGTGGATTTGGAATGGGCAAACGCCGGGGAAACGCTGGCTGAAGCTGCGCGTGATTCGCGAAGACGGGCGGCCGATTGGTTTCTTTGAAGCCATGGTGCGAAATCTTCTGCGCAACTTCGACGTCATGCCATCGCCGTTTTATTCGATTGGATTGATTTCCGTGTTTGCGACGGAACGCGATCAGCGCGTCGGAGACCTGGTGGCCGGTACCGTGGTCGTGCGCGAACGCGAGGCGGAGGCGCCGGCTTTCGCGGAAGTTTTCGCGTCGCCCGTTTCCGATCCAGCCTTGCGCCGCTCGTGGAAGCCCGTTCCGTTCACAGCCGACGTGAATCTGCTCTCGGAAGCTGAGATTCAGGTCGTTGAGAGTTTCCTGCGCCGCCGTTGGGACTTGAAGGATTACCCGCGGCAATGGATGGCATGGCGAGTAGCGATGCCGATTCTGTTCAAGCTGCGGCCGCAGTATGACCTGGCCACTTTCACTTACGAGGGTTTCCTGGAAGAGCTGCTACATCGCTATCGTGAGAAGCATCGGTTCGTTGATTGATCTGAGCGGAGCGCTTCACTTCCACTCAATCGGAAACATGGCCCCCGCTTTCTCGGCAGTTAGCTCAACGCCAACCAACGCCGCCGCGCGCGCCAAGACCGGATCGCGTTTGGCCGCCAGGTCCGCGCCGGACGGCACGATTAACTCGTCCGGCATCACGCCCGTGTGCTCGAGACTCTTGCCATCCGCCATAATCATGTCTGCGTCTGTTACGCTTGCGCCGTAGAAAATCGTGGTAAGGCCACCCATCTCGTAGTAATAGCCTTGCGACCGCATTACAGCTCCGGCGCTGCGATCGCCAATAACTTTGCCGCGCTTTTCAAGCTGGACAACACGCGCCAGTAATTCAGCAGCCGAACCCGAACGACTGTCGATCAGGATTATTAGATCATTTTTGATAGCGCTGGCGCCGCGCGTCTTGGCAATAATTGGTTTGGTCTCTTTGCGCCGTTTGGCGTCGGCAATCTTGACGTCGTGGTCTAAAAAACTGCCGACCATCTTCTTCAAAGTGTCTTCGTAGCCGCCGCCGTTGCCGCGCAGATCCAATATTAGTGCCCTATGCTTAGCGGCTTTCTTCAAGAGCTCATCGACGTGGAGCTCTCCGCTGGAGCGGAGTCCTTCCTCCTCCTCCCGGTCCTTGTCTAAATCGAAGCGCGGCATTTTCCAGATTAAGAGGTCCCCCATCTCAACGTAACGTTGTCTGTGAAGGTGTTCGTCTCTGTCTATTTCTCTGAATACATCCGCAATGTCCTCCTCGTTCTCGATCTTAGGCTTGCCTTCGATGATCTTTGCCTTCAAATCCAATTCGCGCGGCCCTTCATTGCCTGTCTGGACTACAACTTTGATTCCAGCCTGCGGTCGCAACACGTAATAACGGTAAGTCATCTTCCACATGTTGTCGCGAGTTGGCGCGAAGCCATCCACTTTCAAGATTCGATCCCCCACCTTTAAGCCTTTGGTCTCAGCATCAGTGCCAGGCTTTATTGCGATAACGTAAGCTTCATCGCCAATCATGAGCATTTGCCACCCATACTCGGCGCGGGCCGGCCGCGGCGGTGGCAGAAAGAAGAGGTGCGAGTCGTTGAATTCGCTCAAGACCTGCGCGATTACTCCAAAGCCCTGGCTCAACGAATCGACTGAATTGATTTTCTGTTCCGCTTCCTTGAATCTGGCCTCGATATCGATACCGTGAAATGTCGGGTCGTAATAGTTCTTCTTAATTTCGCCTTTGATCACGTTCAGCATTCCTCTAACACGCTGCTTGTCCAGACCGCTGAAAGACTGCGCGGCAACAGATGGCACGACGGTAGCCAGCAAGGTGAGTGCGAACGCCACTGCTATGGCGAGCTGAAAAAAGCTTCGTTTCATAATCAAATCCCCGATCTTAAATTTCTGGTGCGGTTAGTTATCCAGGTATAGTCGCGGCATGAAGAGTTACCTGCGGCCGAGATTAACAAAAAGACTCTGGCGGCACAATTGGGAATAAGAAGTATTCCGCCGATAACATGTTTGACCCGGTTACCGGCCTTTGCTAGGCTTCATCGTTTTAGTTCCCACTGAAATTCTTAACCGTGTAGGAGCAATCATGCAGACTGAGGTTTTCATACTCGGCGGCAAGCGCACGCCGATGGGCGAATATGTCGGCGCGCTGAAAGACATTTCCGCAATTGATCTTGGAGCGATCGCAGCAAAAGCGGCGCTGAAAACAACCGGTGTCGCGGCAGAGGAAATCGATCACGCAATTTTTGGTAACGCACTGCAAACTTCGGGTGACGCGATTTACGGCGCGCGGCACGTAGCTTTGAAAGCGGGCGTGCCGTTCGATCGCCCAGCACTGACTGTCAATCGCCTTTGCGGCAGTGGCATTCAATCAATCGTCTCAGGTGCGCAAATGATTCAGCTCGGCGAAGCGCAAGCCTGTCTGGTCGGCGGCATGGAGTCGATGTCGCAAGCGCCGCACGTGATTCGCGGCGCGCGCTCGGGCTTTGCGCTCGGCCAGGGCAAGCTCGAAGACAGTCTAATGGTCGCGTTGCTCGACACTTATTGCAATACGCCCATGGCCGGCACGGCTGAGAACCTCGCGCGCAGGTTTGAGATCTCGCGTGAAGAACAGGACAAGTACGCGCTGCGTTCACAGCAAGCGGCGAAGCGCGCGCTCGACGAAGGCTTTTTCGCCGACGAAATCGTTCCGGTGGAAGTGAAGAATCGGAAAGGGTCGATGCTATTCGATCGCGACGATCACATGCGGCCCGACACCACGCTGGAAGGTCTTGCGAAGCTGAAGCCGGCGTTCAGCAAAGATGGATTCGTCACGGCCGGCAACGCATCGGGAATTGTCGATGGCGCGGCAGCGGTGGTGATTGCCAGTGAGAATTACGTCAAGGCGCACGACGTGAAGCCGCTCGGTCGAATCGTGAATTGGGCTTACGCCGGAGTCGAGCCCGAAATCATGGGCATCGGCCCGGTGCCGGCGTCGCTTCAGGCGCTGGAGAAAGCGGGATTGAAACTTGAGGACATCGATGTCGTCGAAGTCAACGAAGCTTTTGCGGCGCAATATCTCGCCGTCGAACAGGAGCTGGGACTTGATCGCGCAAGGACGAATGTAAACGGCGGAGCGATTGCGCTCGGACATCCGCTGGGCGCAACCGGCACACGTTTGGTGTTGACGTTGTTGCGCGAATTGCAGCGTCGCAGCGGTCGCTACGGGCTGGCGACGGCATGCATCGGCGGCGGCCAAGGCATCGCAATGATCGTCGAGCGCCTCTAGATTTTCATAAAAAATCCAAATTCTTGGTTGGGTTTTTCATTCAGCGGCGCGCGCGCGCGAAGACAAGCGTTGAAAACAGCACATTTAGCGAGATGGCCAGTCTGGCCGAAACAGGGCACGACAGTTGCCGAATTCCCCGACGCAAGTCCGACCTGTTCATGATTTTCTCGCACAGCAAACACAGTTTTAGTCTTGCGCAACTGCCCATCGTCATGATAGAAACCGCCTTCTGCTTCGTTCACAGATGTGCCTTCGTAACAAGCAGTTCCAAGGTCACGGAAAGTCTCAGTTACTCTGCGCCGACGGCTCGCGCGCAAATGGTCAGCAACGATTTTAATTTCTAAGGAGTTCTCCTGATATGCGTAAATTTGTAAGCTTTGGTTTTGCTTCAGTCCTGGTTCTGGCATTTTGCGCCTTCAGCGCATTCGCACAATCCACGACCACAGGTGCAATCGGCATCACAGTTACCGACCCGCAAGGCGCGGTGGTGCCTAATGCTACCGTCACAGCCCGCAACATCGAAACTAATAAAGAGGACACGGTCACAACCGACGGCGAAGGTCGCGCTCGCATCGTGAATCTACAACCTGGCACTTATGCAGTGATTGTGAAAGCCCCAGGTTTCGCCGATTTGACTCTCGACAAGGTTGTGGTCGAAGTGGGCACGGTTAATCCCATCGAAGCCGCCATGTCAATTACGGGCGGGACGAGCGTAGTCGAGGTCCCCAGTGAAGCGCCTGTAATCAACACGAATCAGCAGGACTTCTCGAGCAACGTTAATCAAACTCAGATTAGCGAATTGCCGATTAACGGGCAGCGGTGGTCGAACTTCGCCTTGCTCAGCCCGGGTACGGTTCCCGACGGAAACTTCGGTTTGATCAGTTTTCGGGGAATTTCCGGCCTGCTAAACAACAATACGATCGACGGCGGCGACAATAACCAGGCTTTCTTTTCAGAAGAGCGAGGCCGCACTCGTATCAATTACGTTGTAAGCCAGCGCGCCATCCGCGAATTCCAGGTGAACACTTCGAATTACTCGGCTGAATACGGCCGTGCAGCAGGCGGCGTAACCAACGCCGTGACCAAGAGCGGAACGAACGGTTTTCACGGCGACGCGTTCTTTTACGATCGCGACAACCGTTGGGGCGCACGCAATCCGTTGGCAACGTTGACCACCTTCGATCCGGCAACGGGACAGCGAACTGTCACTGGAATCAAACCCGTTGATAAGCGGTATACCTTTGGCGCCGACATCGGCGGGCCGATCAAGAAAGACAAAGCGTTCTTCTTCTTAAATTATGACGAAGTGCGGCGCAACTTCCCCGGCTTGGCGATTTTCAGCAACGGCGCGTTCACGGCTCCGATTTTCCAGGGAGGGTTCTTGAACACTTGCACGTCCACGGCGCAAACCGGCTGCACCACCGCGTTGGTGGGGCAGTCGCTGAAGAACCCCACCACACATAACCTTTCTGATGCGCAGATCAACTCGGTCATCGCCTTTTTGACCAGCGAAACCGGTCCGACGCCGCGTAAAGGAAATCAGCGGATCTTCATGCCCAAGATTGACATCAACCTGAATTCGAGCAACACGCTGACGGCTACTTATAATTACTTTCGTTGGGATTCACCTTCAGGCATTCAGACTCAGCCGACAAATACATTCGGCGTGACCAGCTTCGGAGATGATTTTGTTGACGCTGATTCGATCAACGTCAGACTGTCGTCAAACATTACGCCGACGCTGATTAACGAGGCGCGCTACCAATGGTCGCGGGATTTTGAGTTTGAGTTCAGCAAGACGCCGCTGGCGGGTGAGCCACTGACTGCTCCCGGTTATCCAGGCTTCTCGCAAGCGGGCACTCGCTCCCCCGACGTGTTCATTAGTAATGGCATTGAATTCGGTGTCGCGACGTTCCTCGAGCGTCCTTCGTTTCCGAACGAGAAGAAAAACCAGGGCTTCGACATGATGACCTGGTCAAAAGGCAAGAGCACCTTCAAATTCGGCGCGGACATCAGTCATGTCAAAGACACCGCTGACAACCTGCGCTTTTACGCGGGCGCTTACTCGTACAACAACATCAATGATTTCCTCATTGATTATTTGAGTTCCCGGACCACCGGCGGATTGTTAGTGCCGGGCGGCACGACTCCGATGGTGTGCGCAACTTCAACTCGGACTGCCGGCAGGTGCTACACCTCGAATTATCAACAGGCGTTCGGAGGAACCGCATTCACGTTTACTGAGAATCTCTGGAATTTCTTTGCACAGGATGACTGGCGCGTTCACCCGCGGCTCACTTTGAACCTCGGGATCCGCTGGGAATATCAGCAGTTTCCGGATCCGATTCTTGGCAATCCTGCCGTGACGCAAACCAATGTCAAACCGAGCGACAAGACCAATTTTGGTCCGCGAATTGGTTTCGCTTGGGACGCTACCGGCGATGGCAAAACGTCGCTGCGTGGTGGCTACGGCGTTTATTACGGATTGATGGGCACCTCGACCATTTACAACACGCTGGTAAATACCGGCATGCCGGGCGGCCAGTTCCAAGTTTCGATCGCGCAAACGTGCGTCCCCTCGGGCACTCCACCGGTTTTGCCTGCCGGTTGCGCGGCCGCCGCGCCGGTTTTCCCAAACACTCTTTCGACTACGCCTTCATCGCCGGCAGTGGCAATCCAGTTCTTCCAACAAGGATTCAAGCTACCGCGAATTCACCAGGCCGACTTGATCGTCGAACGTGAAGTCGCGCACAACACGGTGGTCTCTGCTTCGTTGCTTCTGAGCTACGGTCAGCGGCTGCCGCTGTTCGTCGATACGAACCTGGCCCCTCCAACGAACTTCTTCACCTACACGATCTCTGGTGGACCGTTCGATGGACAGACCTACAGAGTACCGTGGTTCTATCGCTGCTCTTCCGCGACCAATTGTCCTGGAGGCACCGGCTCGGCTCGCCCGAACGCGGCCTTCGGCGCAATGACGGAAATCAGAAGTGTTGTTTGGAGCAAATACGTTGCCGGTGTTTTGCAGTTCAATCGACGCATGACCAAGGGTCTGCAATTCGGGATCAACTACACGCGCTCGCACGCGACCGACCTTGGTCAAAGCTCGATCACCTTTACGAGCACCAATACCGTACTGAACACGTTTGATATTCAGGCGGAAGCGGGACGTTCGTTCCTCGACGTTCCGAACAAGTTCGTTGCGAATGTCGTATGGCAGCCGCAATCGAAGAACATCTTCCTGAAGGATTGGACATTCTCGCCAATTTTCCAGTACTACTCGGGCGTGCCGTTGAATACGTTCATCTCCGCCACGGTGCCGCTTCCTGGCTTCTCGCAGGATCCGTCATGCTGGCCCGGTACGGTGACGACCAGCCAGTGCTCGACGCCGGGCGGTGGCCAGAACGGTTCGGGAGGAGCCACTCGTCTGGGTTTGGCGAGACGTAACGGCTTCCGATTGCCGGCCATCGCCAATGCCGATATGCGTGTCTCGCGCCGGTTCCGGTTTAGCGAGTCCAAGGCCTTGGAAGTTTTCATCGAAGGCTTCAACCTCTTCAACCGGACGCAGGTGACGCAACAGCAAAACCAGATCTACTCTGCCAGTAGCAGCTCTGCGCCCACTTGCAATGCTGCACATACGGTCTGTACGACGCAAACTTCTGTCTTGAACTTCAACACAGCTTTCCTAACCACCACCGCTGCCGGCGGCTCTCTCTTCCGTGAGCGCCAGGTGCAGTGGGCGGTGCGGTTCCAGTTCTAAATCGCAAACCTGAAGTCAATTGAAAAAGGGGCGACTGCAGAGTCGCCCCTTCTTTTTTTGGATTGTCACGCGCAGATTTAGTCTTTTGGATTCTTGCCGAGCTTGACCATTCGTTGCACCGCGCCCCGCGCTCGTTCTGCAATCGCGGGATCAATCTCAATTTCGTGCTGCATTGTTTGCAGTGACCAAAGGATCTTACTCAACGTAATGCGCTTCATGTGCGGACAAAGATTACACGGTCGCGTGAACTGAATTTCAGGAAACTCAACGGCGACATTATCCGACATTGAGCACTCGGTAATCATGACGACGCGGTGAGGTCTGGTGTCCGCCAGGTGATCGATCATGCCGGCGGTCGAACCGACGAAGTCTACTTCCGCCAGAACTGCGGGCGGACATTCCGGGTGCGCCAGCACTTCAATGTCTTTGTACTGCTGTTTGTAGAACCGTACGTCCTCAGCCGTGAAGCGCTCGTGCACTTCGCAGTGGCCTTTCCACAGAATTATTTTCACATCAGTTTGGCTGGCGACGTAGCGCCCGAGAAATTCATCCGGTAGAAAGATTACTTGATCGACACCCAACGATTCGACGACTTGGACGGCGTTCGCTGATGTGCAGCAAATATCGGATTCGGCCTTTACCGCGGCGGACGTGTTGACGTAGGTCACTACCGGAACTCCCGGATATCGCTGCCGCAAAAGCCGCACATCATCCGCGGTAATCGACGAGGCAAGCGAACATCCCGCTTCCAAATCCGGAATCAGAACTGTCTTTTCCGGACTGAGGAGCTTGGCCGTTTCGGCCATGAAGTGAACGCCGCACAACACAATCACGTCGGCATCGGTCTTTGCGCCCTGGCGGGCCAGCGCCAATGAATCGCCCGTGATGTCTGCGACCCCATGAAAAATCTCCGGCGTCTGGTAATTGTGCGCCAGAATCACGGCGTTCCGCTGCTGTTTTAATCGGTTGATGGCCGCGACGTACGGCGCGTGAACTGGCCATTCGATTTCCGGAATGACCGCCCGCAGGCGCTGATAAATCGGCGCAGTCGCGTGCGCAATTTCGGGCGTGTAATCGAGTACTGTATCTAAGCCAGGCTTGGTTATGACCTCTTCTTGCTGAACTTGCATTTTTCGTTATTCAACCCCGCTTGATTCACAAATGATTAGAAGTGACTCCGTTTGATGCCGTTCTATTTATGCCAGTTTACCATCAAACTTACGTCGAGCGCCCGCACCGAATGCGTCAGCGCGCCGACGGAAATGTAGTCCACACCTGTTTCCGCGATGGAGTGAACGTTGGCAAGTGTGATATTGCCGGATGCTTCCACTTTCGCGCGACCGTGTGCCAGCCGGACGGCTTCGCGCATTTCATCGAGCGGCATGTTGTCCAGCATTATCCAACCGACCGCGAGATCGAGACACTCGGCGAT
>DASXTE010000241.1:0-8093 GCA_036505595.1 Pyrinomonadaceae bacterium
GCACTCTCTTTGTCGGTCAATCCGTATGACTTAAATACTTGCGCGACTTCGCGCATTTCCTCTTCGGGAATCTCGACGACTTCGCGCTTCTCGCGCTCGCGTTCTTTCGCGTAGTGCTCGGCGTCGCTCTTCGCCGCGAGATAACCGCCGAGGCCCATCGCGATCGAGCCGGCCGCAATCTCCGCGAGCCCGGCAGTAACGATAATGTTCGCTGAGTCGATCGCACCAGTCAGACCCGCCGCGAGCGCGAACGGCACGGTCAACCCATCAGACATGCCGATGACGATGTCGCGGACAGTTTCGCCGGCGGTGAAGTGACGCTCGACGTGTCGTGTCTGTGGCATTTGTGGAGCGCCGACATCTTGTCGGCAGTTCGCGGGCATCTTGCCCGCTTTCACCCGCTTGCTACCGCAAGCGGTTCTGTACCGAGATTAGAACTTTCCAATCAAAATCAGAACTCCAATCGCGATAAAGGCCGCTCCTGCCGCACGCTTGATCCACTCGAGCGGCAGATATTGTCCGAGCGTCGCACCAACAATGATACCGATGGCCGACACCGCAGTCAGCGCCAACGAGGCGGCGATGAAGACTTCCCACGGCCGCTTCTTCTCAGCCGCCATCGTCATCGCCGCAATCTGCGTCTTGTCGCCCATCTCTGCCAGAAAAATGACGCCAAAAGTTGTCAGCAGCACGCGCCAGTCCATGTCAGCTCCTCTCCGGTTTGAGCCCGCAGCCTGAAACTCAGCGCTCCGAGCCTTGAATATTGATTGCGCAAATCATGTAAGGCACAATTGCGCATCTGTCAATAACTTCGCGCTGCCACTCGGACAATCAAACCTTTATGGCAGAAGCCGTCAAAGAATTCCTGGGGACGCAACGCTTCGGTTTACGCCGCAAACTCGGCGCCGGCGGGATGGGCGTCGTCTATGAAGCTATCGATCAGCTCACGAACAAAACCGTCGCGTTGAAGACCTTGAGTCGCGCCGAACCCGAGCACATTTATCGCCTGAAGCGGGAGTTTCGCGAACTGGCCGATGTGTCACATCCAAATCTCGCGGCGCTTTACGAGCTAATGTCCGAGGGTCGTCATTGGTTCTTCACCATGGAACTCGTGAAAGGAGTGACCTTCACTCAGTACGTGCGGCCCGAAGGTGACACCCGAGCGGCCGATTCATCTGACACGATCTCGCGTGACGCGGATCGCGCTGATTCGGAAGCTGACACAGTGGAATTCGACAGCTCGCGTCTTTTGTTCGAGTCGGGCGAGATGGCGCCACCTGACGAACCGTTGCCGCCGCTCACGTCCGTTTACGAACTTGACGAGTCACGGCTCCGCCCCGCACTTCGGCAACTAGCGGAAGGCGTTCATCACTTGCACGAACTGGGCAAGCTGCATCGCGACATAAAACCGTCGAACGTCCTGGTGACGGATGAAGGGCGCGTTGTCATTCTCGATTTTGGACTAGTCGAAGATGCCGAACCGGCGGCGCGCGACACTCTGCTTGTCGGCACGCCGGATTACATGTCGCCCGAACAGGGCGCGCAACTTCCTATCTCGCGGGCGAGCGACTGGTACAGCGTCGGCGTGATGTTGTACGAAGCATTGACGGGCAGACTGCCGTTTGCCGGCAAGTCCTTCGAGGTCGTATTGCGCAAACAAACGCGCCGGCCCATTCAGCCAATCGAAATCAATCCGCGCGCGCCGAGGGAGCTGAGTGAACTGTGCATGAATCTGCTGCGGCGGAATCCGAAGAACCGTCCGCGAGGTCGCGATCTGCTGCGCGCGTTGAAAGCGGGACGGACGCCATTCGTGGTACCGGGTATCGCAAAGCGAACCAGGGAAACTGCGTTCATCGGGCGCGAGGGGCAGCTTGCGGAATTACACGACGCGTTTCGCGCAACCCTGGAAGGCAAAGGCGTCTCTGTCTACGTGCGCGGCGTTTCGGGAATGGGAAAGAGCACGCTGGTGCAAACATTTCTCGATGAGATCAGGCAAGGTTCGCACGAAGCTTTCATACTTCAGGGCCGCTGCTACGAACGCGAGTCCGTGCCGTACAAAGCGCTCGACGGCGTGGTCGATAGTCTGACGCGCCGGCTGGCGTCGATGCCGCGCGACCGAGTTCAGCCGCTAATCCCGCGGGACGCGCCGGCGCTGGCTCGGGTGTTTCCGGCGATGCTTCAGATTGACGCGATATTCGAGGAGCGTTACGCGCGGCGTGAAACCGGCGACCTGTTCACTTTGCGCCGGCACGCATTCGGCGCGCTGCGCCAATTGTTCTCAGCGATTGCGCGTCAGCAGCCGCTGATCATTTGGACCGACGATTTGCAATGGGCGGACGCTGACAGCATTCGCCTGCTGGAAGATTTGCTGCGACCACCTGATTGCCCGCCGCTGCTTTTGATTGCGAGTTTTCGCGCTGAGGATTTCGAGTCAAAGTCGTTCCTCAAACAGTTGGTGCAGAACGCCGGGACCGAGACGTGCCGCGAGATCGTGCTCGATCGCTTGACCGATCAGGAAGCGGCAGATCTCGCGCGTTCTCTGCTTTCGGCGGCGACCATCGACGCTGAACCTTTCATCGATTCGATCGTCCGCGAAGCAACCGGCAATCCATTCCTGCTTGAGCAACTATGCCATTACGCCTCGATCGGCGAACGCCCCGGCGCGGAAGGAATCAGCCTGGCAACGATGCTGGAAGAGCGCATCGACCAACTGCCCGATGGTTCGCGCGCGCTGCTGAATACGCTCGCCGTTGCCGCGCGGCCGGTGAACCAGGATGTGGCCTTTGCCGCCAGCGACGTTGAGCGTGACGATTTGCAGATTATGAATGCCGTGCGGTCCGCGCAATTCGTTCGTAGCGGAGGCGCCGCGTACGGCATTGAGCTTTATCATGATCGCATCGCGGAAACACTCAGGTTGTTGCTGTCCGATGACGAACGCCGCCACATTCATCGGCGGCTGGCACAAACAATCGAAGCGCGCGGCTTTGACGATCCGGAAGCGCTGTATGACGACTATCTTGGCGCCGGCGAAAATTCGCGCGCCGCGGTTCACGCCGAAGCCGCAGCGCAAAAAGCTGCCAGCGCGCTCGCATTCGATCGAGCGGCACTGTATTTCCGGCGGGCGATCGAATTGGCTCCGCCTGACGCAGATCGCACAGAATTAAGAGTTGCGCTGGGCGACGCGTTGGCCAATGCCGGACGGCCGGCAGAGGCGGCCGCCGAATATCTGGATGCGGCGAAGGCCACTGCTCTCCGCGACAATTTCGCCGTTCCTAGTTACCTTCCGCGCCGTGCGCTGGAGTTGCAGCAGCGAGCCGGCGCGCAGTTGCTGATGGGCGGCCACGTGAAAGAAGGCCTGGCGATTTTCGAAAAGGTGCTGCAAGCGGCCGGATTCAAGTTGCCAAAAGGTCCGCGCAGCGCGTTGCTTTCGTTGCTTGTCCGGCGCGCTTGGATTTGGATGAGAGGCTTGGATTTCACTGAACGCGACGCTGATGCGATTTCGGAAGCCGATCTGCAACGCATCGATATTTGCTGGTCAATAGCCGCCGGTTTAGGTGTCGTCGACTTGATTCGCGGCGCGGAATTCCAAAGCCGCCATTTGTTGTTGGCGTTGCGCGCCGGCGAGCCCTACCGGATGGCGCGCGCGATGGCCTTTGAAACCGTGCAGACAGCGACACGCGGCGGCCCGGCGGTGGCGCGTGCGCGACAGCTCGCGGATCGCACGGAGGCTCTGGCGAAGCAATCAGGAAATCCACATGCAATCGGCATGGCAATTTGGGCGCGAGGTCTGAGCGCCTATCTGATCGGTGAGTGGAAAGAAGCGGCTGAATTGTGCGAACGATCCGCGGAAGTCTTGCGTGATCAATGCACGGGCGCGACCTGGGAGCTGACGGTCGCGAATCGATTCATGCTGACGTCGCTGATGTTTCTCGGTGAGCTGACTGAGGTCGCGCGCCGGGTTCCGCAGCTCCTGTCGGTGGCGCTTGATCAGGGCAATCTATTCGCAGCGACGGATCTGCGAACGCGTCTGAATCCGATTTGGCTGGCGGCTGACGATCCCGACCGCGCGCGCAACGAAGTGATCGCCGCGATGACCGTATGGCCCCGTGAAGGCTTTCACTTGCAGCACTACACGTCGCTGGTGGCGCTGGCGCAAATCGAGCTCTATACCGGTGACACCGAAATCGCGTGGAAACACATCGAAGGACAGCTCAAGCCTTTGGAAAGATCTTTGCTGCTGCGGACGCAGGGATTAAAGGTTGACGCGTTGCACTTGCGCGCCCGACTCGCGCTTGCCAGTGCGAGCGGGGCCGTGCGCGAGCAACGATTGCGGATTGCGGAAGACTGCGCCGATCGCATTGCCCGCGAAGCCATGGCGTGGTCGAACCCGCTGGCGAACATGACTTATGCGGCGCTGGCGAAACAGCGCGGCGACACTTCGCGCGCGGCCGCCTTCACGCGGCGGGCACTCGATGGGTTCAAAGCTGTCGACATGGCGTTGTATGCGGCGGCGGCGCGTCGCCGGCTGGGCGAATTGCTCCTTGGCGATGAAGGCCGCGAGCTGGTCGCAGATTCCGAAAGCTGGATGACGAAACAACAAATCAAGAATCCGGCCGCGGTGACGAATTTGATGGCGCCGGGTTTCTGAAGGTGCAAGGGCTTTAGCATTGAATGCGGCGCGGCGATCGCGTAGGCTTTTCGCGCCCGACGGTAGATCAAATTGCAGCAATCACTTCTCGCATCCCTCTTCAACGAAACCGAACGTCACCCGTTCAGCGTTTCGGAATTGACTGTCAAGATTCGCGACTCGCTGGAAAAAACTTTCGCTTCCGTGTGGGTGGAGGGCGAAATTTCGAATTTCCGCCAGCACAGTTCGGGCCACTGGTACTTCACTCTGAAGGATGAGTTCGCGCAATTGCGCGCGGCGTGTTATCGCAGCAGCAATCAACGAATTCGGTTTCGGCTCGAAGACGGATTGCAAGTTCGCGCGCGCGGCCGTCTGAGCGTTTACGAGCAGAAGGGCGAGTACCAATTAATCGCTGAGACGCTTGAGCCGGTCGGCGCCGGCGCGTTGCAATTGGCGTTTGAGCAGACGAAAGCGCGTTTGCAGGCTGAAGGCTTGTTCGCGCCAGAGTTAAAGCGGGCGATTCCCTTCTTTCCACGACGGATTGGCGTCGTCACTTCAACGAGCGGCGCGGCTGTCCGCGACATCATCAATGTGATTTCACGCCGCACGCGTACAGTACATCTGCTGATTGCGCCCGCGCGTGTGCAGGGCGACGGCGCGTCGCACGAGATTGTGCGCGCCATACGCTTTCTCAACGAGCATCACGCGCGCGCTCTGCGTGAAGTTCGTCACGACGAGGCGATCGATGTCTTGATTGTGGGTCGGGGCGGTGGCTCGATAGAGGACCTTTGGGCATTCAATGAAGAAGTCGTCGCGCGAGCGATTCGCGCTTCAGCAATTCCGGTGATTTCCGCCGTGGGGCACGAAACTGATTTCACGATTGCGGATTTCGCCGCCGACTTGCGCGCGCCCACGCCTTCGGCCGCCGCCGAACTGGTCGCGACACATGAAGAAGAACTTTGCTCGCGACTTGAACAGCTAGTCGGCAGCCTGCGGCGCACTTTGAATCACCGAATCGCCGTCGAGCGCACCCACGTGCAGGAGTTGACGTTTGCGCGCGGCTTCGATGAAGTGAGGTCGAAACTGCGGAGCGCGAAGAGCGTAGTAGATTCGCATCAAGATAATTTGCGCAACACGATCAGTCGCATTTATCAAAGCGCATTTCGCAGGTTTGATGCTGCTGCACGGCTGCTGTCGCCGAGCGAACTGCGCAATCGCGCCGCCACGCAACGCGCCCGCTTTGACGGGCTTGCTCAGGCGCGCGATTCGGCCATGCTGGCCCGAGTTGAGAACGCACGTAAAGAATTCGGCGTGGCAGCCGCCGCGCTCGATGCCATGTCGCCCTTGAAAGTTTTGGAGCGTGGTTACGCAATTGCCCAGGACGCGCGCGGTGCGATTGTCCGTGAAGCGGCGGCAGTTTCGATTGGAGATGAGTTACAGGTGCGGCTGTGGAAAGGCCGTTTGGATTGTCGCGTGGAAAGCCTTGATGACAAAGTTTAGACCCCGACTCTCTCAACATGAGCAAACGCAATCGCATCGTCATCGATTTGAACCAACCGCCTCCCGCAGGCGGCGGCTTCCGGCCGCGCCGTGCCAACAGACGATCGAGCCGCGCCGGGCGTGTGCTGGCGATTGTCGGAATCTTTCTGGTGGTCGTCATCCTGGGCGTTTGTGCGGGCGGATATTTGTGGTGGCAACATTTCAAGTCGGGGCCGTCCTACACGCTCGCGTTGCTGGTTGACGCGTCGCAACGAAACGACGGTCAGGAGATCGATCGCATCCTGGACATGGACAAGATCGCCGAGGGCTTTGTCACAGAAGTCCGCGCGCGGCTGACAGGCTCGTCGATTCTCAACAGCCTGCTGCCTTCGCAGTTCGATCAAATTGCCGCGAACCTGACGCCCAAACTGAAGGAGACGCTGCACCAGGTCTTGCCGCCCGAAATTCAGCGCGTTACCGAGCCGGCGAAAGGAAAACCCTTCATCCTGATCGCTCTGAGCGTTCCTTACTTCGCGAGTATTCGGCAGGACGGCGCGACCGCAACAGTTGATCTGAAGTTCAAAGATGAACAGATTCAACTTACAATGCAGCAGAACGGCGACGCGTGGCGAATTACGTCGATCAAGGATGACCAGCTGACAAATATTATCGCTGACGCCGCCCGGAAGGGCATGTCGCAACGAGGCTCGCAGTTTCAGGACGAGATAATTCGCCGCTTGAAAGATTTACAAACACCGACACCGAGCCCATCGCCTTAGTAGCACAGACTTTAGTCTGTGACTTTCTTCGGCTACAGTGAAGACTGGAACACAGACTGAAGTCTATGCCACCCGAAATGCCAAACAACAACTCTCAAAACTTTGAAAGCTCGCTGGAAGAACTTGAGCGCATCGTCCGCGAACTCGAGCGTGGCGACCTTCCTTTGGAGAAGAGCCTGGAGCTTTTCGAGCAGGGTGTGAAGTTATCGCGCGCCTGTCAGGAAAGGCTAAACGAAGCGGAGCGCCGCATTGAAATCCTTACGCGCGATAACCAGGGACGGCCGACGATTCGCCCATTCGAAGCCAACGATGAAGCAGACGAAAAATAAATAATGTCCTCCTCTGTGTCCTCTGTGGTTAATCTTTCCAACAACGTCATCGAATTCTTTGCTTCCACGCGATTGCTAATCGATGCAGAGCTCGATCGTTTGATTCCCAAAGAGACCGACGAACCGGCGCGCCTGCACAGCGCAATTCGCTGGAGCCTGTTCGCCGGCGGCAAACGATTCCGCCCCGCGTTGGTGCTCGCGACGGGGCAAACGTTCGGCGCGCCAAACGAAAAGTTGCTGCGCACAGCCTGTGCGTTCGAGATGATTCACACCTACTCGCTGATTCACGACGACCTGCCGTCGATGGATGACGATGATCTGCGCCGTGGACGGCCCACTTGTCACATAAAATTCGACGAAGCCACGGCCATTTTGGCGGGCGATGCGCTCCAGAGTCTTGCCTTTCGAACCATGGCCGAAGATGAAACACTGTCTGAGCAAGTTCGGGTTCAATTGATCAGTGAACTGTCCCGCGCCGCCGGCACGCCTTCAGGAATGGTCGCGGGACAAGCGCTTGACCTCGCCGCGGAGTCGCGCGAAGTCGACAGTGAAGAGCTTGAGCGGATTCATCACGAGAAGACGGGCGCGCTAATTTGTGCCGCGGCGCGTTGCGGCGCCATCATCGGCGGCGCGAATGAATCCGAGCTAGCCGCGGTAACCGATTACGGCATCAACCTCGGCCTGTTATTTCAAATCACGGACGATTTACTCGACGTCACCGCAACTGCTGAAGGCTTGGGAAAGACGCCGGGCAAAGACGCGCGTTCGCGCAAAGCGACTTTCCCCGCGCGTTATGGCGTTGAAGTGACGCAGAAAACTCTCTCGGCCGTGCACCGAGTCAGTTGCGATGCCCTCGACCGATTGAATCGGCCGGCCGAA
>DASXTE010000242.1:0-47097 GCA_036505595.1 Pyrinomonadaceae bacterium
GGTCTGCCGCGCACTTTCAATCTCGATGACGTTAGCGGTCCGCCCGATACGACGCCGCCAGTGATCTCTGGCGAACAAGCCAGCAACATCACCGCGGGCAGTGCAACTGTCACCTGGACGACCGATGAAGCGTCCAATTCACTTGTTGAGTACGGACTGACGACCGGTTACGGCAGCACCGCTTCAGATGCGACGAACGTGACCAGTCACAGCGCTCCGCTCAACAGTTTGGCGGCCAATACGCTCTATCACTATCGAGTGAAGTCTACAGATGCTGCCGGAAATACTGCCACCTCTGCGGATCATTCGTTTCAGACGGGTGGCTCGACGAGTTACGCTCCCAGCGGCACAACGATTCTTCAGGGCACGTTGAGCGCGGGGTCTTTCTCGAATCTGGCGACGAACAATGCAAGTTACTATGTCGTTAATTCGACGACGAGCGGCCAGACACGGTTTACCGATTGGTACGCGAGCGTGTCCGTCAGCGAGTTGCCCAGTTCCGTCTCGAAGCTGACGATAACTTACGATGGTCAATACTCGCGCAATGGCCGCACACAGACGTTGTATCTTTACAACTGGACAACGTCATCCTGGACGCAGATCGATTCGCGCACGGTCGGAACAAGCGATGTGACAATCACCAGCACACAAACGTCACCGGCGAATTTCGTTTCGGGAACGGGTCAGATCAGATTGCGCGTGCTAGGGTCAGGCGGCGCGAATAAATCGTTCACCTGTTCCGGCGATTACGTGCAATTCACCGTCGAGACTGCGGGGACGAACATCTCGCGGTCATCGTTTGGGAATCGATTTGTTGTGGCTAGCTTGTCTGGTTCGGCGCCGGTGACGTTACGAAATGCTGCGGTTCGGTGGTGGTGGTGAAACTTATCGGTGAGAAGGCGGGCATCGAGCCATCGTAGTCGGGTTACATTGCCAACCCACCATCAACCTGAATCACCTGGCCGGTGATGTAGCGCGCGTCGTCTGACAAAAGAAAGCAGGCGATGCGCGCGACTTCGTCGGCTTCGGCGAAGCGGCCGAGCGGAATTTGCTCAAGCACTTTCGCTTGGTAGCTCTCGTCAAGCGCGCTCGCCATGTCAGTCGCCACCATTCCCAGCGCCAGCGCGTTCACGGTGACTTTGCGGCTCGCTACTTCCCGCGCCAGCGCTTTCGTCAATCCAATCATGCCGGCTTTTGATGCGGAATAGTTTGACTGGCCGGCCATGCCGACGACTCCGCTGATCGATGTGATGTTGAGGATCGAGCCGCCTTCTTCCTGTCGCAACATCACGCGCAGAGCGGCTTTTGAAAAATTCCACGCGCCTTTCAGATTCGTGTCGATGACGGCGTCCCAATCTTCTTCCTTCATGCGGAGAATCAAAGTGTCACGCACAATGCCGGCATTATTGACAAGAAAGTCGATGCGGCCAAATGCGTCCTTCGTCTGCTTGACCATCTCCGCGGCGGCTTCGGTGTTCGCCACGTCGCCCTGTGTCGCGAGCGCGCGCACGCCCAGCGCTTCGATTTCGCTCTTCAAACTTTCGGCTGCCTCGGCGCTTTTCGCGTAGTTGAATGCGATGTCGGCGCCGCGGCGCGCCAGTTCAAGCGCGATCGCTCGGCCGATGCCGCGCGTCGCGCCGGTTACAATTGCCGCGCGGCCAGTGAATTGTTTTTCAGTTGCCATGGAGTCCTTTCGCTACGCCGACGCAATATAGCAAAAGCAAAAACAGCCGCGCTAGCGGCGAAATGTTTATAGCGCCACGCGGATTCTATTGATTCCCATGCGAATTGAGCAAAACGCACTAGATCGTGAGATTCCTTGGTTTGCCCATGCCGTTCTTTTTTGTAAAGATGCCCGTTCATCTCGGAAACACGCACGGAGGAGTTGTGAAGTTAATTGTCCTGGCCGCGGGTTACGCGACGCGGCTTTACCCGCTGACTCTGAATCAGCCGAAGCCTTTGCTGCCCGTTGCCGGCAAGCCGATGGTCGAGCACGTGCTCGATAACCTGAAATCTCTTCAGGAGATCGATCACATTTACGTGGTGACGAATGCCAAGTTCGCAGGGCACTTTCAACTCTGGGCGGACGAATACGCGTTGAAGCATGAACGCACGCCCATCACTATCATCAATGACCGGACGACGGACGAGTCAAACAAACTTGGCGCGATTGGTGACATAGATTTGGTTCTGACCGAAGCCGAGATCGACGACGACATCATCGTGGTGGGCGGAGACAATCTGTTCAGCCATAGCCTGGAAGCGTTCGGCGAGTTTTGTCGCGAAACCGGTAAACCGGTCCTGGGCGTTTACGATGTCGGGAACCTCGAAGAGATCAAAAAGTACAATGCGATCGAGATTGATGCCGACGGCCACATTGCTTTCTTTGAAGAGAAGCCGAGCGAACCCAAGAGCACTGTGACCGGCATCGCTTTATATTACTATCCGAAATCGACACTGCCGCTGATTCGACAATATCTAGCGGAAGGCAACAACCCGGATCAGCCGGGGCGACTGGTGCAATGGCTTTACCAGCGCACGCCGTTTTGTGTTTGGCATGTGCGCGGCGCTTGGTACGATGTCGGCTCGCACGAAACGCTGGCAGAGGCCGATCGCATTTTCGCCGCTTGTGTTGAGAAAAAGGAAAGTTAAATGCTTGATCTGAATTATGTAAGAGAACATCTCGGCGAGGTGCAGCAGGCACTCGAGAATCGAGGTGCGTCCGATGAAGTTATTTGGACCTTAGGTCAGTTCAGTTCGTACGATGCCGAACGTCGACGCATCATTGGCGAGTCAGACAAATTAAACGCGGAGCGAAACGAGCTTAGTTCGCAAATCGGTAAGTTGATGAAGGATGGACGCGCAGAAGAAGCTCTCAGACTTCGCACCAGAATGGCGGATCTGAAGGAATCGATTAGCAATGCATCAGAACGACGAGAACGCTATGAAAATCGAATGCGGGAATTTTTGTCAGAAATCCCAAACATCCCGCATGAATCCGTTCCCGTTGGCAAGGATGAATCTGCTAATCAGGAAATTCGTCGCTGGGGCACGAAGCCTGAATTCGGTTTTGAGCCGAAGGATCACGTCGATCTGGGAAACGCGCTGGGCATTCTCGATCTTGAGCGGGCAGCGAAAATTGCCGGCGCAAGGTTCGCAATTCTCAACGGGAAGGGTGCGCGGCTGGAGCGCGCGCTGATCGATTTCATGCTCGATCTGCACACGCGCGAGCATGGCTACACGGAAACTTTGCCACCGTTCATAGTCAATCGAGACTCGCTTTTCGGCACGGCTCAGCTCCCGAAATTCGAACAGGAGCTTTTCAAACTTGAAGACGAGCGCGGCTTTTATCTGATCCCCACGGCCGAAGTTCCCGTCACGAATTATCACGCGTCGGAAATCCTCGACGCGTCACAGTTGCCGATGAAATGGGCCGCTTACACGCCGTGCTTTCGGTCCGAAGCCGGCAGCTACGGCAAAGACACGCGCGGCGTGATTCGCCAGCACCAGTTTGAGAAGGTCGAGCTGGTCAAGTATTCGCTGCCCGAGAATTCTTACGATGAATTGGAAGCGCTGACGCGTGACGCGGAAAAAGTTTTGCAACTGCTCGGCATTCATTATCGCGTCGTTGCGCTTTCAACCGGCGATCTTGGCTTCGGCAACGCCAAAACCTACGACATTGAAGTGTGGCTGCCGTCGCAGAATGCGTTTCGCGAAATCTCTTCGTGCTCGAACTACGAAGCGTTCCAGGCACGGCGCGCAAACATTCGTTTTCGCCGCGCGGGCGGCGCCAAACCGGAGTTTGTGCACACACTCAACGGCTCCGGCCTCGCCATTGGCCGGACATGGATCGCGGTGCTCGAGAATTTTCAGCAGAAAGATGGTTCAGTTGTCGTTCCGGAAGCGTTGCGACCATATATGAGAGGGCTGGAGGTGATCGAAGCTAGTGGCAACCAAAAATGATTTGCGGCCGGTGTTCGAGCGGTTGAAGAAGATCTTCACGCCATACGAGGCGAAGATGAACGTCGCGCAGGACACTGACAAGATGTACGTACTGAACACGCGTTATCTTTTGAAGAAAAACTACCCGTTGATGTTCGGCGGAGTGCGGCTCGGCAAGAATTACGTAAGCTTCCATCTGATGTCGGTGTACGCCACGCCGGACGAAGTGAAGACGATGTCACGCGAATTGAAAAAACGCATGCAAGGCAAGTCGTGCTTTAACTTTAAGGAAGTTGACGAGAAACTCTTCAGAGAGCTGGCGAAGTTAACCAAGGCCGGCGCGAAGAGATTCAGCAACGAGAAGTTTGTTGACGGGTTGCGGAAAGCGCAAGCGCGTGCATGAACGACCGGCAGTCCTCGCATACCAATCAAAAACATAAAGCAAGCATAGTCGAATGGGCTCGGCGTTAGCCTTTGGTGGTGATGGTGCGCGCGACCTTGTCAATCTGTTCATCAGAGAGTTCCGGGTACATCGGAAGCGAGAGCACGCGCTCAGAAAGCTGCTCAGTCACGGGCAAGTCACCACCTTTGTAGCCGAGCGATGCGTAGGCCGGCTGAAGATGAATCGGGATTGGATAATGCACTCCAGTTTGGATGCCGGCCGCGGTCAGGCGCTGCTGCAATTCATTGCGCCGCTCAGATTGAACCGCGTAAACGTGATAGACGTGACGCGCGTAATCCATTTCGCGCGGCAGAACCAAACCTGACTCGCTTAGTACTTGGTTGTAAAGCGCCGCGTGATTGCGGCGACGGTCGTTCCAATCATTGAGGTACGCGAGCTTCACGCTTAGCACGGCCGCCTGGATCTCTTCCATGCGAAAGTTGTAGCCGACGATCGCGTGCGCGTACTTGCCGGTCGAGCCGTGATCGCGCAAGAGTCGCAAACGCGTTGCCAACTCTTCATCGTTAGTGACAATCGCCCCGCCTTCGCCATACGCGCCAAGATTCTTGCTCGGATAAAAACTGAAACAGCCCGCATGACCCTGAGCGCCGACGCGTTTTCTCTTGTATTCGGCGCCATGCGCCTGTGCCGCGTCTTCGATCACCTGCAGCTTGTGTTTTGTCGCGACTTCGAGAATCGGATCGAGGTCCGCCGCTTGTCCGTAAAGGTGCACGGGCATGATCGCACGTGTGCGCGGCGTGATCGCGCGCTCGATCGCCGAAGCCGTGACCGTGTAAGAGAGCGGATCGACATCGACGAAAACCGGTAACGCGCCGAGCACTGAAACAGCTTCGGCCGTCGCAAAGAAAGTAAACGACGGCACGATCACCTCATCGCCTGCGCCAATGCCGCAGGCCATCAGCGCCAGTTGCAACGCCGCCGTGCCGCTGTTCACTGCAATGCACGAGCGCGCGCCGACGTATTCCACAAATGCTGCTTCGAAAGCCCGGACTTCGGGCCCCATGATAAAAGAAGTGTTCTCAACGACACGCGCGATCGCCGCATCAACTTCAGTCTTGATCGACCGATACTGTGCCTTTAAGTCAACAAACGGAACCGTCAAGTTCGCGGGTTGCGGATTGTGAATTTGGACTGAGTCAGGTGCGTAAGGTTTGGACATAATAACTGCTACTCAAATTCTAATCTCTATTCCGTAATCGGCCGTCCGCAATCACCCTCGCGGGATTTCCTGCGACAGTCGCCCCGGCAGGAACATCTTTCGTGACGACGGCGCCGGCGCCCACGATGGCGCCTTCGCCGATCGTGACGCCGCACAAGATAGTTGCATTGCTGCCGATGCTCGCCCGAGACTTCACAACCGTCGGGACCACTTTCCAGTCGGCTTCATTTTGCAACGCGCCACTCTGTGTCGTCGCGCGCGGATACTTGTCGTTGATAAAGACAACGCCATGACCGACGAAAACTTCGTCTTCAACGGTCACGCCTTCGCAGATGAAACTGTGACTCGAGATTTTGCAGTTGCGGCCGATGCGCGCGCGTTTTTGAATCTCAACGAACGAGCCGATGCTCGATCCGTCGCCGATCTCGCAGCCGTAAAGATTTACAAAGTGATGAATTTTGACATCGCGCCCGAGTTTGACGTCAGGCGCGATCACGCAGAATTGTCCGGGCATGAAGCAGTGACGAGGTGCTGAGAATTCTTTGACGCCCTCGCGGATTACCGTGACTGCGCCGTTTCGGCGGTTTCATCGGTGTCACTGTAATAATCCGACTGGTAATACGCCGAATAATAGCCGCCGCCGTAGTAGTAATCGCGCGACTCAGCCTTCACATTGTTCAGCACCACGCCAAAAATGTGCGCGCCAACGTCGAGCAACTGCTGACGCGCGCGGCGCACGACTGAGCGCGAGCTGCGGCCGCCGTGCACGACCAGAATCACGCCGTCGACGAACGTCGACAGAATCGCTGCATCGGTGAACGAAATCGCCGGCGGCGAATCGACGATGATGTGCGTAAACCGCCCCGACAACGACTGGAGCAGTTTCCGCATTTCCTCAGAGCCGAGCAGTTCGGCCGGGTTCGGCGGAATCGGCCCGGATGTGAGCAGCTTCAGGTTAGGTACTTTTTCGTACGACTGCAGCACGTCATCAATCGGACTTTCGCCCGCGAGGTAATTCGTCAAGCCACGCGTGTTCGACAGATTAAAGTTCGCGTGCAGCCGCGGCCGACGCAAATCGCAATCGACGATCAGTACTTCGGCACCGGTTTGCGCCAGCATGAAAGCGGTATTGATCGCGGTCGTCGTCTTACCCTCAGACGGCTGACTCGAAGTGATCAGGATCGTCTTTGGCGGATTGCCGGCCGACGACAGCAACAGTGAAGTGCGCAAGTGCCGATACGCTTCAGCAATCGGCGAGCGCGCGTCGGTTACCAATGCGAGCGCCGTCGACGGATTCTGAGCGGGGTTTTCGGCCGGAGCACCCAATCGGCCTTTTTCATTTCTGGCGGCCGGAATCAAAGCCAACGCGGGCAGATGAATGTAACGGTCGATGTCGTCAAGCGACTTGACGCTGTCATCAAGAAAGTCGAGCAGGAACGCGAGACCGATACCCGCCATCAGTGACAGCAGGAACGCGACAATAATCGTCCGCAAACGTGCCGGACCAATGGGCTCATGTGGCACGCGACTGTAATTCGCAATTGAGACGTTTGTGCCGCCATCGCCAGCATAGGCATTCAACTCGCGCTGTTTTTGTAGCAGCGTGTTCAGATACTGCTCGTCCGTGGTGAGCTGCTGCGTCATTGCCGCGAGATCGATTTCGGCTTTGGTCTGCGCCGTAGTCTTGCCGTGCGCCTCGCTATACGCGCTGACCAGGCTCTTGTATTTGGCCTCCGCCTCCTCGTACCGCTTTTTCATTGAACCCAAAATCTGAATAGGCGCTCGCTTCAGATCTTCTTCCCTGGACTTTATTTGCGCTTCAATTTGCTTAACTTCCGGCCATTCCGGTGTGTAACGTTGCAGCAAGGCATTGCGCTTCTCGTTTAGATCGCTCAACTCGTCACGCAGTTTTCTGATGTGCTCGTCCTTCAGGACTTCTGGACTCTCGAGCGGATCATCAGCCGTCTTTGCCGCTTCGTAAGCAGCTTTGAGAGTCCGACGCTCGTTTTCCGCCTCTAACAATTGTCGGCTGTAATCGCCCTCGCGCTGGGCGTCCAGGTTTATGGTTGTGCTCGTCAGCGGCAGGTTGTTGGCCTTCGCGAAATTGAAGCGCGCGTCGCGTTCTTCTTTCACTTTCTGCTGGTATTCGGCGATCGCCTTTGCCAGCGCTACTCCCGCCTTGCTTGTACCCATTTGTTGGCGTTCGAGATTGTTCTGGACAAAAACATCCGCCAGCGCGTTCGAGATTCGCTGGGCCATTTCCGGGTTCGTGTGCGTGTAACTGATGACGACGAGATTCGTCTTCTCAACAGGCGTCACGTTTTCGTTGCCGACGATTGCGTCTTCGTAAGGTTCCAATTTCGCCAGTTGTTCCGGCGTGAGCTGCCGATCCGACATTTCGCGTTCACCGATTGGCTCCGAATCGGGATTCTGGCCTTGCGCATTTTTGCTGCTGGTCTTCTCGCGCGAAAAGATTCGCTTCAACGAAGAGAAAATGCTGCTGTTCGCCTGGCCGCCGACGAAGTCGGGATTGTTCTGCAAGTCGAGCGTGAGGATCACTTGCCGCGCCAAAATCGGGTTCTGAAGTAGTTTCAGTTGCGTGCCCCAGAAGTTCGGGTCCGTCTGGTTGATCACGAGTGCGGTACCTGTTTGCAGAATGTTACCGCCCTTGGGTTCAATACGAATGGTGGTGCTGCCCTGATAAATCGAAGGCTCGCGATAAGCCTGAATTGTGACGAGCGAAGTGATGACGAGGACCAGACTCAGGATGAGCCATTTGCGCTTTAAAACAATGAACAGATATTCACGGAGATTAGTCTCCGGTTGATTTCCGTAGCGGCTGTATTTGCCGTACGCGCGGCCCTGCGCGATCTCGGCGAGCGAAGTATCCACATCACGCCCGGGCCTTACCGGGAGTAAGCGTTCATCTTGAGTCATAACACCAAAACCTATTTCCTTGAGTTGTTTGCCTCGGGCAACAGGCGATCATAATAACAGACCCTTAGGTCGAGGCAAATCGAAACGGTGTGAGGCCGATCGGGACCGGGATTCTACCCCGCCGCAGATGCGCTTCCGGACTGCAAGCTAACAAAGCTGCGTAACGCTTCGGTCCAGTGCGGCAGCGCTTCTAACCTGAGAGCTTCAGACCAAAGACATCGTAAACGGGAATTGCGCGGGCGCGGGGCGGGACGGTGAAACTCAGCCAGAGTAACGCGCTTCAACAAAGCGGAATTGAGTCCGGCCATTTCCAGTGCCGCTCGCGCGAAATCTTCGAAACTGGCGCCCTGGCCAGAGTTAACGACGTGAAAAATGCCCGGCAAATCCAACGCCGCCAATTCACGCAACCGGCGCGCAAGATCAGGCGCGTAGGTCGGCGTCCCGACCATATCAGAAATCGCTTTGAGAGGTTCGCCGCGGCCGGCGCGCGGCAGAAGCGTGCTGAGAAAATTCTTGCCGCCAACGCCGAAGATGTAACCGCTGCGAACCACGATCGTGCGCGCCCATGCGGCTTGCGCGCGCCGCTCGCCTCCGAGTTTGGAGCGACCATAAACACTGATTGGGTACGGCTGATCGCGTTGCGTGTAAAACCCTTCTTTACTTCCGTCGAAAACGTAATCGGTGGAGATCGTAATCAGCAGAGCGTCGATGTCGCGACAAGTCGCGGCCAGCCGCTCAGGTCCAAGCGCGTTCGCTCGTTCAGCATGTTCGCGATCCGATTCGCAGCCATCGACATCGGTCCAGGCGGCGCAGTTGATTACCACGTCAGGCTTCGAATCGTTGAGAGCGGTTTGCACGGAAGATGCATCGCTAATGTCGAGCGACTGATGATCGAAACCGCGCACTTCATCGCCGTGAGCAGCGCAGTGTTCTACGACTGCGCGGCCAACCAGCCCACCCGCGCCGGTGACAACAACTTTCAATGCGCGCCCGCCTCCACGCCATATTGCCGCGAGTAATATTCGCGGTAAGCGCCGCTGCGGACACGGTCGAGCCAACCGGTGTTGTCGCGGTACCAATTAATTGTTTTGTGCAAGCCGCTCTCCCAGGTCTCGCGCGGATGCCAGCCGAATTCGCGCTCGATCAACCTCGGATCGATTGCATATCGACGGTCGTGGCCGGGTCTGTCTTTGACGAATCGAATTAGCGACCGCGGCTTGCCCAGCGCGTCGAGCACGCTGTGCGCCACATCGATGTTGTGCCGCTCATTGCGTGCACCAATGTTGTACGTGCCACCAGAACGGCCTTGCTCAAGCAACGTCAAAACCGCGCGGCAATGATCTTCGACGTAGATCCAGTCGCGCACATTCTGCCCATCACCGTAAACCGGGATCGGCTCATCGTTCAGGGCATTCGCCAGCATAAGTGGCAGGAATTTTTCAGGAAACTGGCGCGGCCCGTAATTGTTTCCGCAGCGCGTAATCAATGTGTCGAGGCCAAATGTGTGATGCGCGGCGCGCACCAGTTGTTCAGCGGACGCCTTTGAAGCAGCGTAAGGACTGTTGGGTTGAAAGGGCGAATCTTCAGTGAAGAAGACTTCATCGTTCTCAGGCAGACTGCCCATGACTTCGTCAGTTGAAACTTGCAGAAAGCGCGACACGCCGCGTTCGCGCGCGGCATCGAGCAGCACCTGAGTGCCGAGCACGTTGGTGTTGATGAATTCGTGCGCCGAGTGAATGCTGCGATCGACGTGCGACTCAGCCGCGAAATTGACGATCGCCTCCGTGCCTTCATCAAGCGCCGCGAGCACCGCGTCGCGATCGCAAATGTCGCCATGGATGAAGCGATGCCTGGACTCATCGAGGCCGGCGAGGTTCTCCAAATTTCCGGCGTAAGTCAGGGTATCAAAATTGACAACTTCGCAGTGCGGCAGCTCTTCGAGCACAAGCCGCACGAACGCTGAACCGATAAAGCCCGCGCCTCCGGTCACAAATAACTTTCGCAGTTTGTTAGATTCGACGATTCCCGCACCTCCCGGATTTGCGCATGTAGCGCCGATATTAACACGATCTTTCGCCGGATCGTGGTGGGCGGATGCCGGCGTCAACTCCCGGATTCTCGGTCAGTTCCGGGAAAATGTGGTTATTGCAATTTCAACCACCTAAAGGTAATTTTGACGCGCCATGAGAGTGTTGGTCACAGGCGGTGCAGGGTTCTTGGGATCCCATCTTTGCGACCGGTTGATTCGCGAGGGACACGAAGTTCTGTGCCTCGATAATTTTTTCACGGGCCGGCGCGAGAACGTGATGCCCCTGCTAGATCATTCGTGCTTTGAGCTGGTGCGGCATGACGTGACTGAGCCAATCCTTCTCGAAGTCGATCAGATTTATAACCTCGCTTGTCCCGCCTCGCCCGTTCACTACCAGTACAACCCCGTGAAGACCGTGAAGACAAACGTCATGGGCACGATCAATATGTTGGGACTGGCGAAGCGCGTGCGCGCGCGAATTTTGCAAGCGTCAACTTCCGAAGTGTACGGCGATCCGGAAGTGCATCCGCAACCCGAGTCGTATTGGGGAAACGTGAATCCAATTGGGCTGCGGAGTTGTTACGACGAAGGGAAACGCCTGGCGGAAACGTTGATGATGGACTATCAACGCCAGAACCACGTGGACACGCGGATCATCCGCATCTTTAACACGTACGGCCCGCGCATGCTCGAGAATGACGGCCGCGTGATTTCGAATTTCATCGTGCAGGCGTTGCGCGGTGAAGAGTTAACGATCTACGGCGACGGACAACAAACGCGCTCGTTTTGCTACGTGGACGATCTGGTCGAGGGCATGGTCCGCTTGATGAATCTCACGGACGGTTCGGTCAGCATCCACGAACCGGTTAACGTCGGAAACGACCACGAATTCACGATGCGCGAGTTGGCGATTGAAGTGGGGCGCGCGGTGGGCGTGGAACCAGAGATTCGTTATTGTCCGTTGCCTGCTGACGATCCACGGCAGCGTCGTCCGGATCTCACCAGAGCGAAGCAACTGCTGGGCTGGTCGCCATTGGTTCCATTTCAGGACGGCATTCGTCGCACGGTTCAGTACTTCGCGCAGCGTTTTGATGAGAAGCGCCCGCCACTCGCGCAAACCGCCCACACCGAATAGTCCGCAACGTCGAACCGAAGGAGTAGTAATCGAGTAATGGCAGAGACGCTTGGCACGCTCGCCGATAAGCTGATCACCGTAAAGCTGAAACTCTGGCACACAGAAGATGAGGAGCGGATCGCTAGTCTGGAAGCTCAGGAGAAGCAGCTCGAGGACGAGATCGATGAGTTTGTGGCGGCCGCGATGTCCGGACGGATACCGATCGAGAAGCTCACGTTCGCCGCGAACAAAGTCTACAAAAAAGACGGCAATGCGATTTCGGACTTCTCGGGCAGCATCGGCGAACTGTTTTCGCAACTAGCCGAAACAGACTGCCGGCTCTGGCACATCCAGGAGAAGGTTTACGAGTTCGAGCAAATCCCAGTTGCGGAGAAAGACGAGGTGATCAAGGAACTCGCGGTGGTTAATCTCGAACGCAACCAATGCATCGACCGGCTCGATCAGGAGTTTCAAAGGTGTGTCACCTCACCTAAAGAACGTGCCGGCACGTCACTTTGACTGCGTGATCGCTCTTCGCCGAACACGTCTTATCTTTACCTCAGTTTCGCAAAAGGAATCGTAGCTGCCGTCGTAGCAACTGAAACAAACGATTATATTCAGCGATTCATACCTCATTGACATCATCGCGTAATTGGAGTATCTATGCGGCTGCTTTTTCGTCTATTGCCCGATCAAGTCAGCCCTTCTAGTTATTCCCGATTCCTGAACAGGTTCTGTGTTTACGATCTGTTTGCTCTTGGGATGGCTAACTAAGAAAAAGCCTTGACTGTTACAACGAGTGGGAATAGAGTATCCGGCCTCACTTTATAGTCTCGTAGGTTCCCAATGATTTTCAAGCGAATCAAAACACGCAGCCGCAATCTTTTTCAAGGAGACACGCCGATGAAAACCGCAACCGGCCGCCAAATCACAAATAGCCAATCCAACACTTCGATCCTAATTGGCATTTTGATATTCCTAGTGGCCGTTTTGGCCGTATCGTTTTCGGGTAGAGCAAATCCCGTTGCGGCTTCATCGGCGGGTGACGATGCGTTTGTAATGCCGCGGCCAGAATTGGCCACGTCCTATATGCGGCCATCGAAATATCGCTTCTTTTTGGTTGCTCCACCACAAGCTGGTTCGGAAATGATTGAAACCTTCGCCTCGGATTGCACTACTCCGCAGACAGATTTTGATCTCGGCGCCACGGTTTGCGCGAAGATAAGCGGCGCACCGTTACCGGTTGACGGTCGTGCGCAGCGGCGCATTGGTTGGGTATCACCGTATGGGTCACTTGCCCAGGGCGCTGACATTACCACTGATCCTCAAAATGGCACTTATCTGATCCCCACCAGCCAGACACAGACCTTCACCGATGCCGGGGGTGGGACGGTGGTTGTTGATAATCGCGGAACCTGGAGCGTGAATACCTTTTCCGCATCAGATGGTTCACGTCGAGCGAGTGCGTATTTCACGGTGCATGATCCAGCCACGCCGTACGTCGATCTTTCAGTTGGTCAAAGCGTGTCCGAGGCAAACTCAACGATCCCGGCCGGATCGAGTGGAGAATTCAGCATAATTGTTTCGAATCGAGGTCCAGACGCAGGTGCGAACGTGGTTCTGACCGACACGGTTCCTAGCAACACTACTTTCGTTGCCATAGCTCAAACATCAGGGCCCAGCTTTTCTTGTACGACGCCAGCGGTTGGCGGTACAGGAACGATAACCTGTTCGATCGCGACTTTGGCAAAGGGCGATGTGGCTACTTTCGATTTAGCTTATAACGTCAATGCGGGTACGCCTAACGGAACATTAATTACTAATAACGCAACTATTTCCAGCGACACCGCCGAATTAGTTGCCGATGATAACTCTTCAACCAGGTCTGCCACCGTGGGCGGCGTGGGCGGCGGCACCGGTACTTGCTCAGTAGCTTGCCCAGACGACATCACGACGCCTGCTAATACGGTCGATCAAAACAACGATCCCGGAGCCATCGTCCATTTCTCGCCCCCGAGCGGTAACACGGAGTGCGGAACGATCGTCGTGGATCATTGCAACGATTGTTTCTTCCCGCAGGGGACGACGATCGTAACTGCTACGGGAGTCGGAGACAGTTGTAGCTTTGCCGTAACGGTCACACCAGCCGGCAGTGCGCCCACGATTAGTTGTCCCTCAAATCAGACAGGTACCGCGGACAGCAACTGCGAGGCCAACATAGCGGTAGGAACCGCGAGCGCCACCGGAACGAATGTAACTGTGATTGGATTCCGCAGCGACGGTCGGCCAATGTACGCCTGTGACGAATTCGGCAACTGCACGCGGAACAGTTCCGATGCGCCATTCAGTGCCGGGACAACCACAATCAACTGGTATGCGTATTCGCATGACGTTGCCGGGCCGTATGATGCGCAAACCGGTGATGAAGAAAGTCATCGGACGGGCAGCGCCACGTGCACGCAGACGGTCGTTGTTAATGACGTGACGCCGCCGGTCATCACGGCGACGGATTCGACAGCCTCGGCCGACGAGAACTGCCAGGCTGCCGTGCCAGACTACAGCAGCACTGTTTCGGACAATTGTGCGTGTTCGAGTTCGGACACTTCAGAAACGTGCGAGGGTCATCCCCACATTACCTACACGCAAACGCCGGCAGCGGGCACTCTCGTGGGCCTTGGACCAACCACTGTCCACATCGAGGCAAACGACGGCTCCAGCAACAACAATGGCGCCGGTAACACGACGACCAAGGACGTGACGTTTACGGTGAATGACACGACGGCGCCGATGATTAGTTGTCCGGTGGATATCGTGACGAGTAACGACCCTGGCACGTGTTCGGCGACGGTGAATCCGGGCACGGCAACAGCGACCGACAACTGCGACAGCAGTCCGACAATAGCCGCGACTCGTAGCGACAATCAGTCACTGAATGCGCCGTACCCGAAGGGCACGACCATCATCACCTGGAGCGCCACAGACGATGCCGGCAACACCTCATCGTGCAACCAGTCAGTGACGGTCAATGACACCGAAGCCCCAACGATCAGTTGTCCGGCGAATATCACCAAGAACAACGATCCGGGTGTATGCGGCGCCGTGGTCACGTACACCGCGCCGGTTGGCTCAGACAATTGCCCGGGAGCCACCACGGCACAGACGGCTGGTCTGCCGAGCGGTTCAACCTTCCCGGTGGGAACGACAACCAATACGTTTGAAGTAACTGACTCGAGCGGCAACAAGACTTCTTGCTCGTTCACGGTTACCGTAAACGACGTTGAGAATCCGGTCATCAGTTGCCCATCGAGCCAAACGCTAGAGCCTACCTGTCCGTCAGGCGCCGTAGGTAACTGGACAGCGCCGGTCGGTACGGATAATTGTCCGGGAGCAGTTACAACTCGGACGGCGGGTCCAGCGCCCGGCTCGGTGTTCGCGGCCGGCACGACGACGACCATCACCTACACCGTGAATGATGCTCACGGAAATTCGGCATCATGCAGTTTCACGATTACGGTGAAGACTGTGTCCCAAACGATCAGCGACCTGAAAGCGAGCGTCAACAGTTCGTCGCTTACTGGAACGCAGAAGCAGGGATTGATCGCCAAGTTGAATGCCGCCCAAGATGCCCTTGATCAAGGACATCCGAGCACGGCATGCGCAAAGCTGGCTGATTTTATTAATTCGGTTCAGATCTTCATCGACCACGGAGACATTCCGGCATCAACGGGTAACGCGTGGATTAGTACAGCCACGAACCTTCGGAATGCGATCGGTTGTACGAACAATCCGTGCTCGTGAGGTTTTGGTATCGAAGACAGGAGGGGAGCGTTAGGCGACTGACGCTTCCTATGCAAAAACAAGATTTGAGGCTTGCCCTTACGGCTTTTTAAGTGGCTCTACGAGGCATGATGTTTCTCTTCGACAATAATGGGCTATTCGGCGCAACAGTGGCCGGAACGGATCCGTGTTCTACTGGTGGCCACCCCAAACTTTCAACAGAAAAAGGAGACTCCAAATGAACAAGTTTCGGTTCACTCTTAATGTACTGGCAATCGCGATCTTCACGTTCGCTTTTGCGTCCATGGCCCAGGCGCAGGCAACGCGTACCTGGGTTTCCGGCGTCGGCGACGACGCTAACCCATGCAGCCGCACCGCGCCCTGCAAGACCTTCGCCGGCGCGATCTCGAAGACCGCCGTTGACGGCGAAATTGATGCGCTCGATCCGGGCGGTTTTGGTGGGGTGACGATCACCAAGTCAATTACGATTGACGGTAGCCCAACCGGCATGGCGGGACTTCTCGTTTCCGGCACCAATGCGATCGTCATAAACATTCAGGCCAATTCGGGCAGTAATACTGTCCAGCTCCGAAACATCTCAATCAATGGAGCAGGCAGTACTGTTGCGGGCAACGGCATTAGGGTGGTTGGGCCCGGTGTCGCCAACCTGGCCGTACTTGTCGAAAACTGTCTGATCTGGAATTTCCGTAGTACTAGCGTGGGTCAGGGCCGCGGAATCAGCGATGAGCGAACAGTGGCTGGAAGTCTGTATGTGCAAAACACGCTGGTCAAGAATAATGGCGGAAGCGGAATCGTCGCGATCGGCGCGAACGGTCCTACCACTGTGCTCAACGACGTTCAAGCGGTAAAGAATGGGGGCGCGGGAGTCGTTGTTTCTGGTTCAACTCGGAGTCTGGTCGCGCGTAACTGCGTAACAGCCAAGAATGGCGTTGCCGGATTTCTCGCTGAGCTCTCTTCGAAGATGGACGTCATTGACTCGTCGACTTCCCATCACCCACAGGGAATTGAGTCAGACACATCCGCCGAAGTTCGCGTCTCCAGATCTACGGTTACACGCAACACAAGCAACGGTCTCTTCCTCAATGGCGGCACGATTCTTTCGTACGGCACCAATGAAGTCTCGGCCAACACCGGCAACGAGACGTTCACGGCGGGCGGTCCAACTTTGAAATAACCGCTTAGTGATCCGCGCGCAAGGAATTTGCCGGGAACCCCATTCATTTCGAGGTACTGGTTCAGGTTGAAGCTGAGCCAGTACCTTTTTTTGAAGACTTAGCCATTTAAACTTTCCAAAATGGCGCTGAGCGTAGCCGATCGTGAGAGACTCTGTTCGGCACCAGCTTTGTTGAGGTCGCTTGTCACGTGTGGCTGGACTGATTTCTCTTGATGTTGGCGTTATTAAATCCGTAAGCGCACAAAGTAGTCGCTACTTTCCCAGTAGGTTGGTGTCAACGCACTGTTCTATGTTCTATGTTTATGCCCCTCGAAACGACCACCGTGAAATCAACCAAGACCGACAACCTACCAGCCGAAGTGTCAGCTTCCGTGCAATCGTCATTTGAAGTTTCTACTTCCTTACCGGACCAACCGCTAGTTACAATCCAGCCGAGCCGGGCCTTGGGCGTGCCCAATCTGCGAGACATCTGGCACTATCGCGAACTCCTTTACTTTCTAATATGGCGCGATGTTAAGGTCCGGTATAAGCAAACGGCCCTGGGAGTCGCTTGGGTGGTGATGCAGCCGTTGCTTTCGACTCTGGTCTTTACAGTCTTCTTGGGTCGGTTCGCCAGGGTTCCGTCGGATGGTCTCCCATATCCGCTGCTTGTTTTTGCGGGTCTGCTGCCATGGATATTTTTCTCCGGAGCGTTAACCGCCAGCAGCGGTAGCATGGTAGCCAGCGCGCAGCTGATCAGTAAGGTTTATTTTCCCCGCATGATCATTCCAGCGGCGGCGGTTGGCGCCCGCTTGCTGGATTTTGTGATTTCATTTGCGGTTCTCATCGGAATGATGATCTATTATGGCAAGCCATTCAGCGCGCGGATGTTGTGGGTGCCGGCACTCATCGCTTTGATAACTTTGCTTTCGTTGGCAATTGGGATCTGGTCGTCGGGTATGAACGTGAAATACCGCGACGTCGGAGTCGCCCTGCCCGTGCTAATCATGTTATGGATGTTCGCATCACCCGTAGTCTATCCCTCGAGCATAGTCTATGGCTCCGGCATCAGCTCAACATGGAAGTTCATTTACACTCTAAATCCGCTGGTCGGGATTATCGATAATCTCCGGGCCGCGCTTTTCGGAGGTCCGTTTAACTGGCGATCGCTGGGAATTTCCGCTGCCATAACGCTGATTCTATTTATTTATGCAGCTTTTGAGTTCAAGCGCATGGAAAGACGTTTCGCGGACATCATCTAAGTTAGAAATCGCCGCTGAGTCGCCCTTCGGCGCCTCGCCGAAGAATCTGAGGGCGGTTAAGATCAGCATAAGTAAGATTCGGTTTCACGGTTCACGATGCTGGAAAAACTTTCCCGTGAATACATCAACAACGCGCTGACGTACCGGAAGGAAGCTCTGCTGGGCTGGCTGTTGAAAAGACGGCCCCGACCCGTACGCGAGGCAATCGACCACCTGCGCCGAGAACTGCGGGCTGCAAGGGTCTCCCGTCAGGCCGTTGCGAGGTTGGAGGCCCTCCGTGGGCGCAAAGGTCTCAAGCTTAATCTGGGTTGCGGCGGGGACATTAGGCCGGGTTGGGTCAATCTCGATCTCAATCTGGAAGCCCCCCCGCAGTCACATGACTTTTTCAACTATGACCTACGCTATGGTATCCCACTCGCTGATGGGTGCTGCGCGCTTGCCTACTCTTCCCATTTTTTCGAGCATCTGACCAATCAACAAGGTCAGGCGCTAATGCGAGAGTGTTTGAGAGTATTGGAAGATGGCGGCGTAATGAGAATGGCATTGCCGAATTACCGCGGCTTTTTCAAAGCATATCTTGCAGCCGACTGGGATTACATCTCTAATTGGGATTATTTGCCGCTTCTGACCGGACCGAACGGCGAACGCTCCTGGGGCGATGCCGCAGACGTAGGAATTTATCAATTCGGCGAGCACGTATGCTTTTATGATGAAGAGCGCGCCGCGAAGATTCTGAGCCAGGTTGGCTTCAAGCGTGCGGCCATCTCCGAATTCAATCCTGAAGTCGACCTCGAAACGGCTGAACGCCGTAAGTATTCATTCTACATTGAAGCAGTGAAATGAAACCGATCATCAAAACCGAAAACTTGAGCAAGCAATACAGCCTGGGCCGTCAGCAGGCAACCTATGACACGCTGCGTGACGCAGTTGTCCAGGCGGCGCGCGCTCCTTTGAAACTCCTGCGTGGCCGCAATGGTCGGGAGAGCAAAGAAGTGATATGGGCGCTGCGCGATATCCACTTCGAAGTCGAAGAGGGCGAGGTATGTGGAATCATCGGCAGCAACGGTGCGGGAAAATCCACGCTCTTGAAAATCCTCTCGCGGATCACAGAGCCCACGACCGGGCGGGTCGAGCTGTACGGGCGGGTTGGAAGTTTGCTTGAAGTAGGAACCGGCTTTCACCCGGAGTTGACTGGCCGAGAGAACGTCTATCTCAATGGTGCGATACTAGGGATGAAACGAGTTGAGATCATGGCCAAGTTTGATGAGATTGTCGCGTTCTCTGAAATCGAGCGCTTCATTGACACGCCCGTAAAATATTACTCTTCGGGAATGTATATGCGGCTGGCTTTCGCGGTCGCAGCCCATCTTGAGCCAGAGATTCTTATTGTGGACGAAGTACTCGCGGTGGGTGATCTCAGCTTTCAGAAAAAGTGTCTGGGAAAAATGGGTGATGTAGCTAAGGCCGGGCGAACTGTGCTCTTTGTTAGTCACAACATGGTCGCCGTGCAAAGCCTTTGTAATCGAATAATCTGGTTACATCAGGGAGAGATTAACGCTGAGGGCCAACCCAGCGAAGTTGTGTCCAGGTACTTTCAGACTTCAGTATCCGCTCGATCAGAGCAGAAGTGGGATGACATTCACACGGCACCGGGCAACGAACAAATCCGCATTCGGGCCGCCCGCGTAAGGCCCGTCAACGGATTCCCTTCAGAGCCAATTAACGTGAGCACCCCGGTTGTCGTGGAGTTCGAATATTGGAACCTGGTGCCGAATGCACGCCTCAATCTTAGTGTTGTGGTGCGAAATCAGGAAGGCTTTCCGATCTTTAACACTGGTCCGAATAGAGAACCCGTTTGGAACGGCAAGCCCTTTCCCGCCGGACTGTTTCGAAGTTCATTTCAAATTCCAGGTGACTTGCTAAACGATGGGACTCATAGAGTTCATCTTTACGTGGTAAAGGATCAAAGCACCGTCATCTTTGACACAGACGACGTACTCGTCTTCGATGTAGAGGACAGGTTTGAGCAACGCGCGGGTTGGTATGGCAAATGGATCGGAGCGGTGCGGCCGAGCCTCCAGTGGAAAACGGAACTTATTGAGCCAGCAACCTTGCCCTGATCTCATCGCACCGGATTGAGGTAAACGACTAGACTAAATGACCGCCGCGACGGGGTACGCACACCGGGCTTATGCCGAGTCACTTTCCGAATTTGGCTCGCCGCAACTGCTACCGCGGTGTGAAGGCTGGATTCTGGCTCGCTCGATCCCGGGAACACCTTATCGCGATGCAATGGGTTGCTATCCTCTATTTGCTTGCTGCGACTGGTCGCAGTTACCCCACGATATCGAGAGCCTTGATGAAAACCTCGTAAGTCTTATTCTCGTCACCGATCCGTTTGGCGATTACTCAGAAGAGACTCTGCGCCACACATTCAAGGATCTGGTTAGACCCTTCAAAGAGCACTTCATCGTTGATCTCACCGCAAATCCGGAAGGCTTCGTCCACGCGCATCATCGCCGTAATGCGCGTAAGACGCTGGAGACGATCTCCGTCGAAACGTGTAGCGTCGCTGACTCGATCGACGAGTGGATAAGTCTGTACGCTAATCTGGCTGTCCGGCACGACATCCGCGGCATTGCCCGCTTTTCAGATTCCTCCTTTGCGCTTCAGGCAAAAGTGCCGGGCGCCGTAATGCTACGGGCCACTCATGAGGGACGAACGCTGGGGATGACCTGGTGGTTTGTCTCCGAAGGTGTAGGCTATTATCATCTCGGCGCCTACAGCGACGCTGGTTACAAATTGTGCGCATCGTTCGGACTTTTTTCGCGCGCCATTGAGCTTTTCCGCGCAGATGGATTGCGCTGGCTTGATCTTGGCGCTGGCGCCGGACTCGCGAACGACCCGCAAGATGGATTGACGCGCTTCAAGCGAGGCTGGTCAACCGGCACCCGCACTGCTTATCTCTGCGGTCATATCCTCGACCACAGCCGTTATTCGGAGCTGGTCGAAGCGAAGGGCGTCGCTCCAACGGATTATTTTCCCGCGTACCGAAAAGGCGAATTCGGCTAAATGGAAGCGAGAAAATATCTCGATATCGTCTCTCACTATGAGTCGTGCCTTGCGCAGCACGGTGATACTCATCTTGGCGTGGACTGGCCAAAAAAGGGCGACGTAGACAAGCGTCATCGAGTAATGCTGGAGGTTATCAAACCGGAACTTCGCCACGGGGCGGTCCGCCTGCTCGACTTTGGTTGCGGTGCGGCTCATCTTTTCGAATACATTCGCGATAACGCCATTGCCAATATCGAATACTCCGGTCTTGACCTGTCAGATAAATTTATCGAGCTGTGCCGGAGTAAGTTTCCCTCGAATGATTTCTATTGTTTGGACCTGCTCGAACAGAATGAAACGCTTCCGACTTTCGACTACATTGTCATGAACGGCGTGTTCACCGAGAAAAGATCGCTCACTTTCGAGGAGATGCTCACTTATTTCAAGCAGCTGGTAAAAAGGGTCTTCGCGCAGGCCGAAATTGGAATTGCTTTCAACGTGATGTCAAAGCACGTTGACTGGGAGCGCGACGACCTTTTCTATTTGCCATTCGACCAGCTTGCCGCGTTCTTAAGATCAGAGATTTCCAGGAATTTTATCTTCCGGAATGATTACGGTCTTTACGAATACACGACCTATGTTTATTGAATCTTCGCGTATGGCTAAGGTGATCATTTTCGGTGTTCAGGACTTCGCGCAGCTCGCGCATTTCTACCTGCAGCACGATAGTGAACATGAAGTCGTGGCGTTCAGCGTGAATGAGCAATACTTGCCCCCAGAGAAATCCTTCCAGGGCCTGCCTGTAGTTGCGTTTGAGGATATTGAGCAAAGGTATTCGCCCGCAGACTTTCGCTTCTTTGCTCCGATGTCGCCGAGTCGTATGAACCGGTTGCGCGAATCCGTTTACCGGCAGATCAAGGAAAAGGGATACGAGCTGATCAGTTATGTCAGCTCAAAAGCCACGGTCTTTCCCGGAGTCCCCATCGGCGACAACTGTTTCATCCTCGAAGACAACACCATTCAGCCCTTCACGACGATCGGAAACAACGTCGTACTTTGGAGCGGCAATCATATTGGGCATCACAGTGTAATTAAGGATCACGTTTCGTTTACTTCTCATGTAGTGCTCTCTGGCCACTGTATTGTTGAACCGTTCTCGTTTTTTGGCGTTAACGCTACGATCCGCGATCGGATCCACATCGCGGAGGGAACGCTAATCGCGATGTCGGCGTCAGTCACTAAAGACACTGAGCCATGGGGCGTTTACAAAGGCAATCCCGCCAGCAAAGGCAAAGTGTCAAGCGAGGACCTTAATTTCTGATGCAACCAATGCGCTCGGTGGAGTGGAAAAAGAAGGGTCTGATCTTTGAAGCGAATCGAAATCATGACTGGATGGTTAGCCACGCTCAGGTGCCGCTCGCCGATCGAGTCGATGACAGCACTTTGCGAATCTATTTTGGCACCAGAGACGAACAGAATCGCACCGTGACCACTTTCATCGAAGTCGAAGCTGAGGATCCTGCCCGCATCACGTACATTCACGATCGGCCGGTATTGGGTCTCGGCGAGCTGGGTTGTTTTGATGATTGCGGCGCGATGCCTTCATGGATAGTCGATCGCGGCGAGGAAAAATATCTTTACTACACCGGTTGGAACACCAGCACCACGGTGCCTTACCGCAACTCGATCGGATTGGCGATCAGTCGTGACGGCGGTCTCAGTTTCAAGCGCGCTTATGATGGGCCGATTCTCGACCGCACTTACAAAGAGCCGCATTTTTGCGCAGTTCCATGCGTCCTGGTCGAGGGGGAGAAATGGAGAATGTGGTACCTTTCCGGCGTCAGGTGGGATGTTTTCGATGGCCGGCCAGAACCTCGTTATCATATCAAGTACGCCGAGTCCTCAGATGGAATTAATTGGGAGAGGCACGGGACAGTTTGCGTCGACTTCAACTCAAAAGCAGAGGCCGGCATCGTCCGCCCGAGCGTGATTAGAGATGAGTCGTTGTACCGTATGTGGTATTCATATCGGGGGTTGGAAAATTATCGAACCGACAAAAGAACTAGCTATCGGATCGGCTACGCTGAGTCGCGTAACGGCATCGATTGGATCAGAAAGGACGAGGCCGGCGGACTGGATGTCTCAGACACGGGTTGGGATTCAGAGATGGTTGCATATCCATTCGTTCTCGATTGGGGAGCGGGCAAATACATGTTCTATAACGGCAACGGCTTTGGCAGATCCGGTCTGGGCTACGCGGTGGTAGAGTAAATAAGGCGTTCCTCATGGCGAGATTAGACATCGCACAGTTCAAAGAAAATGGTTTCGTCCTCGCCGGCGATTTTTTTCCTAAAGACGAGATCGAACGCGTGCGCAGCGATGCCAAGTCCGTTTTCCTGAAGCAACTGCTGAGGCGCGAGCTTCTAAGGTCTGCTGATCCGGATGAAACGGAATTTGAGACCGCGTTGTTCAAATATTTCAAACTGTATTTGGAAGACTTTATCAACTGCGGCAAGCAAATTCAGCACCTCATCTCGCTGCACCGGCTGTCTTTGAACGAACGGATCGAACAAACCCTCCGGGCAGAGTTCGGCTTCCAATTTCCCAACATCAGCACCCGGCCGGTCCTGTATTTCAACAGCCGGTTTCTGGCGAAAGAAGAAGTTTACTGGCGAGTGTTTCCGCATCAGGACTGGCGAAGCATGCAAGGATCACTCGACTCGCTCGTCGTTTGGGTCCCACTTGCTGATGTTGATGTGAGGCTGGGTGCGCTCGAAGTCGTTCCCGGGAGCCACAAACTGGGTCTCTTAACCACCGATGTTGTAAACAGTTTCGGCAAGGTCGAGCGCTTTACCAACGATGACTTCATCCCGGTCGAGGCCGTGGAGGGCGATGTCCTTTTCTTTTCGTCCTTTCTTGTTCATCGCTCAGGCGTGAACAATACAGACTCGATCAGATGGTCCTGCCATTTTCGTTATAACAATCTCGATGAGCCGACATTTGTAGAACGTGGTTACCCCCACCCGTATCTTTACAAACCGCAGAACGAGTTGATTACGCCAAATTTTCCCGCGCCTGGGATGCTCGATGAGTTCTTCGCCGAAAGATAGCGCGCACGCGTCGATCGCTATTATGCCTGACACTGTTTCAACCGTTGTGAGGGATGTAAAGCTGAACCTTGTCGGATATACGCGGGCCCTGGAACTCTGTGCGCGTATGAACCGCGAAACCGAAATCCTGGATTTCATCGATTGCATTGCACCCGGTCAAGTCCTCTACGACCTTGGAGCGTGCGAGGGGCGCTTTGCTCTTTACGCCGCACTGCGGGGGGTGCGTTGTTACGCTTTTGAACCGGAAAGGATGAACTTTAAGGCGTTGACGGAAAACTGGGCGCTCAACGGCGACTGTGCCGAGCGTTTACTGACGCCTCTAAATTATGCAGTCGGCGAAAGCAATCATCACTCGGCGATAAAGATCGGACAACCCTGGGCCGGCGGACATCAGCGTGTGCTTGCCGATGTGACCGGTCGCGTGGATTTGGATTTCAATTTTGTCGAGGAACAGCCGGTTGAAGTCGTGGCCTTGGACGCCTTTGTCGAGGCGCGAAACCTGCCGGCGCCCGACTACATTAAGGTTGATGTGGACGGCTCGGAGCGATCGTTCTTGAAGGGTGCCCGGCGGACGCTAGCTAGTCCTGGTGTCAAAGCAATCATCTTTGAATTGCTTGAAAGAGATATCAGCTATCAGGAAGTGGTCGCTTTCCTGGAAGCATTGGATTTTGTTCTAGTGAATAGGCACGAAGTAGAGCCAGGACTCTTTAACGTTCTGTTCAAACGAACGGACATCTGATCATGTTGGTTTTCCAGCCAAACCCCGCTTTTTGTGCCCACCGTTTGCAGATGATATAGTTGCGCCGGCTTCTGGTTCCCCCAAATCACAAAAGAGAGAGCAATGCAGGTGGACGAGTTAGCGATTTTCGGCGGCACACCAGCCTTTAAAGACAAGTTGCATGTGGGTCGCCCGAATATCGGTGATCGGGTGCGCTTGCTCGAACGCATCAACACGATTCTTGACAGCCGCTGGCTCTCGAACATGGGCCCCTTCGAGCAGGAGTTTGAGCGACGCATCGCGGATTTTGTCGGCGTTCGCCACTGCATCGCGATGTGCAACGCCACGGTTGCGTTAGAGATTGCGATTCGCGCTTTGGGCCTGACGGGAGAAGTAATCGTACCTTCGTTTACCTTCATCGCCACGGCGCACGCTTTGCAGTGGCAGGGAGTCACTCCGGTTTTTTGTGATATCGATCCGGTTACTTACACTTTGGATCCCGCTCGCGTGGAGCAAATGATTACACCTCGAACCACCGGCATTATTGCCGTTCACGTATGGGGTCAGATGTGCAACATTGAGGCCCTCATCGAAATTGCGGCACGACACCGACTGAAGGTGCTTTTTGATTCCGCTCATGCCTTTGGTTGCTCATATAAAGGTCGCATGATTGGTGGGTTCGGTGATGCGGAAGTGTTCAGCTTCCACGCAACCAAATTCGTAAACAGCCTCGAAGGCGGCGCTGTAGTTACTAACGACAGCGAAACGGCACGTAAGATCCGCCTCATGAAAAACTTCGGTTTCACTCATTACGATCGAACCGATTACATCGGCATCAACGGCAAGTTAAATGAAATTGCCGCGGCCGTTGGTATCACCAATCTCGAAAGCATAGATGAATTCATTGAGGCGAATTATCAAAATTATCATGCGTACCTAAAGGAACTTGATGGCGTTCCCGGTATAAAGGTCGTGAAGCACGACGAGACGGAACGGAGCAACTATCAGTACGTAGTATTGGAAATCGATGAAGAAACAAGTCGCATGGCTCGCGACGATCTCATGATGATCCTACATGCAGAAAATATTTTGGCGCGCCGGTATTTTTACCCGGGTTGTCACCGGATGGAACCATACCGATCCTATTTTCCTCATGCTGGTCTGTTACTACCGGAAACGGAACGATTGTGTAAACGGGTTCTCTCCTTACCGACGGGAACCGCCGTCACGCCCGAAAACATCAAGACTATATGTCAAATCATTAGGCTGGCGGTTAACAACCAATCCAAAGTGAGGGCGCGAATGGTGGCCGCATCTTGAGAGTGGAATACCATAGTATGCAGGTAAGTGTTCTCATCACCACCTACAATCACGAAGCTTACATCAGCCAGGCGATTGAAAGTGTTCTTCAGCAACAAGTCGATTTCGACTACGAAATAGTAATCGGCGAAGACGCCTCGACTGATCGCACGCGAGAAATCGTTTCAGCCTTTCAAAGACAGTACCCGGATAAAATCCGGGGGTTGTATCGCGATCCACAAGACGCGCAGCGCGCCCGCGCTTTGGGAGTGTCCGGGAAAGACAACTTTGTTAACGCATTGCGTGACTGCCGGGGCAAATACATCGCCATGCTTGATGGTGACGACTACTGGGTCGACCCACTTAAGCTGCAAAAACAAGTTGATTTTCTCGAACTTCACCCGGACTTTGCAATTTCCTTCCACGATGTCCTTATCTCTTACGAAGATGGCCGGCCGTCTGAAACTTTTCAGCCACCGGATCAAAAGGAAGTGTTGACGATTGAGAATCTTTTTTCCGACAATCCAATTCATTACTGTTCAGCCGTTTATCGAAACAAGATTTTCGAGCCTCTTCCCGATTGGTTTTTTGAGGTCAAGCCTGGCGACTGGGTGATACACATCATTAATGCTCGTACTGGAAAGATTCGCTATTTTAAAGACATCATGGCGACTTACAGAGTCCGCAGTGCGGCGTATTGGCAAGGCCGTCCCCGGGTGGAGCAAATTCTGGAAATCATAAATACCTTCAATTATCTCCACGGCTACCTGGAACCCAAATATGAAGACAAGTTGAGACGAAGTGAGGGTGAGTGGCAAAAGCAATTAGCATGGGCCTACTATGAGGCCGGGAAGCGACGCGAGGCGCGACAGGCGTTGTCAAAATATTTCGTGTTGTGCGAACGCAATCCGCGAATTAAACAGTCGCTGACTTTTCTCAGAGACGAAGCACCCGCCTTGTACGAACTGCTGAGACAGTTCAAAAACGTTTTCAGTCCCAGATCACAAAAGAAATCCTCTTTCAACTCAGCCCGCCGGCAGCACTCGATGAAGGATCCGGCACGAGCAGCATTTGCGGCGCGCGATCCACAGGATAGTGGAGAGGGCCGGCTCAACTCATGAAGTGTCTTAACTTGGGATGCGGCAGCAGGTTTAATCCCGCTTGGACTAACGTCGACTTCGCGGCCACCAATCCGACCGTTCTGTCCCACAACTTGCGCCAAGGGATTCCGTTTCCTGACGAAGAGTTCGACGTCGTTTACCATTCGCATCTGCTCGAGCACTTCAGCCGCCCGGACACGCGGGCTTTCCTGCGCGAGTGCTGGCGAGTTCTGAAGGCCGGCGGCACCATTCGCATTGCTGTTCCTGATCTCGAGCGAATAGCGAAGACTTACCTGGAGAAGTTGGAACAAGCCACGACAGGCGACGAGCAGCGGGCGCACGACTACGAGTGGATGATGCTGGAACTCTACGACCAAACGGTGAGGGAATCTACTGGCGGAGAGATGGCCGCTTACTTGAGCCGCGAGGGTTTGCCTAATCAAGATTTCGTCATCGACCGCATCGGGTTAGAGGCGAAGCAGTTGATCGAAAGCGCCGAGCGGCCGGGCACCGGCCCAGCATCGCGGGCGGAGGACGCGCCGGCCATTCCGCGACGTATGATGTTCAGACAGTTGCGGCGCATTTTAAAAGATCGTGTTGCGCGTCGCGAGACGATTGTCCGCCGGTTGCTGGGCTCGGAGTACGAGCTCTTGGAGTTGGGGCGCTTTCGCCGCAGCGGGGAGGTTCACTTGTGGATGTACGATCGTTACTCCCTCGCGCGCACCTTGGCGGAAACTGGATTCCACGGGATTGAGATCGTCAGGCCCGATGAAAGCCGGATACCAGACTGGTCTAGCTATCATCTGGATACCGAACCTGATGGCAGCGTCTGCAAGCCAGACTCTTTGTTCATGGAAGCGTCCAGGTGATTCCGAAAATGTTCGTGCGGCAATCAATTGCAAGACTTAGGTAAACACACGTCAGCCATCCGCGTGGCGTTTTTCAATGTGACGGATGTCGGCAGCGGCGCAGAGAGCCTGATTCGTCTCACAGTCGAAGGTTTGATTGCGCGGGGAATCGATGCGCGTTTGTATGTCACATTTCCCATTACGACGGATCGGTATGTTTTTCGCATTCCTCTTGTCCGATACGAGCGGCAGATTGAACCTCGGCTGCGCGTGCTGACCGGGTGGAACGATCTGTTTTTTCCATCAACCTGGCGTTTAGGTCGCCATGCGTGGCTGAAGAACGCCGACCTCTGGCACTTTCATAATTTGCACGGCCATTACGTTTCGCTGCCTGTGTTGGCAAGGGAAAGCCGACGGCGGCCAATCATCCTCTCGCCTGTCGACCAGTTTTTGTCCACCGGATATTGCCCTTACACGCTGGGTTGCCTGCGATATCAGGATAGCTGCGGAAGTTGCCCGCAACTTGACCTGCCGTATCCGGGAATTAGCCGTGACGCCACAGCGACCTTGCTGCGCATGAAGAAGTCAGCCGTTACCAAATCTGGATTTGACGTTCTGGTACATACTGATTTTCTCGCGCGCCATTATCGATCGACGTTCGTCAACACGAGACCGATCACCAGACTGCATTATGGAATTGACACGAACGTCTTCCGTCCAATGGACCGCAAGCAGTGCGCAGAAATTCTCGGGCTTAAGTACTCGTCGAGATTTGTCGTTGGAATTTTTCACAGCAATATTCTGGAAGAGCGAAAGGGATTTCTACCGTTGCTCGAACGGCTGAGGCAATTGGCGGACAGGATGCCTGGCGTGCTTGAGGTGTTGGTCGTCGGAAAAAAGTCTGAGCATGCTCAGGATTTCAAGACCTTGAACTTGCCGGTAACGACGTTGCCTTACATTCGCGACCAGGTGGAACTTGCGCGCGCAATCAATCTGTGTGACGTGCTTCTGTACCCCACGCAAGCGGAAAACCTTTCCCTCACCTGCCTGGATGCTATGTCGTGCGGAGTGCCAGTAATTAGCTCGGATGTCGGCGGACAAGGCGAGGCCATTGATGACGGGGTCAACGGGTATTTGTGCGCGGCTGAAGACTCTGCTCGCTTTATCGATCGAATCGCGGCACTCGCGAAAGATTCAACCTTGCAAAGACGTCTATCCGCACAAGCTCGACGTATAGTGCTCGAGCGATTTGATATAAACAGCTATGTGGATAATCTGATTGTCTACTACAATCAGGTACTGCAAAAGAGAACCACGTGAAGGTCATGTCCAACTCGGTCGCAAAGCCTGCCTCTGGCCGAGTTGTGGTGCTGGGAGGGCTGGGATTTATCGGCAGTCACATATGTCGTGAACTCACGGCGAATAATTACGCCGTCCGAATATTCGACAAGTTATACGCGTCGCGGGAACTGGTCGCCGATTATGAAAATCAAATAGAAATCGTTGAAGGGGATGCAAACCGCGCGAAGGACGTTCTGGCGGCGATTCGCGACGCGACTGTTCTAATTGATCTCATTCATACCACGGTGCCCGGGTCCTCAATGAAGGATCCCGTTTATGACATTAGCACCAATGTTGTTTCTACCGTTCGGTGGCTTGAACGACTTTCAGAGACGAATATCCGCCGCATTCTTTTTGTATCATCGGGTGGAGCTGTATACGGCGTTCCCCGCATGAATCCGATTACCGAAGAGCATCCCACCAATCCCACGAGCTCGTACGGAATCACAAAATTGGCGATCGAAAAATACATCTCAATGTACGCCTCGATGTGCGGGATTGATTATTGTTTGGTGCGGCCCTCAAATGTTTACGGCGAAGGGCAGCGGCTGAATATCGGCCAGGGCGTGATCGGCGTGATGGTCGATCGAGCGTTACGCGGCGAGCAATTGGAGCTTTGGGGAAGCGGGAAAGTCTCGCGCGATTACCTCCACGTTAGTGATTTGGCGGCGGCCATGATCAAGCTATCGGAGTACCGTGGCTCAGAAAGGGTCTTTAATGTTTCCAGCGGTGTAGGCCACTCAGTCCTGGAGATAATTGCAATTCTCGAGAACTTGCTCGGGCCTTTGCCGGACGTAGTGCGACAGCCCGAACGCTCTTACGACGTGCCTGTCAACGTGCTCGATTCCTCGAAGCTGCATAAAGAGACCGGCTGGCGCCCCCTTGTTTCGTTGGAGGAAGGAATAGCGCGGACCGTCGCGGCAATGAAGACTTCACTTCAGCGGTAGTCTTCAGCGGCGACACCCGTTTCCATATTCCTTACACTTTGCACCCGTACCGAGCTTTGGAACATGGGAATCGCCTGGCAACGAGTTGCCGGCCTCGAGCGAGCGAGTAAGTTTTCATGAGATGAGTGGGCGCGGCGAACGCTGGAAGTTTATCGCAGTTTGTGAGACGCTCGCGTAAACCTCGAGAGATACGACATGGCAGCTAAGAAAGCTCTCATTACCGGAATCACAGGACAGGACGGCTCGTACCTCGCTGAACTGCTGCTGTCGAAAGGCTATGAGGTGCACGGTATCATCCGCCGCGCTTCGACCTTCAACACCGGGCGTATCGATCATCTTTACAAAGATCCGCATGTTAACGGCGTGCGTTTGTTTTTGCATTATGGGGACATCGCCGACTCGACAAATCTGATTAAGGTTCTCTACCGCGTGCAACCTGAGGAGGTCTATCACCTCGCCGCACAGAGTCACGTGCGCGTCAGTTTCGATATCCCGGAGTACACCGGCGACGTCACAGGGCTCAGCACGATTCGAATTCTCGAGGCCTTGCGCGAGACCGGCGTGAACTCACGGTTTTATCAGGCGAGCAGTTCAGAAATGTTCGGAAAAGTTGCCGAGGCTCCACAGCGCGAGACTACGCCGTTTCACCCGCGCTCGCCCTATGCCGCCGCCAAGGTTTACGCATTTTGGGCGACGGTAAACTATCGGGAATCGTACGGAATGTTTACCTGTAACGGAATCCTCTTCAACCATGAAAGCCCGCGACGTGGCGAAACCTTCGTGACGCGCAAAATTACGCGCGCCGCCGCGCGCATCAAAGCAGGTCTCGAGAACAAACTGTACCTGGGGAATCTCGATGCTAAACGTGACTGGGGCTATGCCAAAGAGTATGTCGAAGCAATGTGGCTAATGTTGCAACAGGACGCTCCGAACGACTATGTGGTCGCGACGGGAGAAACGCACTCAGTCCGTGAATTCCTGGATGAAGCATTCGCGTACGTCGGACTAGATTGGCATGACTACGTCGAGATTGATCCAAAGTACTATCGCCCGGCCGAGGTCGATTTGCTGGTTGGTGACGCGTCAAAAGCACGTGCGCAACTCAACTGGAAACCCAAAACGACTTTTAAGGAGCTCGTCCGCCTGATGATTGATGCCGATATAGCAGGGGTCTATGGCGAGCAGTCGAATGAATTTCGAAAAGATGCAGTGGTCGGATAAGCGAGTAGTAGTGACTGGCGGCGCGGGCTTTCTCGGATCCTTTGTGGTCGAGAAGTTGCGCGCCCGTGGTTGTCACAATGTGTTCGTGCCGCGCTCGGCCGAATACGATTTGCGAGCGCGCGAACATATCGAGCGGCTATATACTGAGGCTCGACCGGATATCGTCTTACATCTCGCGGCAGTCGTCGGCGGTATCGGGGCGAACCAGGCTAATCCCGGGCGTTTCTTCTACGACAACGCCATCATGGGCATTCAGCTCATGGAATGCGCGCGTGTTGCAGGAATCGAAAAGTTTGTCGCTCTCGGTACCATCTGCGCTTACCCAAAATTCGCGCCGATTCCGTTTCGCGAAAAAGATTTGTGGGACGGTTATCCGGAAGAAACGAACGCACCTTACGGACTTGCCAAAAAAATGCTGCTCGTGCAGGCACAGGCCTATCGCGCACAGTGCGGGTTTAATGCCATTTATTTGCTGCCGGTGAATCTTTACGGACCGCGCGACAATTTCGACCTGCAGACCTCGCATGTAATTCCGGCGCTGATTCGGAAATTCGCGGAAGCAAAGGATACGGGACAAAACGAAGTCGTGCTCTGGGGCGATGGCTCGCCAACGCGCGAGTTCCTCTACGTCGAAGACGCAGCGGAAGGCGTTCTGCTGGCGGCAGAGCGATACGATGGGCCAGAGCCCGTCAACCTCGGCACTGGCAACGAAATCTCGATCCGAGAGTTGGCTCAGATCATCGCTTCGGAAGTTGGATACACAGGTCGGTTTGTTTGGGACACGTCAAAGCCAAACGGCCAGCCGCGCCGGTGTCTGGATGTCACGCGAGCTGAACAGTTGTTCGGGTTCCGTGCCGCGCACACATTCCGCAACGGCATCGCAAAGACCGTCGCGTGGTTCATCGCGCACCGTGATAACCTTCGCGAAGTCACGTTTGACGCGAACGCAAACAGGCATACTTCCACGGCCGTCGTCGACAAGGAGGAATTTGATGCTTTGTCCACGACTAGATGAACTGCCACCACCCCCTGCGGGAAAGACGGGATGGCCATGGACCGCAGAGACACCTCCTTTAATTGCGCGGCAGGATAGCGCGTGGCCCAGGATTACTGTTGTTACCCCTTCTTTCAACCAGGGGCACTTGATCGAAGAAACGATTCGATCGGTCCTGCTGCAAGGGTATCCGAATCTGGAATACATCATTGTCGATGGCGGTAGTACTGACCAGACCGTGGAGATCATTCGTCGCTATGAAAAGTGGTTGGCATATTGGGTGAGCGAGCCGGATCGCGGTCAATCGCACGCCATTAATAAAGGATGGGAGCGAGCGACCGGCGAAGTATGCGCCTGGTTGAACTCAGATGATGTTTACTTGCGAGACACTTTCGAACATGCGGCACGAGCGTTCATCAATGAGCCTCATATCTGCATGGTCTACGGCGACGCGGTGCTGATTGACGAAGCGAGTAAGGTGGATGGCCATCTGCGGACGCCGGAATTCAGCTTGCGAGAACTGCTGCAAATGAATTTCATTCCCCAACCATCGACTTTTCTTCGCAGATCTGTCTTGACGCGGACCGGGCTCTTGGATCAAAGTCTGCATCTTTGCATGGACTATGACTTGTGGCTACGCGTAGCGCTGGAGGGCAAAGTCAGACACGTCGGCAAAACGCTTTCAGCGATGCGCATGCACGCGGCGAGCAAGACCTGTATGCAGATCGTGAAGATGGGCGTGGAACTGGCAGACATCGCATCTCGGTTTATCGAAAAACCGGCCCTGCCACCAGAGATCCGTGCGCGCGGCGAACATTTGCTCTCAAGACAGCGTTGGGTGGCTGGAACGATGCTTTGGTTTAGCGGCGAAGCGGACGCGGCGCGCAAGTATGTCGAGGCCACGCTGATCAATCCCACGATGCTGGACGCCGAGGATTTGGCGATCTGTGTGGCTAATGCCGCCATTGAGAACGATGGCACCCAAGCCGTCGAAAGGGTTCATGAGTTCTTTCGCCAATTTCCCGCGGACGAGGGCGTGCGTAGGCTGGCTGAAGCGTGGACGCTGGCGCTCAGTGCTCGCGTTTCTCCAGAGCACGGAGATTTTTATGCGCGCGTTTTGAGAGCAGTCAAAGTTGGGCGGAGTTATCGTTTGTTGCGGGCGGTGATGCCATCCGTTGTCGCGCGGACAATCGGCAGCCGAGCACAGCGCGCCCTACTCCAACTCAAACGCTCGCTGACGCATTCGCCGGTAGGTTTGTCGCTGTCGGAACTTTCATAATGGTTATGACTGACGAAAACGTGCGCTGCCTGTCGGTCGTGGTTCCGGCGTATAACGAAGAGACCACGCTAGCCAGCGTCGTGCAGAAACTGCTAACGCTCTCGCACCTGCTGGAAGTCGTGATCGTGGATGACTGCTCGACTGACCGCACGCCCGAGATTGCCGATGAACTCGCAAGGTCAAGCTCGCGTGTGAAGTTCACGCGCCATGAGAAGAATGCCGGCAAGACTGAGGCTCTGAAAACCGGGTTTGCGATGACGCGCGGAGACATTGTTATCGTTCAGGATGCGGATCTTGAAAACGATCCGGCGGAAATTCCCGCAGTCATCAAACCGATCCTCGAAGGCCAAGCCGACGTAGTCTATGGTTCCAGGTTTCTGGCGCCGCAGGCCACTCGGGTTTTCTTCTTTTATGCTTATTTGGCAAATATGTTTCTAACCTTCGTTTCGAACCTGCTCACCAACTTGCGTATGACTGACGTGGAGACAGCATACAAAGCTTTCCGCGGAGAAATCATCCGCAACCTGATTATCAAGTCGAGTGGATTCGGTTTTGAAGTCGAAGTGACTGCCAAAGTCGCGAAACTGCGCTGCGCGATTTACGAAGTACCAATCAGTTACCACTGTCGGACGTATAAAGAAGGCAAGAAGATTGGCGTGCGGGACGGCCTGCAAGCCGTGTGGCTCATATTTCGATTCAATCTGTTTTGTCGATTGAAGTCGTCGTTTAGAACAATTCCCGACATCAGCTCTCGCCAAAGACTCTACCGCACGGACAAACCTCAACTCGCAGACGAACCTGAAACTTCTCAAGGGCGCTTGTCTGCCACGGGCGACTCAACTTCAGTTTCGGGCGCCTAGGGCCAATGGAAGAAATGTTTGACACCGCGCGCGATTCCGAAGCCGGTCGACTTTGGTCTCGCCGGATTTGTCTTATCGCAATCTTTCTTACCGCATTTGGATTTCGAACCTGTGTAGTCCTCCGCGCGCCGACGACGCCAGTTGCGGATGCGGCGCTCTACCATCGCCTTGCGACTGGGCTGGCGCAGGGCCGCGGGTATGTAAACACTGAGGGACAGAAAACAGCGTGGGCCCCGCCCGCTTATCCTGCATTTCTTTCGATAATTTATCGAGTCGCCGGCCCGAACGTTACTTTCGCAACGATAGTCCAAGCCGTACTGGGCGCGCTTGCGGTGCTCGCACTGGTGATGTTCGCGGGGTTAGTGATCGGTTGGCGCGAAGGGATTATCGCCGGGTTCATTGCCGCCGTCTATCCTGGTCTGGTTTGGCTACCACGGTTACTGTTGTCAGAGAACCTGTCACTCTTGCTGTTGCTTTTGACGCTCTGCGCAGTCGCGCTTTATCTGCGCACGAACCATATCTGGTGGATGGCGATGTTCGGACTGTTGAGCGGTATGAACACACTGGTCCGCGGCGGAAATCTGTTCGTTTTTTTCCTCCTCGCCGCAGGAATTTTGATCACTGCGTTCAGGCAACGCTCGCCGGACTCGCGACCGCGAAGAGTGGCGCCATTGTTGATCGCGGGTTCGACCTTTTGTCTTGTTCTCGCGCCGTGGAGCATCCGTAACTATCACACCTTCGGTCGATTTGTACCAATCGCGACACAGGAAGGCTTGACGCTTTATGCGTCGTACTGGCCGCCCGTTAAGAACGGCCGGCTGATCTGGGGAACTCTGCCCGGCCCTGAAGACCCGACGGTTGCCGCCGCGGCTAACTTAGGTGATGAGGCTTCCGCCTCGAAGTATTTTCGGTCGGTGACCCTTCAAAGGCTGCGTGCGCAACCCGGCTACTTCTTTCGAGTGATTCCCTCAAAAATGATCAGCTTGCTCGTGCCTTTGGATTGGGAGATTTTGCCACACGCTGCCGGCAGTTCGCGCAGTCTGAATGTCGGCTATCTCTTGATTCTTCTACCGTCGGTGTTTGGTTTCCTCTTGTTGCTACGCAAGCCCCAACCGAACCGATGGTTGCTATGGATGGTACCGATTACTGTCCTCATCCAGACTATTTTTTTCTACGGTTCACCGCGGTTTCGACTGCCGGCGGAGCCAATAGCAATTCTGCTCGCTGCCGTATCCCTTTCCCACTTCGTTCGATCACGCACGGGCTTTCTCAAAACGCGTCCGCCCCTGCTAGGATAGGAACCCCCTAAGCTGATTCGCACGAGTTTTTGTCCAATGAGTAATCCTGTAGTCACGGTCATCATTCCTACGTACAACCGTCGCCGTTGGATCGGCGAATGCCTCGATTCAATCAAAGCCCAGACTTACAAAAACCTCGAGACGCTGGTGATTGATGATTGTTCGACCGACGAAACAGTGGAATGGTTGCGCCACACTCCGGACTACGATTTCGTGACCGTACATGTGCAGCCACAGAACGGCGGAGCGTCCGTGGCGCGAAACACCGGCATCAAGATGGCGCGCGGCGAATTGATTGTTTTTATCGACAGCGACGACCTGCTCGCGCCGAATCACATCGAAAAAGCGGTCGCGATTTTCAATGCCGAAGAGAACATCGGACTATTCGCCTGCGATTCGACAATTATCGGTACAGAGGGCGAGGTGCTGCACTCGGGCCGCACTTGGCACGAAATCCAGAGCGAGATAAGAAACTATCCCGTTCGCACCGGCGTGCGCAAGCTGAAGGACGTCTTCATCTTTTCGAACATCTTTCCGGGATTCACGCTGCCGAAACGGGTTTTTGCGCAAGTCGGCGATTTCGATCAATCGATTTTTCCGATGGATGACTACGATCTCATGTTGCGCGTCGCCGGAGCCGGCTATGGAATTTATTATTGTCACGAGCCACTGGCGCTGCGGCGCGAACACTCCGGCCAATGCTCCGGTCCGACGAATTCTGTCGACACTTGCCGCAAACAGATACTTACGCTGGAAGCTGCCCTAAAACGCAACCCGGAGTTGCGAAAAGCTGGTCCGGAGATCAGAAAGCGCATGGCCCAGGCGAAATTGGAATTGGCGATTAGCCGTCTGAAAGCAGGTCAGCGCGCAAGCGGTCTCGGTGCGATTTTACAGGCTATCGGAACTCATCCATCGCAACTGGGCCAGCTCATTCGCCTGGGTAATAGAAAATTTCACAGGCTTGTCGCCTCAACCTGAAGTCAAACCGGGAAATGAAGATCTGTTATCTCGCCGATGGGCGATACATCCATGCGCATCGGTGGTTGAAGTTTTTCACCGAGCGCGGGCATCAAATGTCCCTGCTTTCTTTCGCTGGCATGCAGCCGCATCACATCGAGGCGGTTGAAAATAGCGGCGCTCGGTATCTGGGTGAGCTGGAGCCGTTTCACCTAAAGCGATTTTGGCGGACGACTCGCCAACTGAAGCGACTTCGTAAAATTTTTCGCCGCGAGAAGATAGACATCGTTCATTCGCATTTTCTGGGGGTAAACGCGTGGTACGGAGCGTTGAGCCGCTTTCATCCCACGGTGATCACAGTGATGGGCGGCGATATTCTCGGAGAAAACTGGAAGCCTGGCGATGACATTCGCGAACGTTGGCTCACGCCGTTCGCATTGCACAACGCTGATCTGATTACTTGTTGGTCCAGTAAGCTGACGAAAGTCGTCGAACGTTACACCCGCCCCGGGATTCCGATCGAAGTAATTCATGGCGGTGTCGATACTGAGTGGTTTCGTCCCGGACCGAAGCCGCAGGCACTCCGCGAAGAATTAAGTATTCCGGCGGATGCCAAAGTCATTCTTAGTCCGCGGCTGATGCGGCCACTCTACAACCTGGACAAGATCGCGCTGGCTGCTGCGCACGTCTGGGCGCAAGTCCCGAATGCATATTTTGTGTTCGCGGTATTGCCTGAGGCGAAGGACCTTGAGTATGAACGCCAGGTTCGCGAAATCTTGAGCCGAGACACTGCTGGCCGGGTGCGATTTCTTGATGCGATTCCGCACGAACGCATGGCGGATTATTACCGGCTGGCCGACGTCACGATTTCAATTCCGAGCAGCGACGGCACACCAATGTCGGTCTTAGAGTCGATGGCTTGCGGCACACCGGTGGTTTGCGGTGATATTTCCGACTACGATACTCAGCACTTCGAGCGCGGAAAGACAGTTCAAATGGTGAACGTACGCGAGCCGCTTTCAGTTGCTGAAGCTTTGACAACGTTGATGCAAGACGGCCGCCTTGCAACCCGTATGGCCGACGAGGCGCGCCGCCGAGTTATCGAATATGGCAGCTACGAAGCGCAAATGGGACGGATGGAACAGTTATACCGGACACTGGCAATGTCACGGCGTTCGCAAGCTGTGTTCTGCATTTAGTTCACAGAGTCCGATAGAATGGTGATGAATGAATATCAGCACCCGCCAACCTTCGCCACCGACGGCGACATGTCTGCCCACCTGGAATATGCGGCGGAAGATTACGAACTGAACGTGTTGCCGCATTTACCGCAAGATCTTTCTGCCGATATTATCGACGTTGGCTGCGGGTGGGGACAATTTCTTTCGTGGTTGCGCAATCGCGGGTTTAATACCCTTCAAGGAATTGACCTGGGCGCAGAACAGGTAGCGCAATGTCGGTCGCTGGGCTTTAGGGCGGAACAAGTCATCGACTCGGCTGCGTTTCTAAAAGCGCGTCCGGCGCAGTTTGACTTAGTAACCATGCATCACATCATCGAGCACGTCGATCCTTTTCAAGGACTGGAATTGGTTCGCGCGGCGTACGACTCGCTCCGGCCAAACGGCCGAATCATTGTGCAAACACCAAACATGAGCGCGACCAGCGCAAACTTTTCACGGTATATCGAGCTCACGCACGTCACCGGCTATACCGATAGCAGCCTGGCCGAAGTGTTGCAGTTGGCGGGTTTCGCAAATGTGGTGGTCTTCGGAAATCGAACGGGCGTTCGATGGCGCCCAAAGCGATTGGCATGGCTTGCTCTGCAACGGGTGTCGCGGCTCTTGTGGCGCGCCATGCTTTTCGCGGAACTTGGATCCGATGCTCCCCGAACATTGAGCAAGAACCTTTACGCCGTCGCAAGTAAAGTCGAAGGATAACCCGCGTTGAGATCGCTGAAGCACGTACTCGCCACCCCGCCTGATCCTTTTTTGGTAACGATGCGGACGCAGCGGCGTGTCGGGTCGCTAGTTGCGTCGGCAGGAGATAATGCAACTATTCTCAACGTCGGCGCCGGGTATACGGACCTTGGGCCACGCGTTATCAACATCGACATCTTCGATTCGGGGACGACTGACGTTATCGGCTCAGCGATGGCGCTTCCTTTTCCTGACGCATGCACCGACTTGGTAATTCTTCAGGGCGTGCTCGAACATGTCGAGGATGCCGCCGGCACGATTGCTGAATCAGTCCGCGTGCTGAAGCCGGGCGGCCTGTTCTACACCGAGATGCCTTTCCTTCAGCCTTATCATGAATCGCCGATTGATTTGCGTCGCAGCACCAAGGCCGGACTGGCAACACTCTGTGCGCCTTTGGTTGAAATCGAATCGGGCATCCACATCGGCCCGGCGGCCACGTTTGCCTGGTTCACTCGCGAGTTGCTGGCGCGGCTGCTGTCCGGCGGGCGACCGCGAGTTTACGCAAAGGCCTCAAGTCTGATCGGCTGGCTGGTTTTTCCGCTCAAGTACGTCGATTATTTTTTCGAAAGAATTCCGCATTTGCATACCGTCGCGAGCTCGTGTTACTACCTCGGACGTAAAGACTAATCGATGGTTGCTCTTGCTCGCGAAGTTTTGCCGCGCATCACTCCCGAACCAACTATGGGAAGACTGCACGTCGTGCATCTGATCGAAGCGCTCGGCCCGGGCGGGGCCGAGCGGCTGCTGTACACGAATCTGAAGCACTTCGACCCGACTCGCGTGCGCAGTACCGTGTTTACCGTTTCTTCGCGCGCGACGCACTGGCTTGAGCCGATTCGCGAACTGGGCGTGCCCGTCATTAGTCTGGAATGCGAAGGTCCGCGCAATCTGCCCGGCGCAATCAAGCAATTTGCCAAATGGCTGCGCGCTCACCGGCCGGACGTGATTCACAGTCATCTCTGGGCGGCGAATGTTATTGCGCGCGTCGGCGGGCGACTGAGTGGCGTGCCGGTGGTGAGCTCGGTACACAATCCAGATCACGAAGCGCCGGCATGGTCGGACGGCGCGAATGTCGGTCTCACCAAACGGCGACTCGTAAAAGGAATCGATCGCTGGACAGCACGCTTCGGTAACGAACGATTGATCGCCGTCAGCGAATACGTCCGGCAAAGCGCGCACCGAGATCTGAAGTTTCCCTTGGAAGACATTGATCTGCTTTACAATCCGATCGACACGGATTCGCTAACGGTCAAACCCGAGAAGGATCGCGTTGAGTTACTGCGAGAACTGCGTTTGCCGCACGACGCGATCATTCTGCTAAACGTAGCGCGGGTGTCGCCGCAAAAGGGATTAATCCACGCACTGCGAGCGTTACCGAAAATCATCGCGACGTACCCGCAGGCGCATCTGTTGTCAGTCGGCGCGACCACCGATCCAGCCTGGCTCGAACAACTGAGCGCTGAAGCAAGACGCACCGGCGTCGAAGATCATTTTCATGTGCTTGGCGCGCGGCGCGACGTGACGGATTTTTTAAACGCCTGCGATGTATTTGTCTTTCCTTCGCTTTATGAAGGCCTCGGCATCGCTTTGATTGAAGCCATGGCCGCTGGCTGCGCGTGCATCGCGACTGACGCCGGACCAATTCCGGAGTTTTTGCAACACGACCGCGACGGCCTTCTCGTGCCGCCGGCGGATCCCGATGCCATGGCTGTCGCCGTTTGCGAACTTCTGGCGGATCCGGAGCGTCGAGCGCGGTTGTCGGAAAACGCGCGAAACACCGCGCTCGCCAGATTTCAGCCCCAAGCCGCGGCCGATCGATTGACTGAGATTTACGAGCAAGTCGCGCGAATGACTAATTAGCTGAAGACGAGAGTTCCAGATGTCCCAAAATCCTGCCGGATCCGTCGTAGAGCATTTCGATAAGCTGTCGGCGAATCGCGGCTGGTCGCAACTTTACGCCGTCGCCGACGGCAAGTCGTATCACTTTCACGTGCGGCGAGCGCGCGTGCTTGAACTTTTGCCGCAGAAGCTCGGGCGTGTACTCGACGTTGGCTGCGGACCGGGCGTGATGGTTAATGCGGTGTTGGAACGCGGTGGGAGCTTTGAAGGACGCGACCTTTCGCCCGAAATGATTACTGAATCGGTCGAAAAATTTGGTCAATTGCCGAACGTCAACTTCAAACAAGGCGACATCGAAAACATCGACTTGCCTGACGCATCCTGCGATCAAGTACTGGCAATGGCGGTCATCGAATATCTGCGGACGCCTGACAAAGCATTGTCTGAGATTTCGCGTGTGTTGAAGCCCGGCGGTATCGCCGTGATCACAATTCCGAAGCGTCGCCACATCGATAAGACGATGATTTCGATCGCCACTCCGTTTCGCTGGCTGGCGCGCGTGGTTGGATTCGCGACTGGCGATCTGTTGCCGCGGCTTTGTCTGCAACCTGAAGAACTTGATCAAGCCGCCGCGCGCGCGGGGCTGATTCCAGAGGGTGGCTCACAATACAATTTCACGCCGGTTCCGTATCCGCTGACCCGCTTGGCTCCGGATTTGTGCATGCGTCTCAACACGCCGTTTGAGCGTTGGCACGATACGAAGTCTGTGCTGAAATCATTCTTTGCGCATGGCTACGTCGGTCGTTATCGGCGCGCCGGATAATCTCTTGAAGAAACTCGCCTTTCAATTGCTGTATTGGACGGGAGTGGTTCGTCTGGCAGCCTGGCTCAACCGGCGCCGCGTGGTCGTGCTCTGTTATCACGGAGTCACAAACCGTTCCGTTCGACATCCGGACGATCCGTTCGGTTTGCACGTCCGCGAAGATCGATTCCGCGCGCATCTTGATTACTTGAAGCGTCATTATCAAGTGATTTCGTTTCGAGATTATTTGCGGGCGCGCAGAGAGGGCCTGGACATCCCAAACTATTCCACGGTAATCACCTTCGATGACGGCCATCGCAATTTCTACACGGCGGCAGCGCCGTTGCTCGATCGGTACAACATGCGGGCGGTGATGTTCTTGATTTCGGATCGAATTGTTGACGATGGCGCAGGGCCGCAGAAGTGGCACGAGAGTGACGATCAAAAATATTTGTCGTGGTCGGAAGTGCACGAACTAATGAAAGATGGTTTTGAATTCGGCTCGCACACCTGTTCGCATCAGAAGCTGCCGCAACTCGCGCCGCGCGATGTCGAGCATGAGCTGCGCGATTCAAAGACCGTCATCGAGCAACAACTGACCCGCAACAACTTGCCGCTCGCTTATCCGTACGGCATGACGACCGATGGCATCGCCTCGCTCGCGGCGTCTTTGGGATACTCTTGCGCGTTCACGACCGCCACCGGCTTCAACGATCAATCTACGCACTTATTCAAACTACACCGGACGCTGATTGGCGACGACGACAACGTGGCCGCATTCGCCGCGCGGGCGGCTGGATTGACGGGGTGGCTGCAAACGGGCGATTGATCAGCGCGCTTTGACTTGCGCATTCAGCCACGGTACATATGACAAACGCCTGACCGTATTCAGTTATGGAAACGCTAAACATCCTCGTCACTGGCGGCGCCGGATTCATCGGCTCACATCTGGTCGATGCGCTCGTTGAGCGCGGGCATCGCGTGCGCGTGCTCGATGCGTTGGTCAGCCAGGTTCATGGCGACGGCGCGCCGCGATATCTCAATCCCGCGGCGGAATTCGTGCAGGGAGACGTGTGCGATTCCGCGGCCGTGAGCGCGGCGCTGGAAAATATCGACGCCGTTTTTCACAAAGCCGCTGAGGTCGGCGTCGGCCAGTCGATGTATGAAATCGTTCGCTACGTTCGGGCAAACGATCTCGGTACCGCGGTGTTGCTTGAAGAGCTGACGCGGATGCGCCGGGGACTCCGCAAGTTGATCGTCGCTTCTTCGATGTCGATCTATGGCGAAGGATCTTATGAATGCGCGCAGTGCGGCGTGATCAATCCAAAGCTTCGCACGGCAGAACAACTGTCGGCGCGGCAATGGGATTTTGCGTGCCCGAAATGTGGCACTGCTTTGTCTCCGACACCGACGAACGAGGACAAGCCACTGTTCCCTTCTTCGGTTTACGCCATCAGCAAGCAGGATCAGGAGCAGTTTTGCCTGACCGTCGGGCGCGCTTACGACATTCCGACGGTCGCGCTGCGCTACTTCAACGTTTACGGTACGCGACAGGCGCTTTCGAATCCGTACACGGGAGTGTGCGCGATTTTTTCAGGACGCTTGCTCAACGATCAGCGGCCGATGATTTTCGAAGACGGCGAGCAAACACGCGACTTTGTGCATGTCAGCGACATCGTGCAGGCGAATCTCCTGGCGCTGGAAAAAGACGAAGCGGATTACCACGCTTTCAACATCGGAACCGGGCGACCTATTTCAGTCCGCGAAATCTCGCGAATGTTGGCACGAAGCCTCGGCAAAAATATCGAACCGGAAATCGTCGGCAAGTATCGCGAAGGCGACATCCGGCATTGCATCGCCGACATTTCGCTGGCGCGCGCGAAATTGGGATACGAGCCGCGCGTGAGTCTCGAAGACGGCATCCCGCAATTGATCGATTGGGTCAGCGAGCAGCAAGCGATCAACGATTCGAAAGCAGCGACGGCTGAACTCGAGAAGCATCAACTCGTCCGCTGAAGATGGCCATGACAAAGAAAGCACTCATAACGGGGCTGACCGGGCAGGATGGAAGTTATCTTGCGGAACTTTTGCTCGCAAAGGGCTATGAAGTTCATGGCCTTGTGCGGCGCGTGGCCCTGGAAGATCCGCAGCGGCGCTTCAACCGAATCCAGCATCTGCTGGACAAAGTCACGCTCCACCCCGCGAGCTTGGAAAGTTACCCAAGCATTTTCCGCGTAATCAGCCAGCATCAATTCGACGAGTGTTATCACCTGGCGGCGCAATCCTTCGTCGCCGAAAGTTTTGCGGACGGCTTTTCGACAATGAACACGAACATCAACGGCACGCATTACATGCTCGCGGCGCTGCGCGAACTTCAGCCGCAGTGCCGTTTCTATTTCGCCGGCTCGTCGGAGATGTTCGGGAAGGTCCGTGAAGTGCCACAGAAAGAAACCACTCCGTTTCATCCGCGCTCGCCTTACGGGATCAGCAAGGTGGCGGGTTTTGACCTCACGCGGAATTATCGCGAAGCGTACGGCATGTTCTGTCTCAGCGGAATTCTGTTCAATCACGAGAGCCCGCGCCGCGGCTTTGAATTTGTGACCCGGAAAATCACATCCGGCGTGGCGCGCATCAAAGCGGGACGGCAAAATGAAATTCGATTGGGAAATTTGGAAGCCCGACGCGACTGGGGACACGCCAAGGATTACGTCCGCGCAATGCACTTGATGCTTCAGCAACAGGAGCCTGAAGATTTCGTGGTGGCCAGCGGCGCCTCGCACACCGTGCGTGAATTCTGCGAGTTGGCGTTCTCCGAAGCCGGACTTGATTATCGCGATCACGTGGTTCAGGACGAACAGTTTTATCGGCCGGCTGAGGTCGAGTCGTTGATTGGCGACTCAACGAAAGCGCGCACAGAGTTGGGCTGGGCCCCCGAATACGATTTCAGCGGGTTGGTTAAAGACATGGTGCACAATGATTTGACGACGACCGCGAACTCGCCCGAAGCCCCTTCAACAGCGATGCATGCTCCCTAATTTCGCGCCACTTCACTTACAATCCATTCGCTCCGCTTTCTACGATTAACATGCGCTATCACTTGATTGGAATCTGCGGCACCGCCATGGCTTCGCTCGCCGGTATGCTGCAAGCTCGTGGGGCTGTCGTGACCGGGTCGGACGAGAATGTTTATCCGCCGATGGATACGATGCTGGAGTCGCTCGGGATTCAGATTATGCGCGGGTACAAAGCTGAGAACTTAAGCACCGCGCCGGATTGCGTCGTCGTGGGCAACGCGATTCCCCGTGGCAACCCGGAAGTTGAAGAGACGTTGAAGCAACGACTGCTGTATCGCTCGCTGCCGGAAGTTCTGAAGGATGAATTCATTCGTGGCCGTCGCTCGTTAGTTGTCGCCGGAACACATGGGAAAACGACGACGACGAGTTTGGCGGCGTGGGTGATCGATCAGGCGGGTTTGAATCCTTCATTTCTGGTGGGCGGCGTCGTGCAGAATTTTGGCGTGAGCTTTCGCGTGACCAACAGCGATTACTTCATCATCGAGGGCGACGAATACGACACGGCCTATTTCGATAAAGGTCCGAAGTTCATGCACTTCCTGCCTGAGGTCGCCATTGTCAACAACATTGAATTCGATCATGCCGATATCTATGAAGATCTCGACGCAGTGAAACTTGCGTTCCGTCGTCTGATGAATCTGGTGCCGGGCAACGGAAAGTTGATTGTCGGTTGGGACAGTCCGCACGTGCGTGAGGTCGTGGCGTCGTTTGGTCAAAAGCTCTTCACGAAGTTGGAAACCTTCGGCACCGGCGATGACGCGAAGTGGCAGGCTCGCGATATACATTTCGCTGACGACATGACTCGGTTCAGCGTGTGGCGTGAAGGAGCGAAATGGGCTGACGTTTCGACGCCGCTAATCGGTGAATTCAACGTGCGCAATTGTCTGGCGGTCATCGTTGCCGCGGACGCATGGGGAGTTGATCGACAGACAATTGCCGACGCGCTGGCCAGCTTCAAGAGCGTGCGCCGCCGCTGCGAAGTGCGCGGCGAAATTAACGGCATCACCGTCATCGACGACTTCGCGCATCATCCCACCGCGGTCCGCGAAACTCTGGCGGCGCTCCGCACAAAATATCCGAATCGGCGATTAATCGCGGTGTTTGAGCCACGTTCGCGGACATCGTGTCATGCGACGTTTCAGAGGACTTATGTAGACGCGTTTGCGCCGGCCGACTATGTGATCGTCTCCCGCGTCTACGACGAGCAACGCGCGGCCGAGATGGGCGGCGTGCTTGATATTGAGAAATTGATTGAAGACATTGCCGCCCAGGAAAAGGGTGCGTCCGCGATCGCTGACGTCGATGAAATTGTTGCTGCTTTGAAAAATGAGCTTCAGTCAGGCGACGTCGTGGCCATCATGTCGAACGGCGCGTTCGGCAGGATTCACGAGAAGCTGCTGGCAGCATTGAGTGCAGAAGCCGGCTGATTGGAGCGCAGGCATCCTTGCCGGCGGTTCACCGGCATCCTGCCGGTTCCACTAATTGATGTGCGGGCAGGATGCCCGCGCACCGCACGCGTGGATGCGTGCGCTTCTACTGAGCCCCCAAAATCCGCCAATTATTATCGGTCTCGGTGGGAATCTTCTTGTTGCGTTCGACCCAATCGATAATCAGTTCGCGCACTTCTTCGCTGGAGCGATAAACGACCGGTGCGTTCTTGAACATTACGTAGCCGCCGCCGCCATTCACGCGATAATTGTTCGTGACGACGCGCAGTTTTTGTGTGGGCGACAGAGGCTGGCCTTTGAATTTCAGGTTCTGAATCCGCTGACCAAACGGTTTCGTAAGATCGATGTCGTAACTCACTCCCTCAGCTATGTCGAAGTTGTATCCGGGAATTCGCTGGTCAACCAGGTCAGTCAAGCTTTTGCCCGACTGATATTCTTTGAAATATTTCGCCGAATGTTCCAGCGCGTCCTTCAACTGCTGGCCCGTCAACTCCAAAGTCACAAGCGTGTTTTCGTATTCGTAGAGTCCGGCGATATCGCGCACCGTCACGGCACCTTGCGGAATTCGCGCCTGCGGATTGAAGCAAGCCGCCATCGAGACGTCAGCCTTCCCCGCCTCAAGCTGTACCCGCTGAATCAGATCGATAATCGCTGTGTCTTGGAACCGGCACTGTTGCGCGGTGAGTTCTTCCGATGATTCACCGATATTTCGACTGAGCCAGGCCTGCGTCTCCTTGTCGTAAGGCTCGCCGAGTTTCGCCATCTTCGGATCGATTTCGGTTTTCTCAGTAACGGGAATCGTGCGCGCGGATTTCGCGATGACGTGCCAGGTGTTGTCGCTGTCATCCTTTTCAAGATAAAGGTCGACGCGCGCCAAATGACTCGCCCATCGATTGGCTTGCGTCAAAATCACACCTGGGTCGTAGAAGGGTGTTACCCTCACGTTGTCAAGAGTCGAACTAGTAGTCGGCAAATGTCGAGTAAATTTGGTGTTCACTATCAGGGACGGAACTTCACGATGCGTGTGGCCCATCAGAATCACGTCCACGCCGGGCACCTGCCGCGCGATCGCGAT
>DASXTE010000243.1:0-19749 GCA_036505595.1 Pyrinomonadaceae bacterium
TCTGCATCATTCCCGCTGCGGCAACAGGTGTCAAGACTTAATTGCGAGTGAAAGAACAGAGCGGAAAGGCTACTGTTCACGAGGTTCGTATTCGCCGCGCGCCTTTGCGGCTTCGTAGTCTGAAGTGGCCAGTCGCATCGAAAGTTGGATGGGCCGATAGGCGAATGGCGCAGGCCCGCCCAGGGCGTTTTGAATCGCCGCCACGATTGCATCCTGGTTGTCGCGAAACTGATCGACGCTGCCGCGTTGATTGAAAATTACGAACAAGACGACGCGCCCACTCTTCGTGTTCATCTGGCCGACCAGCGAACTCGCTCCACCATCCGTACGAACCAGCGTCCCGGTTTTCGCGATGACGGTTCCGCGCTCCATCGCGTCCGTGTAGCGGTCTTCGAGTGTGCCCGGATCAATTCCTGCGACGGGCAAGATGTCTGACAACTTCAAATTGTTCTTCTTTAGCTCATCGCGCAGCCCGCGCAGAATTGTCATCATCGCGCGCGGCGTCACGCGATTTACACCGAGCCCGCTGGTGGACGCAAAAGACACCTCGTCGGGATTTATCTTGAGCCAATTGATCAAAAGCATGCGCACCGAATCGGGACCGCCAAGTGACTCGCCAATCCGTTCCGCCATGAAATTGTTCGAGTAGCAAAGCAGCACTTTCAGAATGTCCACCAGCTTGCTGGATCGGCGCGTAAGCAGCGGAGTGGCTTGCAGCGGCGTCGAACCAACCACGACTTCGCCGGCGATTGAGAGACTCGGAACTGAACTAAGACTCTGCTGATCGCCGAGCAACAAACGCTCATCGAGCCATGCGCGCGTAGCGCTCGCAGACCGCGTCATGGAATCCATTGATTCACGCAACTCTTCGCCTGAATGGCGGGCCGACCAATCGAAGTTCATCGTAAATCCGGGCGCGACGATCAGATTGCCGGTAACAGTCTTGATGCCGAGGTCATTCAACTGCCGGGCCAACATCACCGCATGTTCATAACGAAATGAAGGATCGCGACCCGTTACAACGAGATCGCCATTCAACGTCCCGGTCGCGCGGTCGATCGTGCCGCCTGCCCACACCGCCGTCACAAACCGATGGTTCGGCCCGAAACTTCTGAGCGCGGCGAGTGCTGTCGCGAGTTTGACTGAGGACGCCGGGTTGAACTTCTCGTCCGCTGACTGCGACGCGATGATCGTCCCTTCCAGCGTTTCCGCCAGTACGCCCTGGTAGCCATGGATCAGGGTCAACGATTCGGGCAGCGTGATTCCCCGGGCGGCGTTTGAGACTATCGAGTTCGTAGTCGAGTTCTGAACGCCGCTGGCCACGACTTGAGGCTGCCCAGCCGACGGCGATGGCGCGCTGGTCTGTGCCCATGCGATCGACGACGCGAACACGAGCACACAAAGCCCGGCGACCGCACTAACTGCGAGCCTGAATTGGCTACTTGCCGCTGTTCGAATTGTGCGAGTGAGTCTCATGCCTTGAAAAATATAACACGACTAATGCCACGCTTTCGGCAAATCGGGAAAGCGGGAAGATTTGATGCGGGTGATTACGCGACGGGATGCATTAATCGGCAGGCGCGCACACACGCCAACTTTATTGACAGCGGTTAGTCGCGCTCCTAGAATCGCAACTGACTCACGCATCGGTTTGAAAAGCGAAAAATGCCAGAACAGGAGCCGGTCACCATCGATCGATTGCGCGCAACGTACGTTACGCGGCGCAAAGAGATCCGTGCTCGTCTTACCGAATTCGATCAGATTTGGAACAGCGGATCCGACGCGCGTCTGTGGGAAGAAATGGTCTATTGCATTTTCACCGCGGGATCGTCGGCCACGATGGGCTTGACGGCGGTCACGGCCGTCAGACCTTTGCTCAGTAACGGGAGCCGCGCCGCCATCACACGCGCATTGAAAAAGCCTCCCGCGTACCGTTTCCACAACGTTAGGGCGGCGCACGTGGTTACGACGCGCGAGTTTTTACGCGAGAACTTTTCCATGCGCCTACGCGATCGGCTCAGAAGCCTTCGCGATCCGACCGCAAGACGCGACTGGCTCGCACGCACGCCCGGCATCAAAGGCCTGGGATACAAAGAGGCAAGCCACTTTTTGCGTAATATCGGCTTCAAAGGTTACGGCATCCTGGATAAGCATGTCGTGCGCTGCCTGGCAGACCTGGGCGTGATTGATTCAGCAAAGCCGCCGACAACTCGCGCGCGGTATCTGGAAAGCGAGAGCCGCATGAAAGACTTTGCCAGGGACGTCGGAATCAACTTTGACGAATTAGACCTCGCGCTCTGGTCTATGAAAACGGGCAAGATTCTGAAGTAACGATTGCGCGATCCGCATTCAGAGGGGTTCAAGATCATGAAGCTTTCCGCTAACCCTCCATCATCCTTTGTCAGGTATCGCCAAACCGTTCGGACCGGTCTGTTCTTTGGTTTCTTTCTGCTGTTGAGCGTCACCGCTTTCGGGGACAGCAAGAAGGCGCTGCGGCAGGCGCAAAAGGCTTTGCGCTCCGGCGATTTTCAGCGCGCCGAACAGTTGTATCGCGAGATCCTGCAAAAAGACGATTACGATCGCGAAGCGCACCTCGGGCTCAGCAGGACCCTACTCAAGCAAAGGCGGTTGCAGGAGTCGTTCGATCATGCGGCGCGCGTGGTTGCGGTCGATCCACTTTCCGCTCCGGCGCATGCTTTGCTCGGCTCGGCGATTCTTGCGGCGGGAGACTTTCGCTTGTCGCTCGAAGAATTTCGCACCGCGCTCACGCTCGACGATGACCAGCCCATGGCCATCGCGGGCTTGGCGATGATCGACTTTTACGAAAACCGAAACATAGCTGCTGTCGAGAAGCTCCGCCGCGCGGTCAGTATGGATCCGGGCGAGCCCGATTACATCTTCAGTCTAGGCCAGGCGGCCGCGCGTTCAGAAAGGTACAAAGAAGCTGCCGACGCGTACGAGCGGTTCCTGCTGATCGCTCCGCGCACCGATGCCGATCGGCGAGCGCGAATCAGGGGCCTGATCGATTTTCTGCTTTACCTGGGGCAGCAATCTTCGCTCTACACCGTCAGCGGGCCGGAACGAACAGTGCTGTCGTTTGAATCGATCGACAATCGTCCGATCGTCAAGATTCGCATTAATGGATCGAAAACACCGCTGCGTTTTGTTCTCGATACTGGTTCCGGAATGTCAGTAGTCTCGGACGAGACCGCCCGCAAACTCGGTCTGAAGCCCGTTGCCCGGGGCGGCCTGGCCAGGGCCATCGGCGGCGGCGGTCGTTTCGATATTATTTACGGCTATCTCAACTCAATCGATTTAGGGGACATTCACATCGAGAACGTGCCCGTCTACATTCGCCGCTTCTACGACACGACCACGCACGTAGATGGGTATCTGGGAATCGCGGCGTTGTCGCGCCTGGTGACGGCCGTGGATTACGGAAGCCGGCGGATGACGTTGGTTCGACAACGCGACAGCGCGGATCTGGGTTCGTTGATCGATCAAATCGCAACTTCAGGAACGAGTAAGATCGTGGCGCGGCCCGGTATTGAAATCCCGGTCAGGACTACGTCCAGCGGATTCTTGAGCGGCGAAGTCACGATCGAAGGCATTAAGAAATCTCTCAACTTCATTATCGATACCGGCGCGACGGTCAGCGTGATTTCCGAACGCGCCGCCGAATTGGACGCGGCCGCCGAGTTTATTCAGCCGGATCGGATGCGTGTCTTTGGCGCTGCCGGTATTGCCGAAGATGTAAAGATGGCGTTGCTCCCGAGAGTGGCGATTGGCAGTTGTGCTCGCGAAAAAATCAACGCGGCGGTGCTCGACCTCGAGCCGATCAATGAAACTGCCGGATTTCAGCAGAACGGTATCCTGGGCGGGAATTTTCTGCGTCACTTTCGCATAGTCTTTGATTTTCAGCGCGCGATCGTGCGGCTGGAACCGTTGGATGGAATTAAATCCGCGAGTCCAACGATACCCCAGGAAACGACTGGCTTATGAAACCGAGCGCCTATCTCGAAACGTCGGTAATCGGTGCATATCTGGACAACGGAGAGCCGTTTCGTCGCGACCTCACAATGCGTTGGTGGGAGCACGAGCTGTCGCAATATCGCGCAGTGATCTCGCCGTTGGTTGTGCGCGAGTTGGAGCGATTGGAAGAGCCACATCGATCAGCCTACTTGAAATTGGTTGGTGGTCTCGAGCAAGTTGAGTTGACGGAGGAGTGCGCGATTCTGGCGGACGGTTATGTCTCGCGGGGAATTTTTCATCGCAAGTACATCGCCGATGCATTGCACGTAGCAGTTGCTTCGTTTCACAAAATCGATTATCTAGTTACATGGAACTTCGGACATTTGGCGAACGTGCGACGGCAAGCGCGAATTCGTTTGTTCAATACCGCCGCCGGATTTTTCGTTCCGATGATCGTTACGCCGGAGTTTTTGGTTTCTGAAGCGACCGAAAAACAGACGGCGTAGGTTCTGAGTTTTGAGTTCTGAGTTCTGAGTTCTGAGTTCTGAGTTTTTTGCAATTTCTGATGTCTGACGTCTGATCTCTGACTTCTGCTTCATGTATCGGCGCCCAAAATTTTTAACTGTCTTGATTCGCATTCGCGAGATCATGTCGCGCGAAGCAGATTACGATGTGGATCTATTCACTGAGATGGTGCGCTCCGGAGTTCAGCCCGAGCATGGAGCGGTGCGCAACATTCGCGGCTTCAGGAAACATGTGCCGCGCCAGGATCCACTCGATGAAAAGGAAGTTTCGGCGCCCAGGCGCGCTGCAAGATAGCGATGGACGCAACGTTTGAAACCATCGGCCTCGAAGTGCCGAGCGAAAAAGCCATCAACTTTCTCGCGGAGCGCGCCGAAAATCAGGGCGAAGCGAGCCAGTTGTCGCGGCGCGGCGCCGTTTTGCACGGGCGTTGCTGGAAACTGGGCGAGGGTCTTGAAGTTTGGACTGTGCTTTACGAGTCAGGGACCGGCGACGTTTTTTACGCGAACTGCCGCCCAGGCTTTCGCGCCCGTTACACGCAACGAATCGCGCCGTGGGCGTTGACGGAATACGACGAAGAGGGCGAGGCAGTCATTCACGGCTACTGCGACGGAACGGAAACAGAAGTGCTGTTCGAATTGCAAAACTTGACCGAGGTCGGCGCTTCAAGTTTTCGCGCGCCCGCGCTGCACGTCGGTTTGTGTGGCTTGGCTTATCGTGCGCGCGTCTGCGCGCGCGAGATGGACGCGCGGTGGCTGCCGCTGGAGCGGGCTGCTCCTTCGCGCGCCGCGCATGAGAACGATTGGATCGTTCGTGGACGCGTGATCGCATTCAAGCCGCTCATTAACCCGCTGTCTGGCAGCGAGCTTTACTGGATCTACGTGGATCTCGATCGGTTGAAGCTCGAAGTGTTGGTCAACGCACGCGCCCTCACCGGCGGGCTCCTGGAAGTTGGCGCCACGATTTCGGCGGAAGTTTGGCTTCAGGGGCACGTTTTGGACCCGCTCGCATTGCGTCAGCAGTATGAAGGCGTCGATCAAACCTATTCAGCGGCCGATCTCTGGTCTCGTTTCTGGCTCCGCAACTAAGCTTTCACAAGATTTCGTCCCGACTGAATGAAGCGTTTCATCATCATAGCCCTCACGCTCGTCCTGCTCGCTGCCGCTGCCTACCTGCTCGATCAATACTGGATTCATCGGTACGACTCATTGATTTCAACGGAAGCGGCGCGATATCACGTCGAACCGGATCTGGTGTGGAGCATCATCTACGAGGAGACTTACTTCAGCCCGTGGAAGAAAGGTGAGAAAGGTGAAATCGGACTGATGCAAGTAACGCCCGCCGTCGCTCGTGAATGGGCCGCCGAGACCGGCACTGCGGCGTTGCAGCAATCTTCGCCCGTCGATGCCAGTACGCTGCTGCACGAGGCAGAGCACAACGTGCAAATAGGATGTTGGTATCTGGGAAAATTCAGCGAGGAGTATCGTAACGTGCCAGATCGCGAAGCACGGATGTTGGCCGCCTACAACGCCGGGGACAGCCGCGTAATCGAATGGGGCCGCGTGCCCGAGGGAACACCGCCGCTAAGCGAGCAGCAATTCATCGACCGCATCGACATTCCCTCGACGCGAGCATACGTCACGTCAATTCTAAAGCGGTACCGCCGGGTCAAATCTGCCAAGGCGCGATGAACTCTTCGCTTGAACATTGCCTCGCAAGTGGCGAATGACATCGATCTATTCAGCTCGCTGGGTCCTGCCGATCGCGTCGCCGGCGATCGAGTTTGGCGCCGTCGCGACCGAAGGCGTCAGGATCGTGGGCGTCGGCAAGGCGCGCGAAATTGTTTCGCGCTTTCCGTACGGGGCGGTTGCCGATTTCGGAACCAGTGTCATCCTGCCAGGACTGGTCAACGCCCATTCACATCTCGAACTGACGGTCATGCGCGGTTTTCTTGAGCGCGAAGAGCATGATTTTTTCGCGTGGCTGCGCAAGTTGACGATCGCGCGCATGGAAATGACTGCGGAGGATCTTTCTGTTTCGGCGATGTGTGGCGCGATCGAAGCCGCCCGCGCGGGAATCACCTGCGTTGGCGATTCAAGTTCCGGGGCAACACAGTCGATGAGGGCACTTAGCGAAGTTGGCTTACGCGGAATCATTTATCAGGAGTCATTCGGACCGGATCCGAGTCTGGCTGAAACAAACGTAGCGCAGTTGCGCCGCCAGCTTGAGGAGATACGCGTTCTGGAAACAACGACAGTTCATGCTGGGGTGTCGCCGCACGCACCGTACACCGTTAGTGCACGACAACTGGAACTAATCGTGCGAATGGCCCTGGAAGACAGGCTTCCGCTGATGATGCACGCGGCGGAATCGGAAGCCGAAAGGTCTTTCATGGTGGATGGCGCTGGGCCATTCGCTGAAGGTCTGCGCGGGCGCGGCATCGATTGGCAAGCTCCGGGAATTTCCACGATTCAGTATTTGGCGCGACACGGCGTCTTGCGAACAAAGCCGCTACTCGCGCACTGCATCACGGTTGACGACGAAGACATCGAGACAATACGCGCCGCCGGTGCGGCGGTAGCGCATTGCCCAAAATCCAACGCGAAGCTTTGTCACGGTCGCGCGCCGTTTGCGAAGTTCGTCAACGCAGGTTTGAAAGTTGGATTGGGAAGTGACTCAGTCGCCAGCAACAACAACTGCGACATTCTGGAAGAAGCTCGTTTCGCGACACTGCTGGCCCGTGTGTCAGCCGCTCGGGGCGGTAGCCCGACCGTGAGGGAGGGCGTTCTGAATACTGACGCCCTTGCTGACGCGCGGGCTACTGCCCCGATTAGCGCGCAACAAGCGCTATTTGCCGCCACACTCGGGGGCGCTCGCGCGTTAGGTCTCGATGATCAGATTGGCGCACTCGTCGAAGGGATGCAGGCCGATTTGATCGTCGTCGGTCTCGACGGCGCGCATCAGCAACCCGTTACGGATCCCATCGATGCATTAATCTTTTCGTCTTCAGGACGCGACGTGCGAATGACAATGGTGGCCGGAAAAGAGATCTATCGCGCAGGAGAATTACCAACGGCGGATGCAGGGGAATTACTGCTCCGCCTGCAAACAACCAGACAGACGCTGGACGGTCTCACTAAAAACAATGAGCAGTAGCAGATTCACTGCTAACTGCTCACTTTCTACTCGCTAGCCCGCCCGCTACCGCAGGCGGTTCTGACTTCTTTGTTTTCTCGGCCGCGGCACGCGCGGCCCATAGTTGGCCTTATCAACCTTCTATGACGCTCATCGCGCTTACGGCTCGTTTCTCGTAAGCGGCGATGGTCACCAGGTTCTGCTTCTCGACTGAACTCAAGGAAGCTTCATTGAATTTCGGATCGGGTTTGTACCAATCGAAGCTCGCGAAATACTTCTGCGTCCACTCGTTCTTGAAGACCTTGCCATGGCGCGCGTAGATTTCGTCCCGCATCTTACGAACGTCTTCGACGAAAAGTCCTTGCAGAAGAGCGCGCGTGATCGGCTTTGTGCCAATTTGATTGTGCAGCTTGTTCTCGTACGCAACGATTGTCTCAACGTTCGTCTTGTCCGAGCCGGATAGTTCCTCGTCTTTGAAATTGTCGTCCGGGTCGTACCAAGGCTGACCACCAAAGTATTGTTGCAGCCATAGCGTCTTGAATACCCGCCCGTGGCGCGCGTAAACCTCGTTTCGCAACAAGCGTAGCTCGTGCAGGCTCAGCCCGCGCAGCATCGCTTCAGAGATCAACTTGTTCTCGAACAATTCGATGTCGCCAGGAGCAATCGCGACGTGGCGTTGTTGCCGGCGAATGGTGTCAATCAGCGTTAGATTCTTCTGCTCGATTGCTGAAAGACTCTTCGGGTTGTAATGGTCGGCCGGGCGATACCAGTAGCGCTCGTCGAAATACTGCTGCAACCACGGCTGGCCGTCGAAACGCCTGCCGTGAATTGCTTCGACCTCCGCCGCCAGTACCGTCCACTCCGCGTTCGTATGGGCCCCGAGCTTCTTTCGCGTCAGCGCCTTGTTCTCGTAAAGCCGCATGTCCCCGGGCTCGACCGTTTCATGCTGCGACGCTTCGGTGAGTCGAATTACGTCGAGATTCTCGCGCTCAGTGTCGTTCAGGGACGAGTTGTTGAAGTCAGTGCTGGGCTTGTACCAGTCGCGGGTTTGCAAGTAGCGCTTGATGTCCGGATCTTTGAAGATGCGCCCGTGCTTGCCGAACACGATGCCGCGCACCAGCTTCAGATCGTAAAGCGTTAACTGATTCAGGTCTTTGGCGTTGATGTTGTGACCGCGAAAGTCGAAACTCTCCCAGGATTTCACCTGCGCATATTCGTCCTGCGCCATGACTGACGAAAATCCGCTCAGGAAAATAAGGAAAAAAAGCGAAAGAATTAGGCGGTGCAAACTGAGAGGGGATTTCATGTGTTTACCTTTCGGTGAATAGACGACCGAAGCGTTTCGTTTTGCGGGCGAGATGTTATCACGGTGACTGGAGCGCAAGCGTCTCGCTTGCGGCCTAAGCGTTTGATTGCAAGCGGGACGCTTCCGCTCCAGTCCCAAACTTCAGATGCGCCTCCTTGCCTATCCAAAGATGTCGCGCACTTTGTCGGAGAGCTTCTTCTCTTCCAGGTCTTTTGTTTCGACCCGCGCGAGCTGTTCGAGCAGCTTTCGCTGTTCGCGCGTCAGCATCGTCGGCGTTACCACTGAGACTGATACGAACAAGTCGCCGCGGCCGCGGCCGCCAAGCACTGGCATTCCCTGCCCCCGCACGCGGAACACGGTGCCGGTTTGAGTTCCAGCGGGAATTTTCAAAGTATCTTCGCCGTTTAGCGTCCTCACATTAATTTCCGCGCCGAGCGCGGCTTGGGCAAACGTAACCGGAACTGACGCATAAAGATTGTTTCCCTGTCGCTCAAAAAGCTCGTGTTCAGCGACGTGAATCACAACGTAGAGATCGCCGGGCGCGCCGCCGTAAGCGCCGGATTCGCCTTCGCGTTGCAGACGCAGACGCGAACCGGTCTCGACCCCGGCGGGAATCTTCACTTCGATTTGTTTCTCGCGTTCGACGCGGCCTTTGCCATGACAACCCTCGCATGGTGACTTGATCACCTGGCCCGTGCCGCGACAGTTGCCGCAAGTGCGCGAGACGGAGAAGAACCCTTGCTGGAACCGCACCTGTCCGGCGCCACCGCACGTCTGGCACGACTCGGGCCGAGTTCCCGGAGCGGTTCCCGTGCCGTTACACTTCTCGCAGGTTTCGAGCTTCGGAATGCGGAGCTGGGCCGTCATGCCGGTGGCTGCTTGTTCGAGAGAGATTTCCAGGTCGTAACGCAAATCTGCGCCGCGCTGCTGGGCCGATCGGCGAGAACCGGCGCGAGCGCCCGCGCCAAACACGTCACCAAATCCAAAAAGATCGCCGAGGATATCTTCAATGCCGCCGAAGCCCGGCGCTCCCCACGCCGCGCTCGCCGCGCTCGACACGCCCGCATGACCGAATCGGTCGTAACGACTCCGCTGTTCGGGGTCTGAAAGGACTGCGTAGGCTTCCGCGGCCTCCTTAAATTTATCTTCGGCGTGTGGGTTGTCCTGGTTCTTGTCTGGATGATGTTGGTGCGCGAGCCGCCGATAAGCGCTCTTCAACTCCTGCTCAGTCGCCGCGCGGCCGACGCCTAAAACTTCATAATAATCGCGTTTGTTCGCCATAACGTTTCGATCAAAGCGAGCGGCCAGCAGATGTGCCGGCCGCCCGGCAAGCTACTGACCGCCTGCGGAATTTTATCCGAACTGCGTTAGTTGCTCAATCGGCTTTTTTCGTTTCCTCTTCAGTCCCCTGCTTCATCATTGCCGTCGTCAGCTGCCGTCCGAGACGCTCAACCGCGTCGATGCACATTCTGACTTCGCCCGGCTCGTTGGATTTAGCGGCTGCTTCGGCCTCCGAGAGAACACGTTGACCTGCCTCCTGCTGTTCCGCCTCGAGTAGTCCGCCGAACTCCAGGAATGTCCGCTGGGTGTTCTTTACGAGACTCGATAGCTTACTCTGCAAATCGATCTTCTCGCGCTCTGACCGATCGCTCTCAGCCATGCTTTCGGCCTCTGTGATGATCTTATCGATTTGATCCTGAGACAGGCCCGATGTCGGGGTAATGCGCATCTGCTGCTCGCGCCCGGTAGCCTTGTCGGTCGCGGACACGGATACGATTCCGTTGGCATCAACTTCGAACGATACCTCGATCTGCGGTATTCCGCGCGGCGCCGGCGGAATGCCGACCAGCTCGAATTTTCCCAGACTGCGGTTTCCGTTCGCGACTTCGCGCTCGCCTTGCAACACGTGAATCTCGACCGACGATTGATTGTCAACCACGGTCGTGAAGTTCAGGCTGTTGCGCAGTGGAATGGTCGAATTTCGTTCGATGATTTTGGTGAACAGACCGCCCCGGGTTTCCAATCCCAGGCTCAACGGCAGCACGTCGAGCAGCACGATATCTTTCACGTCACCGGTCAGCACACCGCCTTGAATCGCGGCGCCCATGGCGACAACTTCGTCAGGGTTAATTTCGGCCGAAGCTTTCTTTCCAAAAATTTTTTCGACCGTCCGTTCGACTATCGGCGAACGAGTTTGCCCACCGACCAGAATCACTTTGTCGATATCAGTCGCCTGCAAATTCGCGTCGCGCAAAGCGCGCTCGCAGGGTTCGATGGTTTGCTCTACCAGACTTCCAACTAACTCTTCGAATTCGTCTCGCGTCAGCGTTTTGTTCAGATGCTTCGGGCCTGTCGCGTCAGCCGCAATAAACGGCAAATTGAAGCTTGTTTCAGTCGCCGAAGATAATTCGCATTTGGCGCGTTCGGCGGCTTCTTTCAAGCGCTGCAGCGCCAGCCGATCTTTTCGTAAATCGATTCCAGTATCGGTGCTGAATTGGTCGGCCATCCAATTCATGATGCTTTCGTCGAAGTCCTCGCCGCCGAGAAACGTATTGCCCGAAGTCGAAAGAACCTCAAACACGCCCTCATTCATCTCCAAAATCGAGATATCGAACGTGCCGCCGCCGAGATCGTAGACCGCGATCTTCTCGGCTTCTGACTTGCCGAGACCATAAGCCAGCGCCGCGGCGGTTGGCTCGTTAATAATTCGATTTACCTGGAGCCCAGCTATCTTTCCGGCGTCTTTCGTAGCCTGGCGCTGGGTATCGTCAAAATACGCGGGCACCGTCACAATCGCGTCGGTGACTACTTCGCCGAGAAAATCTTCGGCCGCAGCTTTCAAGCGTTGCAACAGGATTCCCGAAAGCTCGGGCGGGCTGAAAATTTTTCCTTGAACGCGCACGTGCGCGTCACCGTTCGGGGAATTCACGATCTCGAACGGCACCGTGTCTTGCATTCGTTTTGTTTCTGCTGAGTCAAACTTGCGTCCAATAAGCCGCTTCACCGCATAGACGGTGTTCGCGCTGTTGGTAACGGCCTGCCGTTTCGCAATTTGCCCGACGAGTCGTTCGCTTTTATCGGTGAATCCGACCACACTCGGCGTAGTGCGGCCGCCTTCTTTGTTGGGCACAATCTGAACTGTCCCACCTTCGAGAACAGCGACGCAGCAGTTCGTCGTTCCCAAATCGATCCCAATTATCTTTCCCATACAAGCAAGGACTAACTGTCAGATTTGTGGGCCGCTACTTTAACCATTGCGGGCCTAAGCAAGCGGTCGCCAATACGATAACCGCGGGCAAGCTCTTCAATTACGGTATCAGGTTCATGTTCATCGGAAGGTTCGGTAACAACGGCTTCGTGGATGTGTGGATCGAATCGTTCGCCGACGGCAGCAATGGGTTGCACTCCGAACGATTCAAGCACTTCCGAAAGTTGCTTGCTGATTAACTCAACGCCGTGGAGAAAATGACGGAACTCTGCGGATTCGCTGGTCTCGACCGACCGTTCTGCATCGAGTGCGCGCGAAAGATTATCCATCACCGGCAGAAGCTTACGCGCCGCTTCGCCGACGACTCGATTGTGAGCTTCGGTGCGCTCGCGTTCCACTCGCTTTCGATAATTCTCGAAATCCGCCTGCCGCCGCAGAAGCGCGTCCTGCGCTTCGGCCAATGCAGTTTGCAGTCGCTTGAGTTCGGCACGGGAAGCTATCAGCTCGGCCGTAAGGGGTCCGCCACGTTCCGCGTCAGCCGTTGGTTCGATCGACGGGTCGGCCTCGGCTTCCGTTGACTCGTCCTGGTCAACGAAAGCGGAGCTAGCTTCGCGGCCCTGGTCTCCTTCGAGCGGGTCGTCTTCAAAGCGAATCGGAATGCGGTTCGCAGCTTGTGATTTTCGGTCTCCCACAATAAACCTTTGCGAAATCGATTCTGATTTAAGGGATTATCGAAGCGGAAACCGTCTCAATGTGGAGACGCTTCATTCGACAGTGCACGCTCGATAAAGCGCGCAAGATAGTTTACCACAGCCATCGTGCGGCCATACTCGATTCTGGTAGGACCAACGACGCCCACGGCGCCTGAAACGTCGCCGTCCAGATGGTAGGATGCGGTGATGACGGCGCAGCTTTTCATTGAAGGAACCGCATTTTCGTCGCCGATGACCACTTTGACTTCGCGCTGCATGCGATCGCCGGCCAGGCATTCGTTGAGAATTTTAACCAGCCGCTTTTTCTCTTCGAGGGTCTCCAGGAGTTCGCGTAACTTCTCGCGATTCGCAAACTCTGGCTGCGTCAAAATGTTGAAGGCCCCATCGATGTAGACTTCACCTGCCGCGGCGTCTTCATCGTCCAAACTTCGCTCGCACAGCAGGATTGCGTTACGTAAAAGCGTGTCGTAGAGCGCCTTCTCCTCTTTCATCCGCGAAAGGATTTCGCGGCGGATCGCTCTGAGGCTCTTGCCGTAAAACTCTGCATTCAGATACCGAGCGATTGTGTCGAGTTCGTCCTGACTGAAACTTTCGTCCAGCCGAATCACTTTGTCTTGAACAATGTTTGAAGTCGAAACAACCGCTACCAGAATTCGATTGTCCGGAAGATTCAAAAAGCTAATGTGCTGTAACCCATTGTCAGACAGGGATGGCCAGATGACGATTCCCACATTTTTCGACAGCTCAGAAAGAACGTGGGACGCGCTTTCCATCAAGCGTCCGGGTCGCACAGTCACTTCTTCGACGCCGCCAATTTCTTCGATCGCCTTGAGGTCAGATTTCGAAAGACGAGTGCCGCTGATGACGTTGTCGACGTAGTAACGATATCCACGATCGGTGGGAATGCGTCCCGCTGAAGTGTGCGGCTGTTCGAGTAGCCCAAACTCGTCCAACTCCGCCATGACGTTGCGAATCGTTGCCGAGCTCCAACCCGATCCGTGCGCAAATTGTTCTGCAACCGCATGCGATCCGATTGGCTCGCCGGTGAGCAAATGCTCCTGGATGATTGTCGCCAACACGGCTTGCCGCCGTGATTCAGGGCTCGGGCGCGTTGATGTGGTTGAGTTGTAAACTCGCTTGATCATAAATGTGGGCGGTCCAACGACGGCGAACGTTCAGCTAACGTCCAAACCCGAACGTTTGCGCGGGGTCAGTATAGCCAATCTCAAAAGCACCGCAAAGGCTTGTTTCAGCGGCAGTTCGCACGCTTTGGGTTCGTCGGCCTCGTCAATCCGAGATCGATCATCGTCGAGCTAAACCATTGACCCCCCGAAGCTTAGAAGTGTGGCGAGGCACCGGGAGAAGTCTCGTACACCTCTTCGGCAACAGATTCTTTTGTTTTTCTAGGAATTTCTCGCCTTCTCGCGGCCGATTTGACCGCCAAACGAGTGGCCCATAAGATGGCTCCGTCAGGCACACCGGTTATGTCCCAGAACAGTTTGCACCTTCAACGCGTGTTCAGCGACGCGTTTCGCAATCTCGACCCAAAAGGCCGCCGCTTCCGGCTCAACGCCGCTGACATCGAGGTGCGCTTTTATCCCTACGCGGGACTTCACCACACAATCCGAGTCCGGTCGAGACGGGTCTATGTGCGGCTGTCGGACATCTTTCAAAGCGCGCCACAGGAAGTCATCCGGGCGCTCGCGTTTTTGCTCGTTGCCAGGCTACTCTCGCGAAAGGCGCCGTCCGCCCACGAAAAGACCTATCGTGCGTATGCGTTCAGCGCCCAGGTTTTGCGCGCTTCAGACATCGCCCGCCAAAAGCGTGGCCGCAAGGTTGTCTCGTCTGCAAAAGGTAAGGTTTACGACCTCGACCAGTTATTCGATCGTCTTAATCGGCGATACTTTGACGGCGAGATTGAGACACCCGTGCTGACTTGGTCAAAGCGGCGAGCGAAGCGCATCCTCGGTCATCACGATGCGGTGCACAACACTATTACGATTAGCAAGGCGCTTGATTTACGTGAAGTGCCGGAATGGTTCGTGGAATACATCCTCTACCACGAGATGCTGCACATCAAACATCCCGCGAAGTTGATCAATGGACGCCGCTATTATCATACCCCGGCGTTTCGTTCTGAAGAGCAGCGCTTTCCGCGTTATCAGGCGTCTCAGGAATGGCTGGATCGCGTCGTCCGGAAGAATCACGCACTGCGGGCTCGGGCTGCCTGATCTCCTCGTTAATTTGTTCGACAACTGAATATAATTCGCTCCCTAACACTCCGCCGGCAGCGACTCTGTCCGGCTTAACCGCTCGAGTCATGGAGGTCCTATGAGTTACTCCAGATTCTCAATCTTGACCGTGAGCATCGGAATCATGCTCAGTTTCGGACTCGCGCGCGCCCAAACAAAATCGGGCGAGGCGCAGGACACCAACGCGGAGGTGCGCGCAAAAGCTTTCACGTTGCTCGAGTCGCTGGCGGACCAAATCGGCACTCTACAGTCAACGGAAAACCGTGCGCGACTGGGTTCAAATATCGCCGGTTCCCTTTGGCCACATGACGAGAAGCGCGCCCGCAGTCTCCTGGGTTCGGTCCAGAATGACATCAATACCGGACTTCAGAGTCTCGATGACGACGATAACGGCGCAAACGCGCAGACACGCATGGTCTTTTTTCATTTGCGAGTGGACACAGTTGAGAGAATTTCCAAATACGACGCTGATCTCGCACTCGAGTTCTTTAAGGCAACCGAGCCACCTTCCGATGTGCCGCTCCCGTATGAATTTGCCCAAATGGAGCGCGAGCTGGAACTAAGACTGGCAAACCAAATCGCCGCGGAGAGTCCGGAAGTGGCTGTGAAAATCGCGCGGAAGATGCTGTCGCGCGGCTTCTCTTACGAGCTCCAGCCGTTGCTTCGGCTGCTAAACAAAAAGCACAAAGAACAGGCGTTGATTGTATATAAAGACATCGTCGCAAAGTTAAGCGATAGCGATCTGTCGCAGGATTCGACGGCCTTTTCTTTTGCACTCGGACTGGCCCGGACATTCAAGCCGCCGGTCGCCGACGTGTCGACGTATCGGGAGCTTATCAATGTGTTGATCGCGAGCGCTTTGGCGAACGGCTGCGGCAACAAAACATCGGCGGAAGATGAGAAAGGTTGGTTTTGCTCTCAGTTGGGATCATTCTTACCGGAAATGCAAAGCGTCGATCCAACGCGCGCAGCCAAACTAAAGCAATGGGCCCCGGAAGATGAGCCGGAATCGCCGTGGCCGTCTGACACATACGCTGAGTTACAGGCTGAACTAGACGATCTTCCAGAGGATGCGAGCGTTGATCAGATTCTCGCACTAATACCCAAATATCGACAGATGACCCAGCTGATTTACTTGAGGGCAATGGGACAGGCCATGATGCAAGGCGATACTGAACGAGCGCGAAGGATCGCCACTGATTACGAAGCCGATCCGGAAGCTCGGCGGTACATCCTTTCGCAAATCGAAGCCGCTGAAAAACGGGCCTCAGTTAATGAAGACAGCCTGCCGGAAATTCAGGCCAGGCTAGCTGAAATTCCAGGAGGGCAGGAGCGCGCCATCATCTTGATGGGCTTCGCCCGCCAGATCGGCACGAAGGACCGCAAAACCGCGCTGAAGCTACTCGACCAAGCGCGCGAAATCGTTGAAGCGATGAAACCCGGCAGAGACCAGACTGAGGCCCAGGTGTCACTCGCGGCGATGTATTGCCTGGAACACAGTAACCGCGGACTCGCGATCATAGAGTCCCTGATGCCGAAGCTAAATGAACTGGTCGCCGCCGCGGTTAAGCTGGATAGCTACGAGAACCACTATCTTCGCGATGGCGAGTGGAATATGAGCAGCGAAGGCAACGTTGGCAAGTTGCTGACGGGAATGGCTCAAAACGCCGGCTACTTTGCGTGGTGCGACTTTGATCGGGCGGTAAGTGCGGCGGCCCAATTTGAAAGACCGGAGCTAAGGTTGATGGCGCAATTAAAATTAGCGCAAAGCATTCTCGCCGGACCGCCAAAGCGTATCACGCCGATTGACGTGCCGTTTCGCTACTGATCGACGTGGCCGGGTTAACTAAATAATTGGAACTGTTGACGCGTCATCACGTTTACTCATTCAGGTAGGTGGGCTCCTCCTGAAAGCGAGCAAACGAAAGCCATGCGGTCGAAAGATTGCTGACGCAGAGTTTGCTCGCTTTGTTTGTGGTTAGGTAGTGGGTCAGTTTTGAGTTGGCACGCGCATCTTGCGCGTGACTTTCTCGGGCGGGACGCCCGTGCCACTTTTCAAACTGACCCACTACCTGTGGTTAACCTCGCTGGACAATCTCGCGGCGCTCTGGCTAGACTACACGGTTTGCAAACAAGCGCGGATCGATAACTATCTGCGCCGCAAATAAAACTAAGGAGCAATCGGTACTCAGTAATGGCAATTCCAGCAACCCAAATCCGTCGCGGTATGGTCATCGTTTTTGAGGGCCAACCGTGCAAAGTCGTCGAATTTCGTCATCATACGCCCGGAAATCTGCGCGCAATGATTCAAACCAAGCTGCGCAATATTCGCACCGGCTCATCGTTTGAACATCGCTTTCGTTCTGTCGACACAATCGAGCGCGCCTCTCTCGAACAGCATGAAATGGAGTACTTGTACTCTGACGGTTCGCATCACCACTTTATGAACACAGAGAACTTCGAACAGGTGGCTTTGAGCGATGACGATTTGGGCGATGCCGCGCAGTGGCTTTCGCCGGGACTGAAAATTCAGGCGGAATTTTATGAAGGCGCACCCATCGGAATCGATTTGCCGCCGTCGCTGGAACTGACCGTGACCCAGACTGAGCCATCTTTGAAGGGCGCCACCGTTTCTAACGTAAACAAGCCGGCAACGCTGGAAAATGGAGTCACGATTCAGGTCCCACCATTCGTCAACGAAGGCGACCGCATCCGTGTCGATCCCGTCGAAGGCCGCTACATCGAACGCGCCAAGTAGTCCTCTTGTTCAGAGTTCAACCTTTAGGTTGCGCTTGCAACGAAAGACAAACTAAAGTTTGTACTCTAAACCCGTGTACTTACTCTACAGTCTTCTTCTAACGTTCGGCTTCGTTCTGCTGCTCCCAAAGTTTGTTATCGACGCTCTCCGCAGCGGCAAGTATGTAACCGGACTTCGTCAGCGGCTCGGCAACCTTCCGCGCATCGATTCAAAAGGTCGGCCGGTCATCTGGTTGCACTGCGTGTCAGTCGGCGAAGTGCAGGCAGCCCAATCGCTGGTACGTTCGCTTAGCCAGACCTTTCCCAACTTCGCGCTGGTAATCTCCACCACCACCGTCACCGGACAACAAATCGCACGCAAGATTTTTCGCGATAACGCGGTCGCGATTTTCTACTTTCCGATTGATTGGGCCTGGACCGTGCGACGCGTGTTGCGCGCGGTCAATCCCATGGCGATCTTGATAATGGAGACCGAGCTTTGGCCGCGCCTGTTTCTTGAAGCGCGCCGGCGAGCGATATCTTTGGCTGTGCTGAACGGACGAATATCCGCCGCGTCATTTCGGCGGTACAAATTAATTCGGCCGTTTATCGCGCGCGTGCTAAACAACTTGACGCTGGCTGTGATGCAGAGCGGGAAAGATGCGGCGCGAATTCGTGAATTGGGAATGCGCGACGCACGGATAGCTGTCTCAGGCAACCTCAAATTCGACAGTGCTTCGGTTTCCGCGAACACAAATGCAACCAGCGAATTTCGCAATCGGTTCGATTTCGCCGATGGCCGGCCATTGATTGTCGCTGCCAGCACGCACGACCCCGAAGAAACAGTGGTGCTTGATGCATTCAGGAGAGTCCGGCAATCGCATCCAGCCGCCCGGCTGTTGTTGGCGCCACGACATCCCGAGCGATTTGCTGAAGTCGCCGCGTTACTCCGCACCTCGGAATTTTCCGTCGCTCGGCGATCCGCCCGGACTGCAAGCGACGATGCTCATGCGGACATCGTCTTGCTGGATTCGATTGGCGAACTAAACGCAGTTTACGGGTTGGCCGATGTTGCTTTCGTCGGCGGCAGTATCGCGCCTTCTGGTGGCCACAACGTCATCGAACCGGCGGCGCACGGCGTTTGTACTATCACCGGTCCGCACACTCAGAACTTTTCGGCGATCACGAATGCGATGCTCGCCGAAGATGCCCTGATTCAGTTGCCCAACACTTCAGAGCCCGCGGCCGAACTCGCACGCGTCTTAGACGAACTCCTATCTAATAACAACCGTCGTCGGGAAATCGGCGAGCGCGCTAAGGCCGTCTGCGAACGCAACCGGGGTGCTACCGAACGCACGATCGATTTGATTTCACAAATCCTCGCAAAGTCCGGACAAGCCGCTCATCAAGTCCCCTTCTCGGCCATTCACGCCACGGCCGCCAAATGACCCGCGCCGCGACAATTGCGCTCGCGCCATTGAGTGCGCTGTTCGGCGCGGCCGTGAAGGCGCGATCCGCCGGCTATCGCAACGGATTTCTAAAAACGCATCGCGTTTCCGCGCCAGTTATCAGCGTCGGCAACATTACGGTGGGTGGAACGGGCAAGACGCCTCTGGTGCAGTGGCTGGCGCGCCGCCTCGCTGACGGCGGCCGTCGAGTCTGTATCATCACGCGTGGTTACGGTCGGGAAAATCCCAATCAGAGCATCGTCGTCACCGATGGCGAAAAGATTCTCTGTGACATAGCCCGATCAGGCGATGAAGCCATGATGCTCGCCTGGTCGTTGCTCGGAAAAGCCGTCATCGTTTGTGACGCTGATCGTGTGTCCGCAGCAAAATGGGCCAGCGAAGGTCTCAAGAGCGACGTGCTGATTCTTGATGACGGCTTTCAGCATCGACGTGTCGC
>DASXTE010000244.1:0-23188 GCA_036505595.1 Pyrinomonadaceae bacterium
CATCCTGATCGAGAACTTGCTGATCGCCATCTTTCTGGACAAAGGTTTTGCTGTCACGGCCGCGGACGATCATCCAGGGATTCGCGCCGATGAATGAATAGCGCGCCAGACGTTCGCCACCTTCGATTGATTCGAGCAGAAAGGCGTGCGACGCATCGCCCGCGATTCGCAGAAACGCGCCCAGCGGCGTCTGCAAATCTGCCAGCACCGCGCGCGTGACAGGCACGACATTGCCGCGCTCGGCTTCCCGTTCGAAATCTTCGAATGTCGCCGGAGTCAGGGAAAGCATGGTCATCTGCTCACGTTTTATAACATGTCTGGAGTTGCGAGAAACAATAACGCGGTGGGTCTACAAAAGTCTGTTTGCAGCCAGCCAGTGCCCGCCATCAACAACCAGCACAGCGCCATTGATGTAGCTGGCTGCGTCTGAGCAGAGAAAAACTGCGGCGGCTTCGATGTCTTTGATCAGGCCAAAGCGGCCGAGAGGAACTCGTTGTCGGAGCTTTTCCTTGATCGGTTCCGGCACCAGGCGCTTCATTCCTTCAGTATCCTCAATCGGGCCAGGCGCAATCGCATTCACGCGAATTCCGTAACGTCCCCATTCGACTGCGAGGTTGCGCGTCAGCGCATCAACGCCCGCTTTTGCCGCAGAGACGTGAAGCTGCATGGGCGTGCCGAGGTAATGCAGCGTGGCGCTGATGTTCAGAATCTGCCCGCGATGCTGTTTGAGCTGGTCGAACGCAGCGCGGCAGATGTTGAATGTGCCTTTCAGATCGATGTCGACGACCGTGCCAAAGCCGTTTGGCGAAAGCTCTTCGGCTTTGCAGAGAAAATTTCCGGCGGCGCCATTGACCACCATGTCTACCTTGCCAAAACGTTTGACTGTCGCGGCGATGGCTTGCTGAACTTCGTCAGGATTGCGCACGTCGGCGGCGACGGGAAAGGCTTCGCCGCGGGATGTGCCGGCATCGGAGCCCTCCCTCACGGTCGGGCTACTGCCCCCTACCGCCTGCGATCTCGCTTCATTGATCGCTGATGCCGCCGGTTCGAGATGTTCCAGACGGCGGCTCACCAGTGCGACGTTCGCGCCTGCTTCGGCGAGGGCACGCGCCACGCCGCCGGTAATGCCCGTGCCTCCGCCGGTGATGAAAGCGACGCGTCCTTTCAGGATTCCGTCTGCGAAGATTTTCATCTGTAGTGCAATCCCGATGATTCGGGATTGCGTGAATCAGTTCGGAAGTTACCAACTTGCGCTACCCGCCCGCAATGAACGGCCGCGCTTGCACGATGTAAATCTGCCCCTTCATGTAGGCCCATTCGATGTCCTGATCGCGGCCGTGAAAGACTTCCTTGATTCTGTTTGCGGCAGCAGCGAGACGACGAACCACTTCATCCGTCAGCACCGCACGTTCGCCGCTGATTGGAATTTCTTTGATTCCACCCTGGTCGTCAAATGTGAGAAGGCTGTCTTCTTCAGATCGCGTCAAAACCTGAACCGCATTGGCAATCGGGCGAAAGATTACCTGCTCCGCGATCTTCTGTCCCTCGACGACTTTCATGCCGAGACCACGTTTAGCGCTGATGTAAACTGATCCTTTGTTAACTGGATTATCATCACGATTAAACGGATCGGCCGTGATCATCACGCCTGAACTCTCGGAATTGATGCCTTCCTGGATCAAAACGGCCATGAACACTTTCGTGTGATCGATGCCGGCGCGTTCGCGCGCTTCGTAGGCTTCGAAGTTCCAGACCGATGCCCACACAGTTTTGATTCCATCGATCAGTTGTTCGTCCGTCTTGAGATTAGGCATCGAGGTGTAAATGCCGGCGCCGTTGAAGTTCGGCAGGTCTTCGCTGTTCGTCGAACTGCGTGCGAAAACCCCTCGGCCGCTAAACTCGGCATGCCAGCGTCGCAGGATTTCGGCGCGAAGCTGTGGATTCATCGTCGCTTTCTGGATATCTTCGCGCAGCCGCATTAGATACGCGCGTCGATACGCAGGATCGTGAACGAACTTTTGATCGTTCAGCATCGCGTAGATAGCATCATCCAGCTTGTTCTGTTTCAGAAACTGGTCGTAATAAAAGAAGGGAATCGTGAATCCCGGCGGCACCGAAAATCCTGGAAGCCTGGCATGAATTAGTTCGCCAAGATTTGCTGATTTTGCTCCGTAGGCGATTACCGACGACGCGCGTTGTTCCCCGAGGCCGGCAATCCTGGTAATCGACAAATCGTAACGCGGCGTCATTATGTCGAGCCGCTGCTTCAGACGTTTCTGATATTCGTCGAGCGCCGAGTTGTCCGCGCGTTTGATCGTGTACGTGTCCCGGCGCGCGTCGAACTCGACCCACCAACCGTGATACTGCTTCAAAAGCTCCTGAGCGTTTTTGATGTAAACGTTTGGAATGCCCCAGCCTTTCGCCAGCAGATTGATGTGTGAAAGCGGCGTCGAAGGCTTCGTCGTGATGATGCCGGCGACGGGCGGAAGCTGAATCGGGACTTCGTCGAGCACAACGATCTCGTTGGAACCAATCTCAACGTGCTCGTCAAGCCGCGGGATGATGTGAATGCGCCCCAGGCCTTTTGCGACGTTCAGCGCCTGATAATCCTGCTCTTTTGATATTTCCGTTTGCAGAACGCGCGCGATGCCGAGGTCCGCGGACGCTTCTTCCTGCCGCGATGAATTTGGCTTGTAGGCGACGGAGGTGAAGAAAGTTTTGTTGACAATGTCCGATGCCAGCTTAATCTGATCCGGTGGAATCAGATCGCCTTCCCAAAATTCGAAGGTCCACTTTCGCACCGGGGTCTGATATGCAATCGTCCCCAAAATGAACCGCCGATTCGCCTTCAAGTAATTGTTTTCAAAGAAAACTTGTCCCCGCTCGAGCGAAAGGTAAGTGCCGTTCACGAAGTCCTTGTGAAATTTGTAGAGCTTTGTGTTGACGTAATAAATCCGATTTTTGTTTTGCCGGTCGATGACAAATAGCACATGCGGCAAAGCATAAGGTGTGTTCGCATCGTAAACGACCGCCAGCGAATCAAATTCGGCTGGCGAACGAATCGCGGACAACGAACGCGGCGCTTTTGGTTGCGCCGCGCCGCTCGAGACCAGCAAGCAGACGAGCAATCCGACCCGAATCAACCTAGTAATTATGTTGCGCTCGGTCATAATGTGCCGGCTAAGGCTGCTGCTTCCGATTTCAGCAACTCTACTAAATCATCAATGTGCCTTTGCTCAGTCAAATAACTGTTGATGTTAACGCGGAGCGCGCGCCGGCCGTGCAGAATGGTCGACGGGAAGAAAGCTTTGCCGCTCTTTTCAATTCGCTGTTGCAAAGCCTGCTGAACGTTGTCTTGCTCCTCCGGCGACGTTGCGCGCGCATCCTCGGGCAAATAGCGGAAACAACAAACGGCCGTCTCGATCTCACCCACACGCTCAAAATCTGGCAGGTCATCGAGTCGCTTCGCGAGATGTTGCGTCAGTTCGATGTGGCGCTCGACCGTTTGGCTGTATCCGGTCTTTCCCATGAACTTGAAGCACATCCAAAGCTTCAGCGCATTGAAGCGGCGCGTGCCCATCTGGCCGTAGCGAAAGAAATCATATTGCGCATCGTCGAAGCCGCGGTCTTCGCTCAGGTATTCGGGTGACATGTCAAACGAGTCCCGCAGTACCTGCCCACCGTCACGAACCAACGTTGCGCCACAGGAAAACGGCACGAACATCCATTTGTGCGGATCGAACGTAATTGAATCGGCCTCCTCGATGCCACACAATTTTCCTTTGTGCTTGTCGGAGAAAGCCAGCGCGCCGCCATAAGCCGCATCGACGTGAAACCAGCAATCGTTCTGGCGCGCCAGTTCCGCCAGCGCCGGCAAATCATCGATCACACCGGTCGACGTAGTGCCCGCCACGCCGACAATACAGAACGGCCGCCGTCCAGTGTCGAAGTCCCTCTTGATCGCCTCGCGTAAAGAACCCAATCGAACGTGGAATCGCCCGTCGGTCTCGATCTTGCGCAAGGATTCGCGCCCGAGGCCGAGAATGTCCAGGCTCTTTTCAACCGAGTAGTGGCACTGTTCGGAAGTGTAAACGGTAAGGTTGCTATCACGCGCACCCGTCCGCGCGATATCGGGCGACATGCGATCACGCGCGCATTTCAGCGCGATCAGATTCGCTTCCGAGCCGCCGCTGGCCAGCACGCCGAAAGCTTTTTGGCCATAGCCAATCAACTCGCACAGCCAACGAATCACTTGCGATTCGATCATCGCGGACGTTGGTCCGTTACGCCATGCGCCCGAATTCTGGTTTAGCGAAGAACAGAGTGCATCGGCCCACACTCCAATCGCCAGCGGCGTCGGATTGAACTGGCCGAAATAGCGCGGGCTGGGTACCTGCATCGCATTGGGAGCGACGTCGTTCGCGTATTGCTCGAGGATCTGTTCGGCCGGTAACCCTTCGCTTGGCAATGGTTCGTTGAAAAGCTTCTTTAGCTCATCCGGAGTTGCGGGCGGAACAACCGGTAATGTTTCGAGCGCAGAGGCGCGTTCGCTGATCAGTTTGGTGACAGCGCTGCCAATCTTCTCGTGCTGTTCTCTTAGTTCGTCGGTGGTCATGTTATCTTCGCACCCGGCAGCGACTGATCTAAACAGAGTCAAACCCGAAATGCCAACGGCCACCGAACAGCTTGCCGCAGCCCTAAAGCTTTCTGCGCCTGAATTCGAGCTCGAGCTCGAGCCCGAGCATATCAAGAAACTTCAGGACTACTATTCGCTAATCCTCAAATGGAATCCGCGCCTGCATCTAGTCGCGCCTTGTTCGCCCGAAGAATTTGCCGTACGACACATTCTCGAATCTCTCATCCTCTTGAAGTATCTGCCGCTCAACGTACGCGTCGCGGACATTGGCGCAGGCGCCGGCTTGCCGCTGATTCCATGCCTGCTGGTACGAGATGATCTGCATGCATTGCTCATTGAGGCTTCGCGGAAGAAAGCCGTGTTCTTAAAAGAGGCGGTTCGTGCAATACATCCGGTCGGTCGGACGCGAGTGCTGAACGCGCGCTTTGAAGACCTGCCCTCACCCGATGCCCAGTTCATCACTTGCCGCGCGCTCGACAAATTCAGCGAACTTCTACCGGTCATGCTCGAGTGGGCGCCGGCCGATGCGACGCTGGCACTGTTTGGCGGCGAAGCAATCATGAAAAGAATAGAAGGCGTGCTGTCGGAAATGACAGTCGAACTTATTCCGCGGTCCGAAAAACGCTTCCTCGTAATCGGCCGTGCGCATAGGCGCTAATCCTCGCGATCCAACAGACGACCGCTCTCTCAACCTGACCTCCTTATTCTGGAAGGGCATTTTGATTGGCAGTTTTTCTTTTCTGCAACGTCTGTTATCGAGATCCGGCTAAGTGCCCCGGTCGGATCTCGCGAAAAGATGAACTGCAAAACAAGGCGGGATTAGCACCGATGCGACTTAATACCAAAGCGTGGATTGGTTTGGCTGTACTGATGTTTGGGATGGCCTTTGTCCCGGCGGCAAAAGCCGACCCACTCTCGATTGAGACGGGCGGATTTACGCTTAACAACCTCGGCAACGACGGCTCAGTGCCGAACGGCCTGGACACGCTCATCGGCGCCTCGTCTTCATCGACGGACGGCTTCAATACGCCAGGCACGTTCATCGCAACGCTCAACGATCTGACGTTCGCGATGGGCTTTACCGGGGTCAACTCGCCCGGGTCTTACAATTTCAACTTCTCACAACTCCTGACGATTAACGGTCAGACTCAGACATTGAACATGTTTGGCCAGATCGATATCGGAATTGTTACCGACACTGTGCGTCTACTGTCTTCCGATCCGCTTCGGTTCACTTTCGACACGTTCACGGTGGATGTCACGATGTTGCCGGTCGAGATTTCCGGAACCGATTTCGGCGAGTTCCCCAACGTTCTGAAGGCCCAGGTGACCGTGATGACCAACGACTTCAATCCTGTGCCTGAGCCGGCGACGCTAACGCTCCTTGGCCTGGGACTCGCGGGAACCGCAGCGAAACTTCGCCAGCGCCGGAAAGCGCGCCTCAACAACGCCTAAACCCGAGCGCTAATTATCTAACTGTAACGGTGATTGTCTGCTGACCGCTGATGACGTACTCGGCGGGCGCCAGCTCTCGTTCGTAGACTAGCGACACCGCCAACGGAGAGTATCCGCCCGAGGCACGATCGCTGTTAAGTGTGGCGACGGTTGATGGCGGCAGATTGGGAAGTTCGCTCGTTCCGATCACAACACCCGGTGTTGGGCGCTGCAAGCGAAGATAGAGTCGATCATTTTTCTTGACCTTGTTAATCGCGCCGACTAACTGGCTCAGGTTCACGGGCACAAATGATTTCGCCGCCGAAGACTCCTGCAAAGTCGCCCCATCCCCAACCGTAATCATCAATGGGCCAGAAATAGCCTCAGCCGGAATCTGCACCGGGATTCGCCGCACGAATAGCTTGCCTGCGTCGGTGCGGATGTAAGCCTGAACTTCGACCGTGTCACCGCTGCTGACCTCAGTTCGATCCAGCGAGATGCGCTCGAGCGTGGCGTTCTGCGATTCTTCGCTCGCCGAAATATCGAGATTGATACCACGGATCGTGACGTCGTCGAACCCGCTGCCGAGCAGATCAGAAATTGGACCCGCTACTGCTCCGGCCGCCAACAATGACGCATTTGCTGCTGAAAAGCGGCGCTCCAATTCGATCGGTGTCTGGCCATCAACCGCGATCGATCCGCGCAAAGACACCGTGGATTCGCCCAGCGAACGCTCGCGAGCGTTGATGCTGTTGAAGATTGTGATCGTCATCAAAAGCGGCGTCAGAAATTCGTCGTTGACAACTTCAAATGAAAACTTCTCGTCGCGGTTCCGACTGGTGTGAAGATTCAACGTGACGGGAATCATTTTCGCCGCGCGGCCCAACTGTCCAAAGATGCCGGTCGCGCGATCCTGTGAAATCGTTCCCACCATGTTTCCCGGATTTGCCAGCTTGAATGAATTGAATGCGTTGGGAATGACGGTAATGACTGAGCTTTCCGTCATCGGCATGTCCGCGCCTCCCAGGCCGAGGAATGGATGGCCAAACGCGTAGATGCGCTCGCCGTCGCGGAACGTGACTGTCCCTGACGCTGCGATTGAATAGTCGCCCCGCACCAACTGCACGCTGACTGAAGTTCCGGGCGCAAGTGTCTTGTCATCGAACGAAGCCAGCGGCGTAATAGCGGCCGCGCCTCCGACTCCCGACACCGGCAACAGTCCGGCTTTAGTTAATTCGTTTGAAAATAGCGAAAGGCTTTCCTGGCTGATGCCTGTGAAAACAACTGGCGTTGCAATGGGCTGTATTTGCAGGCCCATGTAGGGCGCGAGCGGCGAGCCGGCCGTTATCGAAGCAATCAAAGGTCCACCCGAAACGGTTTGTTTCGGCAGCACAGGCTTCCATTCGGCGCGTGCCAGGTCATTCATCGAAACGGCGCGCGGCTGACGCGCGACTCTCGGGGCGCCCGACTCGAAGATGTCGATCATCTGTTCGATGGGGGTGATGCCGCAAATCGGTTCCTTCGCAAATGGAAAGCTGTAAGCAATCGCGCCGACCAAGCGGCCATCGATGAAGACGGGCGAGCCAGACATGCCGGCGAACACGCCGGTGCGGTCAACGTTCTTGCCGCTGAGCTTTGCGATGATCGTCGATTGCCGGGGGCCCGTGAAGCCTGGCAGCACGCCAATAATCTCAATGCCAAACTCTTCGGGCGCGCTGCCGGCAAAGACCGTCCGCGCGACGCCTTTCATCCCCGGCCTGATGTCATCGACCGAGAGAATCGTGCTTCCGCCGAGCGTGCGTGCTGTGACGACACTTGCTTTCTCCTGGGCCTGGGCGCAAAGTGGCGCGACAAAGAGTGCGAAACAGGTGAGGGAAACGGTTGCTATCAGTTGTTTCGTTAGTCTCATACTTCTTCCGTCGGGCCCTGGCGAACCCATATTAGCTTAATTCAACCCGAAAATAATACTATCGGCACTGTGTTCGATGTCGAGGGCTTCATTCTGGTTGGCGGCGCATCGCGTCGAATGGGCCGCGACAAGGCGCAACTGGTCTTTGATGGCCAGACTTTCATCGACCGCATCGCCGGTGAACTGTCGGCCGTTGTGTCTTCAGTGGCTCTCGTGGGCGCACGGCAACCGTATGGTTCGTTAAGGAATATTCCCGATTTGCATGTACAGTGGGGCGCGCTCGGCGGCATTCACGCGGCCTTATCAGCGACGAAAACAGACTGGGCTTTGGTAGTCGCCTGCGACCTGCCGTTTGTCACGCGTGAGCTATTCGAACGCTTGAAGAGCTTTGCCGGCGACGCGGTGGATGCTGTCGTTCCCATTCAAAGCGACGGCCGTCCCCAGCCCGTCTGCGCTTTTTATCGACGCGAGAGTTGTCTGCGGCAAATCGAAGAACTAATCAGTGCCGGCGAACATACGCCGCGCGCGCTGCTCGCTAAAGTGCGCCCGCGCTACGTTGAATCCTCCGAACTCGGCGACTTGCCGAACGCCGAGAACTTCTTCTTCAACGTCAATACGCCTGAGGATTTAGAGCATGCGCGCACTATTCTCACGCGAAGCGATCATCAGTTGAAGTCGCTCAGTTAATGCTGGTGGCGCGCGCCAAAAGTTTTTGGTTGCAATTCCGGCTTCTTCCCGCATAATTGCCGGGAGATGGCCCCGCACCGCCGATTACTCAAGCGCATCTTGCGCACATTTCTGCCGATTGTTCTGGTTGTCGCCATCGCCCTCGTTTCAGTGGGCGCGTGGATTGTTTTCAACATCACTCGTCCACCGCGCGCTCGTTACCTGATCACGCCGCAGACATTTCCCAGTGGCCCAATCGCCAAAGCCAGCGACGTCACCTGGTCGAATCATGACGGCACACAGGCGCGGGGCTGGTTGATTAAAGGTGACGAAGGAGCGCCGGCCGTGATCCTGCTGCATCGTTACGGCGCGGATCGATCATCGCTGCTGAATCTGGCGGTCAAGCTAAACGAGAGTACAGGCTTCACGGTACTGTGGCCCGACTTGCGCGGACACGGCGAAAAGCCGCCAGTGAACTGGACGCTTTTTGGCGCGATTGAAGGCGACGACGTTACCGCCGCCATCGATTATCTTCACACCTTGAAGACCGCAACCGGGAAATCGCAGATTGGGTTAGTCGGCGCCTACGGTGTTGAGCTCGGCGCTTACGCGGCGCTTGACGCAGCGAAGCGCTACCCCGAAGTGCGCGCGCTGGCATTCGACTCCGCTCCCGCGTCGCCGGACGATCTGGTTCGCGCGGCCACCAGCCGGCAGACGGCGATGAACAATTCGTTGTTGCAGGCGCTGGGACGATGGGGAATGAGAATTTATGGCTTTAGAAAGTATCACAACACGCCTTCGTGTGAGTTGGCGCAAGCAACCCGCAACGAAAAAGTTTTACTGCTGACTGGAGCACAGAGCGATCCATGGCGTGCTTCGACTCTGCAACTGGCAAGCTGCTTCACCGGCGGCAATGTCGAAGTCAAAAAAGACCTGCCAATAACCGGTGAAAATCTTGATGCCGCGACGGGCGAACAGGAAGAGGCCTACGATCGGCCAATCATCGAGTTTTTCAAGACCGCGCTGAAGTAATCCGCGCCTGACGAATCTTCCGGCTTGATGAAGCTGCCGCGCAATCAACGCCAAAGCCCTACCGCCAACGCTGCTTCTAATGAATCAGAAACGAAGCTGCGGACAGTGACGCTGCTCGTCTTTGCCGCGTCCTTTCTCGCCTACGTGCTTCTGCTTACCAAGAACTACTACTGGGACGGAATCTTTTTCGCGCAAGTGATTGAAGATGCGCCACGGGTCAATGCGTCTCTGATTCACCCGAGCCACCTCCTCGATTTGGTTTTTGAGTACGCCGCTTATCGCGCGACGCGGATGTTGGGTTTTCATCCGCGAGCGCTGACGGTGCTGCAAGTCAGCAATTGCTTTTTAGCGGCAGCAGCAGTGGCACTCTTTTTCCGCATTTGCATCGATTGTTTTCGGTCGCGGTACGTTTCGCTCGTGCTCACCGCACTTTTTGCGTTTTCTGCAACCTGGTGGAAGTTTGCGACCGATGCTGACACTTACATAGTCGCGATGTTGTTGTTGCTCATCACGTTTTATCAAGTGCTGCCCGGACGCAGGTCGAGACCGTACGCGGTCGCTGTCACGCACTCGCTGGCGATGCTGCTTCATCAGTTGTCCGTGTTCTTCTTTCCCGTCGCGATCGCGGGATTGATTTTTCAGGCGAAGAACAACCGGCCGAATCAGGGCAGGGCAAACGCCGTAAAGTACACGTTAACTGTCATCGCATTGACCGTCGGCGTTTACTACTACACGTTCCACGTTGTCACCGGGACATGGTCATTCGGGCGGTTCGTCTCGTGGATTACTTACTTTTCGCCCGAGAACGGATTCACCTTCAGTCTCTGGAACAACTTCGTCTTCTCGGTTCGTTCCCAGTGGCGTACGTTCCTGGGCGGTCGCGTAGCTTTCATTCGCGATTTGTGGGGACCGGCGATTCTGGTGCTGGCTTCGCTGACGATTGCGGCAGCGGCAGCATTCTTATTCATGTTGCTGCGGCATTGGAAGGAATTAAAGGCTTCAGTCGTCTTCGCGCTGCGGAATAGCGGCAGGTTCAAGCCGCTCACAATTCTTTGCGTGCTCTGGATCGTTCCGTATCTGGTCTTCCTTTTCTTTTTTATTCCGCAGAATACTTTTTATCGTCTGTTCTATCTGCCTGCGATCATTCTTTTGGCGGGGATGATTATCGCCGCGGCCGAGTCCGCGCCAAACCAAGTGCGCAGATATCGCGCCGCGCTTTTTGCCGCCGTCGTGTTTTTTGCGAACCTTACCTTCTCGCAGTACCCGTACACGCAACCGCGCGCGAATCCGCCGCTGGAACTTGCGCTGAAGCTGAATCAAATTTGGACGACAGGAACCACGGTGTATTTCGCATCCCCCAACACTGACGATTCATTGATTCGGTACTTCAATCCGGGCACTGTTTGGGTCCAGGCCGCTCCAGACGCAATCACCCGGCAGATCCAGGAATTATCGCCAAGTGCGCGCGTCGGCTGGCTGGACACAACGCTAATTGATCAATTTGAAAGTACTGCGGAAGGAAAAGCCTGGCTGGAGGCGCATACCGCACACCGTCCAGACTCCGAACTAGTCAACAAGAAGTTTCGCATTCGATTCCGTCAGTTGAAGCCAGATTCGTTTCGACATCCGCCAAACTAACGTACGCGAACTGCGAAGAGAGTTACGCGTCCGTTGTCGGCAATCTTCTCAGTCTGCACGGCTTGATAATTGGTGAGCTGCTTTTCCCAACGGCTTTCGATCAGCACCAGGCCCACGCCGCCTTTTTGATGAATTGCCGCGGCGACATCCTGTGCGCCTTCGAACCTGGCAGGCTCGCCCGTCGGCTCGTACATAAGACGGCCGCCCGCATAGAACTCCGCCGTGCGGTCATCGCACAAAAGACAAAACACTGGCGTGGATGCGTATCCGCGTGCATTGGCCGCTTGAACAACGTCGCGAACCGAACTGCGCGCTTCCAGGACTCTCGCGCCCTCGATACCGAGACCCATCACTGCAAATGAAAACAACGCCAGTATTGGAACGGCGGTTCTCCTCGCGGCGAAAACCAGCGCGAACCCGCCAGTAAGTAATGCCAGGAGTAACCCAACGCTAACTAACCAAATCGGCAATGCCAGTTCGCGAAACGCGAACCAGCCTCCGACTATCGAGAGGACAATTAGAAGAATGCCAGTGACGCGGATGAGCCTGGTGCGAGCTGCGGAATCCATGACTCCTGTCAGTTCATTTCCAACCAAGAGAGCGACTGCTGGCATTACCGGCAACACATAGCCGGGGAGTTTCGACCCGGACAAGGAAAAGAACACCAGCGGTAGCACGACCCAAACGAGACAAAAGCCGCTGAAGCGATCCGCGCGTTTCTTGCGCCAGCCGCGAATCACCGAAATGAATGCGCTCAGGAGGAAAAGAGACCACGGCGTCGAAAGCCACGCAATCGTGGGCACATAAAAGTAGAACGGCTGTGGATGATGGTACTTGTTCGAGAGAAATCGCGCGAAGTGATGTTGGATAATAAATTGATCGACAAAGGTCCAGCCGTGTCGGTGAAACATGGGGCCATACCACGACGCCGCGACAATTAAAGCAATCGGAAGTCCCCACGTCAGGCTAAACACGAAGCGCCTGTTCGGCCATTCGCGACGAATCAGGAAGTATGCGGCGATCACTCCGAAAGGAAGAACGATGCCGACCAGGCCCTTGGCGAGGAGCGAAAGCCCGATGAAAACATAGAACGCGCACAGTAACCGTAGCGGTGCTTTCGTGCCGTCTCTATCCCTGATAAGCCAAACGAAAAAGCAGGAGAGCGCACCGCTCAGTGTCATCGTTAGCACGATGTCAAAGCTCGCTGAACGCGAGAACGCGATCGCGCCGAGGCTCGACAAGAAAACGAGCGCGCTCCATTCGCCGAGATTCGTTCTGACTTCGGACTCAGTTGGGGGAGCCGACCGTTCGACAGTTCTCCCCAGCCAGAACACGAGCGCCGCGGTTAACAGTCCACATAGCGCCGGGCCGAGGCGCGCCGCGTACTCAGTCACGCCGAGGACGCGATAGCTGGCGATCATCATCCAGTAAAGCAGGGAAGGTTTCTCGAACCATGGAATGCCGCCGAGCGTTGGCGTTATCAAATCGCGCCGCGCAAGCATCTCGCGCGCGACCTCGGCATAGCGCGGCTCATCCGGGCCAACTAATGGCAGAACGCCTAAACCGAACAAATAGAAAATTGCGATTCCGAGGAAAAGTATTTTCCAACCGTGCTTGGCAAGTTTCGCTGTCGGCAAGTATAGTCGCTCCGGTCAGTGGTCAGTGGTCGGCTGACGCAAAACTAAGGCGCTGAAGTATCGTCGAATGAGTGCGACGAATACAACCCGCTTTGCGAACTGATCACCGACCACTGACCTGCGACCACTTCTTCTCAAATGCTTCGAACCGCAGTCATCGGAGTTGGACATCTCGGCGGGCAGCACGCGCGTTTACACGCGGCACTTGCGGCCGAAGGCACTTGCGAGTTTGTCACCGTCTGCGATCTCGACGAAGAGAAAGCGCGCAGCGTAGCCGCGGAGAGAAACACCGCAGCGACCACCGATTGGCGAACTCTAATCGGGCAAGTCGATGCCGTCAGTCTGGCCGTTCCGACGGAATCACATTGTGAGATCGCGTGCTCGCTGCTCGAAGCACGCATTCACGTGCTGGTTGAGAAGCCGATCTCGCGCACGCTCGATGAAGCGGATCGGATGATCGCGGCCGCCCAAAAAAGTGGCGCGATCTTGCAGGTGGGGCATGCGGAGCGATTCAATCCCGCGCTTGTCGCGCTGCGGCCGCATGTGCGCAATCCCGTGTACTTCGAAATCCACCGCGTTGGGCAATTCACGGCGCGCTCGCTGGACATCGACGTCGTGCTGGACTTGATGATTCACGATCTGGATATCGTTCAGTGGCTAGTCGGCGAGGACGTTGAAGTCACTGAGTTACACGCGGTCGGCATCCCGATCCTTACCGATAAAGTCGATGCGGCGAACGCCCGCCTTGAATTTGCGACCGGCGCCGTGGCGAACATTACCGCGTCGCGGGTCGGCACTGAAAAGATTCGCAAGATGCGTTTCTTTCAGCCGCGCGATTACGTGACCGTTGACTACGTCACGAATCACGCTTCGATGAGCAATCTTGCTCCTTCATCCGGCGGCGCGTGGCCGGGTGTTCGCACGCAGGTGCTGGAAATAAAGAATGTCGAGCCGCTGCGTGCTGAGATCGAGTCTTTTCTGGCGGCGGCAGCCACAGGTTCACAAGCGTTGGTGTCAGGCGAGGATGGGAAACGCGCGCTGGCGCTTGCCCTGCGCGCGTTGCAGCAGATTCAAGACCATACGGTAAAGACCGGCATGGGTGCTTTGCTTTCAACGGCGTCGCAGCGCGTCTGAAAACGACCCCGGCCTGGAGCCGACGAGCAGGACAACCACGCTGATGCCGGTGCTTGTTCGCGGTCAGGCACGCGTGTTAGTTTTCCGGTTCGAGTAATTCAAATTTCACATATGCCGACCCGAGAAGAAGCGTGGGAGTTGCTGTGCGAGTACACGAAGGGCGATAGTCTGCGCAAGCATGCGCTCGCCGTCGAGACCGCGATGCGCGCATGCGCGGCGCGTTACGGCGAGCCCGATGCTGACGTCGATGAATGGGGGCTCGTCGGTCTGCTTCACGATTTCGATTACGAGATGTTTCCTTCAGCCGATCAGCATCCGTTCACCGGCTCGAACATCCTGTGCGGACGCGGCTATCCCGATCGAATAATCAAAGCAATCCTCGGTCATGCCACGTACACGGGCGTCCCGCGCGATACGCAGATGGCGAAGGCGCTGTTCGCCACTGATGAGCTGTGCGGATTCCTAGTCGCGTGCGCACTCGTCCGGCCGTCGCGGAGCCTGGACGATCTTGAAGTCAAATCAGTGAAGAAGAAGTTGAAGGACAAAGCATTTGCGCGCTCGGTCAATCGCGATGATATTTACCAGGGAGTTGAGGAACTGGGAGTGACGCTCGACGAACATATTCAGTTCGTGATTGATTCGTTGAAACCGGTGCAGAAGGAAATTGGGTTGGGACTGCAAAACGCGGCGACCCAAAGCCAATCAAATTAGACGCAAGGAGGATGTTTGCATTCTCGGATCACGCTTAGTTGATCTGGAAAAAGCCGCGAAGCCAAAAAGTAACAGGCAGCGGCTACGATTATTGTTAATAAGAAGCTCAGCGCAGCCTGTAGTTTTCTTCGCTTGGACGTGTGGCGATAGACAAAGAACCCGCAAACGCCCGCGATGACGAGTGGCACGAAGCTAGTAAGCCACAGGAGTGTATGGTCGGTGATCGCCGGCCGCGGTAATCGCGCGATCCACAGCTTCATTACAATCTCCCAGAGACCGAATGCAACAAGGGCGCCGATAAGACAGACGATGACAAGAAGTTTCCAGCGCATTGTGACCAGAAAATCTAAGATCGTTTGGTAGAGTAGACGGCTGAAAGAATAACACAGCGGGTATTCACTAAACACAATGCTCACGCGAAGCGCGCTGCTCTATCTCGCCCGTCAGGAAAAACTTAAAGACTTTGCCTCCCGCTTCGCTGTTTTCAAGAAGATCACCGCGCGTTTCATTGCCGGCGAGACGATTGATGAAGCTGTCGCCGCGATCCAGGAGCTGAACAACCGCGGCTGTAGCGCGTCTTTCGATCACCTGAACGAGTCCGTCAGCAGCGTCGCCGAGACCGAAGCCGAAGTGCGCGAGTATCTTGACGTGCTTGCCCAGATTGACGACTCGGGTATCAACTCGAACGTCTCGATAAAGCTGACGCAGTTTGGGCTTGAAACTGATCCGGAACTAACTTATGGGAACGCACGCAAAGTGGTTGAGGATGCAGCGCGCCGCAAGAATTTCGTCCGCATCGACATGGAAGGTTCCAACGTAACACAGATCACGATCGACATTTTCAAGCGGCTGCGGAGTGAGTTTGGGCTGAACGATGTCGGCATTGTTTTGCAGTCTTACCTGTATCGTACTGAATCAGACGCGCGCGAGTTGTTAAAGCTGCCGGCGCGCATTCGCCTGTGCAAAGGCGCCTATGATGAACCGCCTGAAGTCGCTTATGCAGACAAGAAAGATGTCGACGCCAATTACGTGCGCGTCATGAAGCTGCTTCTGGCGAGTGGTGTTTACCACGGCATTGCGACGCACGACCCGAAGATGATCGACGCGACGATCGATTTCGCGCAGCAGCAGGGAATTGGCAAGGAAGCCTTCGAGTTTCAGATGCTTTACGGCATCCGGCGCGATTTACAGGAGCAATTGGCGCGCGAAGGATATAATATGCGCGTCTATGTACCATACGGGAAACATTGGTATCCCTATTTCATGCGAAGACTCGCCGAACGACCGGCGAATATTTGGTTTGTGCTGAAGAATCTTTGGAAGTGAGATGTCCGACAAACTTCAGTTTGTCGCATCAAATAATCGGAACTACGACAAACTGAAGTTTGTCGGACACTTCAAATGGAAAGTTACGTCTGGATTTTCTGGACAATTCTTGGCGCGATTCTGATCGTCGCTGAGGTCTTCACCACCGGCTTTGTGCTTCTGTGGTTTGGCATTGGCGCGCTCGCCGCCGCGCTCGCAAACCTTGCCGGCGTTACCAGTATTCCGATCCAATTCCTCATCTTCGCAGCAGTATCGATCGGCTTGACCGCTGCATCACGCACGATCTTTATTAACTACTTCTCACGAGAAAAAACCGGCGGCGACTTGAAAACAGGCGCCGACGCTTTGCCCGGAAAAGTCGGGACGGTTGTTACTTCGAGTCACGGCGCGTTGCACGAGGGCGCCGTCAAACTCTTCGGCTCGACGTGGACGGCATATCCGGCGGACGGTGAAGAGCCTTTGGAAGCCGGCGACCGCGTGCAGGTCGAGAAAGTGCAAGGTGCTTCGATTTATGTTCGGCGCGTCGGACGCGTGCCGGATTGGCGAGCGAAAGAATTGGAATCGTGAATGCCGGGTTATAGCTTCGGGGTTTGGTGCTGCGTGTCGCCTTCAGTCTCGTCGAGTGTTTTATCTTCATCGAGTACCGGCAACTCGACCGTGATTCGATCTTCAGCGCCGTCCTGTAGTTCTTCTCCTGAGAATCGGGCGAGCACCACCGTAATGTTGTCCTCGCCACCGCGGTCGTTTGCGGCCGCAACCAGTGACGCACACGCCGCAGCGAGATCCTCATTCGAATCTGCAACAATCTTTCGAATCTCGTCATTGCGAAGCTTGCCGGACAATCCATCACTGCACAGCAGCAGAACGTCGCCTTGCCGCAGTTGAATGCGCGCCGTTGCCGGCATCAGCTCGGTCTGCGCGCCGAGCGCTTGCAGGATCACATTGCGAAACATGTGCGTCTCGGCCTCTTCTTCGCTGATTTGCCCGACATCCACGAGTTGTTGAACCAGCGATTGATCTTTTGTCGCCAGACGAATCTGTTCACCGCGCAAAACATACGCGCGGCTGTCTCCAACCTGCACCAGATCGAGCTTGTCATGCCGGATAGCAGCGCCGGTCAAGGTCGCACCCATGCCGCTGCAACGACTGTCCTCCAAACTCTTGTAGTGAATGGCGCGGTTGGCCTGCAGCGTGGCGTGCTTCAAACAATCAACCAGCGACGAATCCGGATCGCAGCCCTTTCCATCGTTGCCAACCATCACCTCGCGAACGGAATCAATGGCCATGCGGCTGGCCACGTCACCGGCGAGTGCGCCGCCCATGCCATCTGAAACGACGAGCACAAGACCCCGGTCGCCGACATCGAGTGTGCGCATTTCATCAGGACTCTCAGCTCCGTCAGAACCCGTCCAGGCGCGCTGCGTAGCGAGATCGAGCAGGAGAAAATTGTCTTCATTGCCGCGGCGTACGCGGCCAACGTCTGATTTTGCGTGTAGCTCGACGAGCATTTGAGGAACTGTTAGAGACGAATTTGAAGCCGTTGGTTCGTCAGGATTTTATATTGGTATCGCTGTCTTGTCACTCGCAGTCACCGCGCAAGAAGATTGCCGGTGCGGGCGGCGATTTTGGCGCGCTAAATTGCGGCGAGCGCCTGATCCAAATCAGCGATGATGTCATCGGTATCTTCTACGCCTACTGAAATTCGGACGAGGCCGTCAGTTATGCCGAGTCGTTCGCGCGCTTCCAGCGTGATCGACGCGTGCGTCATCGTTGCCGGATGACAAATCAGAGTCTCGACGCCTCCCAGGCTTTCCGCCAAAGTGCAGAGTTTAGCCGATTCAAGAACGGTTCGCGCGGCCGCGAGCGACCCAACATCGAACGAGATCATGCTGCCGAAGCCTTTCTGCTGACGTTTCGCCAGCGCATGCTGTTTGTGCGACACCGACCCGGGATAATAAATCTTCTGAACCTTCGGATGGTCCTCGAGAAACGCCGCGACCGCGCGGCCTGATTTGTCGTGCTGCTCCATACGCAGCGCCAGCGTCTTTGTGCCGCGCAGCACCAGCCATGAATCGAACGGCGAAAGAATCGCGCCGGCGCTGTTCTGCACGAAGGCTATCCAGGCCGCATCATCTTCGTTGTTCAGAACCACCACGCCGCCCACTCCATCCGAGTGGCCATTCAGAAATTTTGTAGTCGAATGCACAACGATATCGACGCCGAATTCCATCGGCCTTTGCAGATAAGGCGACATGAACGTGTTGTCGCAAACGACACGCGCGCCGGCTGCGTGTGCGACATCTGAAACTGCTTTCAGATCGGTCACGATCATCACCGGATTTGTCGGCGTTTCGACGAAGACCATGCGCGTGTTTTCTTTAATTGCGGCTTCGACGCTGGACACATCCGAGGTATCAACGAAATCGAACTCAATACCGTAGTTCGACAGAATGCGCGTGAACAGTCGATACGTGCCGCCGTATGTGTTGTCCGAAACGATCACGTGCTCGCCTGATTTTATCAACCGCAGCGTCGCATCGATGGCGGCCATGCCTGAGGCGAACGCGTAGCCGAACTTCGCGCCTTCGAGCGCAGCGATGTTTCGCTCGAGCGCAAGGCGCGTGGGGTTCGAAGTGCGGGCGTACTCGAAACCCTTGTGCTTGCCCAGGCCGTCTTGTGCGTACGTCGATGTTTGGTAGATGGGAACGGTGACCGCGCCCGTGGCTGAATCTGGTTCTTGTCCGGCGTGAACTGCCGTGGTTGCGAAGCCCATAGTCGAAGCTCGAAGCAGAAATCGGGAGCTGGATTGCGAAACCGGATAGTATCGTGCGCGTGATTTTAGTGTCAATCAAGCACGCATCAAGCGTATTGCCATCAGCAAGATGAGTTTTCGTTAATCCGGCGTGATCGAGTATCATCGTGGCGATTTCTGAAGCACCCTGACAAAGCAGCGTGGTTTCTCATCGTAGGCCACTCAACATAGCAAAGCGATGCCGCCTGTGATTGACGAAGAACCAGAACCGTTCTCCAGCGAAAACCGTCGCCAACACGATCGCTCGCGCCTGATCGTGGACGTGCATTTCGACGGCGCGGAATCAACCGGAGTCGCGAGTTCCAAGGACATCAGCCTCGGTGGGTTGTACCTGTCCACGCGAACGAATATTCCGGTCGGTGCGATGCTCGCGCTGCGGATTCCCTTGGGAAAGGACCACATCGTCGTTAAGGGCGAAGTCGTTTATGTCAACCCGGGCGAGGGCGTCGGCGTGAAGTTTCGGGAGTTGACTGACGAGGCAAAGCAGTCTCTGGAGCGTGAGCTGCCGCTTGCATGAATGGAAAGATCAACGGGAGGGCAAGCGGAAACCTGGGCCGAACTTTCTGAACGAGAGCGACTGAGATACCAGGGCAAGTTGAGCGGGCTGTACGGTCACGAAGGCGACGAAGCCGCTTACAACTCGTTGCCCGTTGACAAACAAGAAGCGCTGAAACTGATTTCCGGGCGATTGGTTCAGCAGGATCTTTGGCGCTATGTCGGCCCGATCGTTAATGTGTACGGCGTCGGCGGAGTCGGGATGTACTTCAGCGCTGCTGTTTCAGATCCTGAAGTCGAGCTCGACCAGCGTCGCAACTTCATGCGAAAGTTCGCGCGGCATCGCGACAACACGGGAGGCTTTCTTGAGAAAGGCCGCAAGCATGCTTCGCTGCACTTTCTTTACATCGATCCGGAGCAGGGCGAGCGTCAATGGCATGTGCACTTGGATTATTATGGCGGCTGGGGATCGATCCTCACTGCCGCTCAGCACTTGTTCTACGAGCGGTGGCGAAAGTTCCGGCCTGATTGGCGCATGATGAAGCCGTGGGCGGAGCAGTAGACCGATGACGAGCGAAGGCTCAGTCTTATGTTCGATCAATTCACGTTAGGCATCGAGGAAGAATTCCAGATCGTCGATCCGCAGTCCCGCGAGTTGCGTTCGCACGTGGTTGAGTTTCTCGACGAAGGCCGAATGTTGCTCGGCGAGCAGATCAAGCCCGAGATGATCCAGTCGCAAATCGAGGTTGGCACGGGCGTCTGCAAGAACATCCAGGAAGCCCGCGCGGACATCACGCGGCTGCGCAGCATCATTTCGTCGCTCGCCGAAAAGAATGGCCTCAAGATTGTCGCCGCTTCGACGCATCCAATCTCGCGCTGGCAGGACCAGAAGATTTTTGATGACGATCGATACGAGTTGCTCGTGCAGGAACTGCAAACGGTGGCGCGGTCCCTGCTGATTTTCGGCGTGCACGTTCACGTCGGCATCGCGGATCGCGAGCGCCAGATTCACATCATGAACGCGTCGCGATATTTTCTGCCGCACGTGCTGGCGCTTTCCACTTCGTCGCCCTTCTGGATGGGACACAACACCGGCCTAAAGAGTTATCGCTCGGAAATCTTCAAGCAGTTTCCGCGCACCGACATCCCCGATCATTTTGATTCGTACCCCGGATTCGAGCGGTACGTTGATTTGCTGATCAAGACCGGCTGCATCAACGACGGCAAGAAGATTTGGTGGGACTGCCGGCCGCATCCTTTCTTTCCGACGCTCGAGTTTCGCATCTGCGACATTCCGACGCGTGTGGACGACACCATAGCGATCGCCGCGCTGTTTCAGGCTATTGTCTGCAAGCTCACCCGATTAATTGAGAAGAACCTGGGATTTCGTCTCTACCGGCGAATGCTGATTCAGGAAAACAAGTGGCGCGCCGTGCGTTGGGGCCTCGACGGCAAGATGATCGATTTTGGCAAGCAGAAAGAAGTGCCGACGAAAGATCTGGTGCGCGAGCTTTTGGAATTTGTAGACGACGTGGTTGACGAGCTTGGTTCGCGCAAAGAAATAGAACACATCCACACGATTCTCGAGCGCGGCACTTCAGCCGACGAACAACTGCGCGTCTATCGCGAGACTAACGATTTGAAAGCTGTCGTCGATCGCTTGATTGAGTTGACCGCAGAGAATGTTCCGCAGAACGTGGACCTTACGGTCGGCCACGCGGCCGTGGCGCCATCAGCGATTGCAAAGTAGTCTCGATCCGTTCTTAGGAAATCTCTAAGACGTGGTTTCGCCGGGCGCATGAATATCATGCCGCGCCAGCTCCTCCTTCAGGCTATTTAGCATCGAATCACAGGCTTGAAAGATGTATTGTGGCGAACTCATGCCGAAACGCTTGTTTAGCTCCATCTGGAGGAACGTGGTGTCGATAGATGGTTCGTCCGTTCCGAAATTAGGATTCGGATCCAAGTACCGCAGAACGATGGCAATTATAGCTGCGCTAAACAGGTCCTTCTTATCGTAGTAATGCTGGGCGAACAGTCCCAACAGTTCTTTCAACCGTCTCTGCGCTAACGGCAGCGAATCGGGTCGGAAACGTCCACCTTGTCCAGTCCAGGCACGGAATTTTGTCGTGTTGGTTTCATAATCTGCCGGACCCCAGAAACGATGGATACCGCTTCGAATACGCAAGAGATTCTCCATATCGTAGTCAATCCAGAATTTCAACACTTCCGCCAGTTGAGTGTGGAACGTGTCATCAAGAGCGTCTTGAATTGTAAAGTTTAAGATCGGCGCTTTTAGGGTGAACGTATCTCCAGTTTTCCAGTCAAGGGTACTAGCCTTTGTTTCAGTACCGGGGATTAGTTCTAATCGAGTCGGATGAATCGGTAACGCCCAAACTGCAAACCTGGGCGACGTGTGATAAACGCGAATTCTTGCCTCTGATTTGGTTACAACACATAGGAAGATAGGCAGTGGATGTTCGATGATCCACCGGACAGATTCAGGGCCCTCGAAGACCCAGGGCGTCATTTTGCTTTTTACTTGTACAGAGTAATAAGCGCGCGGCCACGCTCGCTGTCCCTCTCGTTCCAGAAGCGTGCAATATATGTCCAATCCTGAATCCTCTTGATGTGGAACGGGTATGGCAGTGCCAAGTGAAGAAAAAACGTATTGCGCCAGATATTCAGAGCGACTCCCCTCATGAAAATTCGCGGCGACCGATCCCGTCATTCCAGGAGGCTGAGACGTTTTTGCATTAGTTGTCATTTCTTCCTGCCTTGACCAAGGTTGTTAATAAACTTCTTCATGCGTGCCGATGTCAACAAACAAAACCTTATTTGATTCGATGAATGAAAAGATAACGCGCGTATCGTAATCAACGCTGAAGCTCCAGAGGCCTTGCAGTTGTCCAGATAGTTGGTGCGTTCGAAGCCTTGGATCAAAAGGATCGTTCTGAAATATCCCCACGCGATCTCGAAAACGGTGTTCGAGGTTCTTGTTGCCGCGAATCTTTCGCTTGAATGATTTTCGAAAGCTGGATGATAGAACAATCTCAATCATCGGAGAGGGAGTCCATCATTTCATCGACGTTCGAGAAGGGTTGAAGCTTGCCTTGGCGGTACTCCTCGAGACTCGCGCTAGCGTTCTCTTTAATCTCGCGACGTCTCTCTTCTATGAGGTACTTGCGCAGAAGCTCTTGCAACTCTTCCTTTTCAGCAACGGAAAGCTGCTTCACATCTTCGACCACTTCGGCAAAGTTCTGACTCATGAGCGTGTCCTGTGACTCTACCGCGAAGGATACGCTGGCCGCGCAAGTCTTTCAACTTTTGTTCGCACGTTCCGCCAGATAATACTGCCACAACATCCGCGCGGCCACTGAGCGATACGGCCGCCAGGCTTCAGCGACCTTTGCCAACTCGGTGAAGGACGGACGCGCCTTCATCCCGCGAAGTTTGCCGACGGCGGTGGCCAGCGCAACATCACCATCCGGCCAGATGTCCGGGCGCTTCAAAGCCATCAGCAAATAAATATTGGCAGTCCACGGACCGACGCCTTTGATTCGCAAAAGCTCGGCATGTGCGTCTTCATCGTTCATCCGGCTAAGCGATCTCAATTGTCCGTTCGTGAATGCCTGCGCGACTTGAATGCAATAGTGAGCTTTCTGTCGGGTTACTCCGAGGGAACGCAGATATTCCTCGCCTGCCCAGATGAACGCCGGTGCCGTAAAGGGCTGAATGTTCGAATTCAGTCGCGCAAA
>DASXTE010000245.1:0-3997 GCA_036505595.1 Pyrinomonadaceae bacterium
GACTTAGTAACGATGCCAACCGGATTGCGAAACTCTGCACAGACTTCGAGACATTGACGTGTCAATTTGTAGTTCGCCTCGAGCGGAATGTAGGGATCGGATGTAAACGAAAAGACAATCTGGTCGCCTTTCCATGACGGCTTCAACAACTCTTTCCGCAGAAGCGCCGGCGCGTTAACTTTGACAACGATCTTTCGTTCGAAATCCGTGCCGGCGCCGAAATCCAGATATTCGTGCGTCGGGCGGCTGAAACAATAAGTGCAACCGTGAATACACCCGCGATAGCAGTTGATCGAGTAATCGAAAGCGACGTCGGGACTGTCGTTGCGGCTGATGATCGAGCGCGTTTCTGTCTCTTCAAAGACTTCGATTTTCGCGCGTGGAGGTTCACCAATCCACTCGATTGAGTGCATGTGCCAGGGATTCGGCGGGTTGGCGACGGAGCGCATAGTATGTTTTATACGTGAAACGGCATCTTAGCACTGCATTGCGAGGCGGCCAAGAGCAAAAGAGAAAGCGGGCCAGGAAAAATTCCCGCCCGCTTTCAAACGCACAAACGCTGCTGATTTCTTACTGCCGCGGCCGGACTGTCACGTAAATCTGATCGCCGCGCCGATTAATCAACAGGAGCGCCGGTTTGTTGCCATTTTTGTCGATGGCAGTGCTCAAGTCCGTCGCGGAACGAACGGGCTGGCGATTAACTTCCTGAATCACGTCACCACGCGCCAATCCTGCGCTTGCCGCCGGGCCCGCTGGATCAACCGAATCAACGACGACGCCCTGTGTGCCCGCGCGCAAGTTCAACTCTGACGCAATCTCCGGAGTCAGCGGAACGACACTCAGGCCTAATTTTCCTTGGCCAGTCGAGCTCGGACCCGTATCGCCTTCTTCGGTCTTCTCAGCCTCAGGCTTGAATTCGCCGAGCGTCGCTGTGATCTTCTGCTCGCGGTTGTCGCGCAAAACAGTCAGTGTCACTTGCGATCCCGGCGCTGTGCTGGCAATCCGATTCCGAAACGCGTTCGTCTCGTTTACTGGAGAACCATCGAGCGCGACGATCACGTCCCCTTGGCGAATGCCGGAGCGCTCGGCGGCGCTGCCCGCCACGACTGAATTGACGATGATGCCCTTCGTCTCAGACATTCCCAGGCTCTGCGCCATGTCCGAATCGACGCGGCGCACGCTGATGCCGAGTTGGCCGCGGCGGACTTTGCCTGACTTGATGAGTTGATCCATCACCGAACGAACCATGTTCGACGGAATCGCGAAGCCAATGCCGATGTTGCCGCCGGACATGCCACCGATGATTTGCGAGTTGATGCCGATCAATTCGCCGTTGGTGTTAATGAGCGCGCCGCCAGAGTTCCCCTGATTGATGGGCGCGTCGGTTTGCAAGAAGTCCTCAAACGCGCCGCTGCCCAAACCCGTCGAGCGTCCCTTGGCGCTGATGATTCCCATCGTCACGGTCTGACCAACGTTCAAAGGATTGCCGATCGCCAGCGCGACGTCGCCAACGCGAACCTTTTCTGAATCGCCCGGCGTAAGAAACGGCAACCCAGTCTGCGAAATTTTCAAAACAGCGAGGTCGCTCGGCGGATCTGAGCCGACCAGCTTCGCGTCCACTGTGCGACCGTCGGTCAAATCGATTTTGATTTCCTCAGCGCCGTCAATAACGTGATGGTTGGTGATGATGTAACCATCTGCGCTGACGATCACGCCTGAGCCCAGTGCACGTTCGAGCTGCTCGCGCGGTTGTTGTTCGCGGTTGCGATCACCGAAAAGACCGCGAAAGAAAGGATCGTCGAAGAACGGGTACTGTTGCGGGTTCCGCACGCGTTTGTTCGCGTGAATCGTCACCACCGCAGGGGCGACCCGCGCCACCACATCAGCATAAGAGTTTTGCGGCAGCGCATCCGGCACACGCGCCGAGTTTACGGCTGGTGCTTCAGCCCGCCCTTTGCACGCCGCGGACGAAACTGAAACGCATAACAGCAGCGAAGCTACAGCGATAGTGATCGCCGTCCTCCGCACGCTTCGAACATAACTTGAACTGAAATCATTCAATGAATTCATGGACACTTCTCCCCGAAGAAATGATTAAAACATTCCAAGGCTATTTGTATGCCTGGCAATTTTAGCAGATGAGAGTTTGACGGGAGTAGTTGTACGCGGTTGGCGCTGGCTCGACAGCGCCAGGTCATCGCTCGTCAATCGAGATCGTCGATTTGCAAACCGACCGGACTGGCGCCGGCGCCCTTGATCGCATCGAGCACACGCACCACGTCAGCGTATGGAATGAATCGTGGCGCTTTGATGAAAACGGTCCGTTCAATGCGGACGCTGTCTGGCAAGTCGGTGCGATCGCGCAGTTCGTCACGATAGACGCGATTCTGAAACCGCTGCTGGATGACATCGTAAAGTGCGATGGTGAGTTTGCTGAGATCATTAACGGTTCCCAGGTCCGTTTGCCGATTCAGCATCAGCGTGCGATCCGCCTTTATCGTGACGACCAGGCCCTTGTCGTTCGCATTTAGCGGCTGCTCATCTGGTTTCGACGCCGTCTTCGTTAGAAATCGCGATGGCTTTAACGGTGATACAACCATGAAGATGATCAACATCACGAGTAGCACGTCGATTAGTGGCGTGACGTTAATGAATGGCTTGGCGTAGCTCTGCTGGCCGCCTCGTTTGTGGGCGTGCGTATTCATCGCTGTGTCCCTCCTCGTTTTGAGAGTTAGACACGCCGGCGGCGGCAAGGTTCCCGCGATGATCAGTTTGACGGATCGAACAATAGCGGAAAGAACTGGCCTTCCATTTTTTGACCGGCGGGAATCGGCGGCACGCCTTCGAGAAGTGGTTTGTCGGAAGCCGATCTCACGCCATCGCGGAATACATTTATTACAGTGCCGCGGCGTGGGCGGTCGCTATGGTTCTCGAAAGATCCGTGAACCATCAGCGGGTGATGAAATGAACACTCGCCGGCTTTCAATTCAATCGCGACCGGCTTGAACTGAGTTTTCTGCTTCTCGTTCAAGACTGATTGGATTGCGTTCATGTCGTTCGCGAGGCCGGTAATCGGCAGCAACTGCCAGCGATGACTGCCGGGGACGTAGTGGACGCAACCATTTTCGCGCGTTGAATCGTCAAGCCCAATCCAACATGACAGGTGCGCCATCGGCTGCGTGCGCGTCCAATAGGAATAGTCCTGGTGCCACGCGACCACGCCTCCGTGATGCGCGGGTTTGCAAAAGAGTTGATCGTGCCAAAAGCGCACCGCGCCACCGAGCAGTTGTGAAGCCGGCATAAGAACAGCGGGATTCAAAAGGAGATCGTGAAATGCCGGAGAGATGCGCCACGCTCCCAGCGCGTGGAACAGCACCGTCGAAGGATCAGGCGATTCGTTGGAATGAAATTCGTAGAAGAGTTCGCGACCCGGATGATTCGGATCGATTAACTCCGCGAGTTCGCGTCGCAGCACTTCGATTTGTTCGTTATTGAGCGCGCGAATGCCGGCGAGATAGCCGTTAGCGTGAAAGAATTCGATTTGATGATTAGTGAGTCGATATTGATTCCAATCGCGCACTGACTGCGACAGCTCGAACAACTTTGTTATCGGTCCGTGGAGTCTAGACAGATCTTCAGCCATTGCACTTCCTGAGCGCCGTTAGGCGCGAAATATTTGAAGTCGAGCGACCCTAAATACAAATGCGGAATGCAATTGGGGTATGGCGGTACTACAAATATCTCGCTCCTACGGAGCTAAGATGCTCCGGTCGCTATCGCTCCCGGTTCTGATCGTCTACTTCACTGACGCAAGCCCATCAATCACCACGCGCGCCACTGTCGGAATTATCTCGCGCTCATTAGCGTGATCTACGGTGAATGTCACCAGCACGAACTTGACCCCATTCGGGAGCTCGATGTACGCCGCGTCGTGACGTGTGGTGCTGGTCCAGCCGGCTTTCGACCAAAGCTTCGCTCCGGTCATTCCCTGCAACGC
>DASXTE010000246.1:0-8051 GCA_036505595.1 Pyrinomonadaceae bacterium
TATGAAAAGCGGCGCACACGCTGGCAGGTCGGCAAAGCTAAAGTTGTAATCGACGAGTTGCCGTTCGGTTTGTTCATGGAAATCGAAGCCTCGGAAAAACAGATCATGCGGGTCGAAAAACTAATCGATGCCGGACGCCTACCGGCAGTAATCGAGACCTATCCTTCGCTAACAGCAACCCTCGGAAAGAAAAACCGGCAGGGAATTATTGAGGCGAGATTCAAGAAGTAAGGTGACAAGCCCGAGGGCAATTGGAGTCTCTTGCCCTCTCTGACGGTCGGCCTTCTGACACGGTTAGTAATTCCGCTCGCGGACTTCCACTCTTTGAATCGAAAACACAACCCGCATGGTTTCTGGCCGGCGATCCAAAGACGCTGGCACGAACGCGGCATTGTTTCTTAGCGCCGCCTGAAAGTCGTCAAGCATCCGGCGATCGCGCGGCGCGTGCATCACGTCAGCCAGCGAAGCCGTACCGTTGCTGAAGACATCCGCGACTACAACCATCTCGTCGTTGTTCTGAGCGGGATGCGCTTGGGCCAGATCCAGTGTTGCAATGCCACCTTTTGGATTCAGGCTCGGTGACTCTGCATTGTAAGGCACACGCAGGGCGGCGTAGTTACTCGGTGAGATTGGCTCGTTGATATTGTAGTGACCCGGCGCGGCCGTGCTGGCTGCCATGAATTCGTCAAACGCATTCCCCGCCTCGTGCAGCGCAAGCATGTGCGGGCGCAACGCCATGAAGACGCTGCCAAAAAGAAGAATGGAGACTATCGAACTGAACGCGTAACGCATCGCGCGCGGTTGCAGCCACACAGAAATAAAGTCGACGAAGATTTCGCTCTTCGGTGCCCGCCGACGCGCCCGCTGCACGAAAACTTCGGCTCGGAGAGCGTTCTGAATCGCGGGTGCGAGGTTGGCCGGCACGACGGGACTTTGCATCGTAGCCAGACGCAAACGGATCGATCGCAACTGCGCTACCTCATCTCGACACACTGGGCAGACTTCCAGATGCCGATCGCAGCGGACGCGCTCGTCTTCAGTTAAGCCATCGTCGCAGTAAAGCGAAAGCGACTCTTGAATTTCATCACAATTCATAAAACTTCAGAGGCTAGAGGCTAGAGCTGGAGCAATTTTGCTGCTGACCTCTGAGATCTGACCACTGACCTCTGCCTTTCGTGAATGGCTGGCCAACCCCGGCCGCTCTTCCCTGGAGCAACGCCGACTCGAAAAGAGTGGCACTTCTGGTTCGTCGATCGTCGAGTGAACCTTACGTGTTGTTGCTGGCCACGTTTTTCAAACTCACTCTTCTGATCTTCGAACCTGCCGTCCTGCCGAGCCGTCACTTCGACCCTTTTGGCACCGAGTTCTCCGTGAAGCCGGGGCAGGCCAACCATTCACTTTCAATTTACAAAGAACCGTCGAGCTTTCGTCGCAGCTCCAGGCGACCGCGCGCCAAACGCGACTTCACAGTTCCAATGTTGATTTGCAGCGCCGCGGCGATTTCTTCGTAGCTGAGACCTTCGATGTCTCGCAGCACGACAGCTTCACGATATGCACCGCGCAACCCCCGCAAAGCATCGCGTAACTGGTTCTCGCGTTCGTGCGCGAGAGTTTCCTGCTCGGGGTTAGCGGCGTTCGTATCTTCCAAACGCGCCGCTACGATTTGTTCGCGCTCGCCGACAGTCGCGTCCAGCGAAACCGTCGCGTCGCGTCGTCGCCTGCGCCACCAACGCCAGCGGTTCCGCGCCTGGTTGATCGCGATGCGATAGAGCCACGTCTTCAAATCCGCATCGCCGCGAAACTTTTCAATCGCCTGAAAGGCGCGAAGAAAAGTTTCCTGCGTCAGGTCGCGCGCTTCCTCGGGGTCGCTCGTCAGGCGAAACAACAGAGCGTAAATGTCACCGGTCCGTTCCGCGACCAGCTGTTCGAACGCGGCCGCTTCGCCGTGCTTCAGTCTTTCAAGGAACAGGTCTTCCGCAGTCGAACGGACACCGACTAAAGCTGCCGAGGCAACTTCGTTCAACTCCGCCTGGGTGCGGAGGGCGATTTGCTCTCCGTAGCTCACCGTGCGCCCCCTCTGGGACATCTATGCGCGAGAAGCTCAAAACCGTTCGACCGCGAATGCTTCTCGGGTCGATGCTGGGTTAGACATCCGCCACTCGCCATTTGTTCCCAGTTAATCATCGCGGAAATCGCTGCGTCCTCCGGTTACTTCGATGATGTTTGGCGGGTGTTCGTTGCGACCGGCGCCTGCTTGACATCCTCCAGACCCGCCGTTAAATTCGCTGTTTCTGCGATCATACACGATTTTGAACGCACGTCACTGTGCGTACTTGCAAGAGGAATCCCTTGGCTAAATACAAAAAGAAACGAGCCCGCGAGCTAAAGCATGACAAATTTCGCGACACCACGATGCTGCTTGCGGACCGCATGGCCGAACGCGTTGTGGGCCGCGGCCGGCAAATTCTGTACGGGCTGCTGGCTGTAGTGGTGGCGGCCGCCATCGGATACGGAATTTATCGCTGGTGGCACAAGCGTTCAGACGAGGCCGAAGCGGCAATGGGCCGGGCAATCGCCATAGCCCGCGCGGAAATCAACCCAAATCCGCCGGCAAATTCAAAGGATCCAGTTTTCAGTACTGAGCAGGAGCGCGCCCAGCGGACCATCGAGGAGTTTCAAAAGGTCGCGGCGAAGTACGGCGATCCTTATCGCACTCAGGCCAGACTCTTCATCGCGAGAAGTTTGCTGGTCACCGATCACGACAAAGGCGTTGCGGAGTTGCAGTCGTTAAGCAGCGGCAGTGGGGAAACGGGCGTCCTCGCCAAATTTGCTCTGGCGCAGGCAAAGGAAGGTGACGGAAAACTGGATGAGGCGGCCGCGCTCTACACCGAAATTGCGAAGCTCAATGCGGCGATCGTGACTCCTGAAAGCGCGAACCTGCGGTTGGCAAAGGTTTACGAAAAACAGGGGAAGACAAAGGAAGCCGCGGACCTGCTCTTTAATATCGTTTCCGCCGCGCGCAACGCCAAAGACAAAGATGGGAAGCCCATACCTGAATCCGCCGCGTCTCGTGACGCAACTCAGGAACTTTTGAAAATAGACCCAGAGCGCCATAAACAATTGCCGGCTCCTCCTCCTGCTGATATTTCGTTCTGAGACTCTCGATCGTTCACCCTATGGCATAGACTGGCGTCAGCCATGGATCCGTTTACCCACACGTTCGTCGGTTTGGCGGCAGCCAGAGCAGGCCTGGAGAAACTTTCGCCGTTCGCGACGACGGTTTGTGTGCTGGCGGCGAACAGTCCCGATTCAGACGTCATTGTCGGGCTGACGACCGACCGCTGGAATTACCTTCATCATCATCGCGGGATTTCTCATTCAATTGTCGGCGTACTTGCGCTGGCGGTTATCGTTCCATCAATAGTTTGGGTCGCAGAACGTGGCTGGGCTCAGTTGCGTTGCCGCCAATCTGCCACGCAGTATCGCGGGCTGCTGCTGGCTTCGCTGATAGCGACGGCGACGCATCCATTGCTGGATTGGACGAACAACTATGGTGTGCGACCGCTTTTGCCGTGGAACGGTCGTTGGTTCTACGGAGACTTGGCCTTCATCGTAGATCCTTTGATTCTGTTGCTCGCCGGCGGCGCGGCATTCCTCGCATACAGCAACAGCCGGCCGAAGATCGTTTTGTGGGCACTGCTGGCGACAGCCTTCGTGGCGCTGAGTTTCATCGTCGGCGCACGGCGCGATCCGAGTCTTGCAGGCGCCGCGGCCGCACGCGTGATGCTGCTCGTCGGCGTCTTCGTCCTGCTTGCGGTGCGCAGCTTCGGATTCAGTCGTGGTCGCGAAAAAATAATTGCCGCAGCCGCGCTTTCTCTTATCGTCATTTACTGCGGAGTCTTGGCGCTCGCGCATCGGTACGCCCTCAACTCGGCAAAGTTGGTTGCAGATCGCACTGCGTCTCAAGTGAACGAACGTGTGCTAAGGGTCGCTGCCATGCCGACTCTGGCGAATCCGTCGCGGTGGTTTTGCGTTTTGGAAACCGATCGGGCCTTCTATCGATTCTCGGTAGGACTCGGCGCAGGCTCTGCGGCGGACGCACCGCAGGTCGTCGATGGCTATCAAGCCGACGCGCCGGAAGCAATCGAACGCTACGAAAAACCGAACGAGCGCGCCGCGCAACTCGTGGCTGTCGCGGAGCAGGATCGACGCGCCGGGATCTTGCTCGACTTTGCCAGATTCCCAATCGCACACGTGCCGGACGAGGACTGCATCACCCAGACCATCGTTCAATTCGCTGACCTGCGCTACACTAAGCCTGGCGCGGGTCGCGCAACCTTTTCTCTGAACGTTCCGATTGAATGCGCGTCTAAATAGATAGGCTGGAATTGGCCAGGCGGATTTTGCCCTTGAACGAATCAACACAACAGCAACTTCTTGAAGTGCTACGCGAACGGCCGCGAGTCCGCGCGGCTACCGAAAACCGTGCGCCGACAATTGGGATTCGCGTTTCTCCCGGTGGCTACTTCGCACTCGCTGCTTTGCTCACATTCATTTCAGTCGTTCTGTTGCGGACGCACAGAGATCTTGCCGCGCTGCTGGTGGTCGCGACGACGTGGACCTTAATCCCAGTCGTTATTGTCACAGATCGTCTGTACTTTGATGGCCAGGCTCTGTTCCGTTCGGGATTGCTGCCGATGCTTGCGCACCTGGTGCGCGGACGGCGGCCCCAGTTGGCGATTGGCGACGTCGAACGCGTCGAGGTAGCCACCGTGCGCACGCTACGCCGTGGCGGCACGGTTCGCTATCGCTACAGCGTTGAAGTCAGCGGCAAGGAACAAACCTTTGTGTTTGCGTCAGGCGGCAGGAAGTTTCGGCGGATGGTCCAGGCTCTGCTGCCGCGAATTGCGGATGAAAAGCTCGACGCGCGCGCACGCGAGTTGCGTGACTACCTGAGCGATTCAAAAGAGCTGCGGGAACAGTTACGCCGTTTAGGGATTGCGACCGCAGCCGTTTTGGAAAGCGCAGATGATCAAACGCGCAACCGAATCGAAAAGCGAGTTGCGGTAGCGTCTCCCTCCTCGATGGACGACGAAAATGAACGTGTACAGTTGCTGAGACAGGCAGCAAATCGCTTGAGGATTGCCGGCCGATTGCGTGAGTCGGCCGAAGCCTTTCGGCGCGCATTGCATTTCTCGCCGCGCAATGCGTGGCTGCTTTACGAGTACGCGCGGCTTTTGCGCTCGCAAGCTTCCGCCTTCGGCGATGCTCGTCTGCTTGCGCGCGGGTGCGCGGCGTTGAAGCTCGCGTTGTTGCGCAGTAGTGAAGACCCGCGGCTCTTGGAACGCGTCGGAGAAAGCTTCTTTGAGTTTGGACAGACGGGCCGCGCGGCCAAGGCTCTGCGGCGCGCGCTCGACATTGACCAGAACTCGTTCCGGGCCTCAACCGCACTCGCGGAGATTGCCCTCAGCGAGGGAAAGCTGGCACACGTTATTCATCACTATCGCGACGCTGCGCGTATTGCTTCCGATCAGGCGAGCGCGGGCATGGCTCGTCGCGAAGCCGATTACTATTCGCGGCTCAACGATGACGACGATTATTTGTCTGCGGAATTGCGGCGGATGAACTGGCTCGAGGGCGCCGGCCGGATTCAGCAATTTTCGGCAAGAGTAAGCTTTGCCGCCTTGTTCGTCGCGCTCACCGGCTCGTTTGTCGACCAGATTGTCGCCGGCGTCGGTTGGGCCGTCGCCTCCTCATCGGTCATGGGCTGGTCAGCTGCGGTAGTTTTGAAAAAGGTGCTGGGGCGACGACGAGGCTTCGAGAGCGCGTAATCGCCGGCTGGCTGATTTCCTCACTTCTGCGCGCTGCGAGATTTGCTTGCTTTCTTTTCCGGCTTCGGTGTCACTGTCCGAGCGGCCTGCTCCGCCGCTGACGCCACCGCCTCAATTCTTATCGGCTCCGGATTCAGCAACGCGTCCCAACGATAGCGTGGCCGTTCGACCGGCTCGCGCAAACGCTTGAATACCAGCTTCGTTACCGCTTCCGTTACCCAGTTGTGATAGAACTCGCCGACTGAACCCAACTCGGCGTCCGGCGCCGGATTCATGAAGTCGATCGCGTACGGAATGTCGTCCTTAATCGCGAACTCGACCGTGTTGATATCGTAACCAAGCGCCGAGCACAGCGTGCGGACGTCGTGAGTCACGCGCGCGTTGAGTTCCGGCGCCAGGTAATTCGGATCGTAGATGTACTGCTCGCCGGAAAGATAAGGCTTGCGCGGATCGTAAGGCATAATCATCACGTCTTCCTGGCCAATGCAGTAGCAGCGCACAAACTGATCGAACTCGATCGACTGTTGGAGCGTCATGCACAGCGTGCCCGTCTGATCGTATTCGTGAATCAATTCTTCCAGCGAGTTCACCTTCGAAACATTTTTCCAGCCACCGCCATCGAACGGCTTCATGAAAGCCGGTAGGCCGACGTAGTCAATAATCGCTTGCCAGTCGAGCGGAAACTGAAGATTCCGCAAACTCTCGCTGACGATGCCGGGAATGTAGTCTTTCTGCGGCAACAGAACGGTTTTGGGAACGGCCACACCGAGCTTTGTCGCCAACGAATAATTGAAGAACTTGTCGTCCGCCGACCACCAGAACGGATTGTTGATGACGATCGTGCCTTCGAGCGCCATGCGTTTCAGCGTTGCGCGATAGAACGGCACCTCGTGCGAGATGCGGTCGATCACCAAATCGTAGCGCGGCGGATCGTCATGGCGAACGCCGCCGAGAACCAGGTACTCAGCCGTCACTGCGCCGTTGCTGCGTTCGTTGATGTTGCGAATTAGGACTTCAGGAAAAGTCTTTTCCCGGCCAACCAAAATGCCTACACGTTTCATGAAATTTTGCGACTCCAAACAGTGAACGCGCGCCCGGCCTCTGCCGTGAATCACCCTGCGTTCAGGTAAAGTTTTGATTTTGAGGAAGCGAAAACAAGCTATCGTCAGCCGCGCTCAATGTCAAACCGCAGCTTGTTCGTGGGATTCGAGGAAACTATTGCAAGTGGGCATTGCAAATTCTCTTGCTAAGGTCTGGGCAAAGTGGTATGAGTTCGCTCATCCCCCGAAAACGTTTTTGCAAAGTTAGCGGCTGAACTTCCTCGAGCCGTTCCCCCAACTCGCGTACTCTCATCCGCAACCTTTTCCCTTTTTCGTAAGCCCATGCCGTTGCTGAACGCCACCGCATCGCAGCCTTAGGAGAGTTTCGAGATGCCCACCGTTCAAATAAGTAATCATCTCAGTCAAAGCCGTCGCTTAGTTGGCCTGTTGATTTTGCTGGCCGCCCTGGGATTGTCAGTTGGCGCGTTTGGTTTGGTGCGCGGCAGAAACGCACGGGTTCCGCTTCAATCAACTGAGCCCACGAGTCTCGCGACCTCGACCACGACAAGCGCACAAGCCATCTCAATGACAAACATGGTGAGTGTTGAGCATGTAACTCTCCGGCAGAGCGGATTTGAACCGGCAGAGTTTACGCGGCCCGCCGGGCGGTTCCTATTGGCAATTGATAACCGCGCCGAGCGAGGTGTGATGACCTTTCGTCTCCTGCACGAATCCGGAACTCTGGAGCGCGACCTGACGCTGAAGCGTGACAAGTTTCGCTTGCGTCAGATAGTTGACCTGCCGGCCGGTAAGTACTCGTTGACAGTGACGAATCATCCCGAATGGGTGTGCCGCGTCACTATCATTTCGCCGTGAAGTTTGATTCAAGTTCGTCTGGCGTCGTATCAGCCCAAAGGAAAACGCCATGCTCCGACAAACGCTAACCCACCTCCGTTTCTTAGTCAGCCTTGTTAGTGCGCTGATGTTCGTCATTTGCGCAGCCACCCTGATTCACGCGCAAAACACCAACGCTACGAACGGTTCGACACCAGCGGGACTGACGCCGGGCGCACCCGCCGGCTCTTACGGACTGAGCGGCTTTGACAATATCAATCTCTACAACGGCAATATGAACTTTCGTCTTCCGCTGATCAGTATCGGCGGACGTGGTGCCGCGAGT
>DASXTE010000247.1:0-34450 GCA_036505595.1 Pyrinomonadaceae bacterium
ACTCGCGGCACCACGTCCGCCGATACTGATCAGCGGAAGACGAAAGTTCATATTGCCGTTGTAGAGATTGATATTGTCAAAGCCGCTCAGTCCGTAAGAGCCGGCGGGTGCGCCCGGCGTCAGTCCCGCTGGTGTCGAACCATTGCTTGCATTCGTTGTTTGACCCTTGCCGGCCGTGGTCGACAACAGGAGAACGAAAGCAGCCGCAGACGCGATGTATAGTCTCCGGAACATTAGCCTGTGAGAGAAGTCACTCGTGAGAATTCGCCGATTCATATTCTTTCTCATTCAATTAACAAAGCACTTACTCTTGAGAAACGCGTTGCTTACGCTAAAGCGCGATCGTGATGTGACATACCCAATCCGGATGGTCGACTACCACCAATGAATATTGACCCGGAGGCAGCTCAATAATTTGCCGCAACCGGAATTTGCGGTTTGCAGGAAAATCGCGCAGTTGAAGTCCGTTCCGCTGTAACAGACGGAAGGACATGTCGCCCATTCCGGTGATGTTGTCGACAGCGAGAAGAAAAGGAGCAGGCGGCCGAGTTATTTCGCTCGGCTCAAATCCCGTCGCCCGGAGTGTGATCCGCTCGGCACCCACGAGATTCGTCGAGACGTTGCCCTGGAACGATGCTTCCGCCGAACGCGCGGGAATTACTGATGCCCGCTTCGCAATCACGGTGCGATTGATACGGCCTCGGATCAAATCAACTCCACCGAGAACGGCAACCGCACTTAACAAGATTGCGCACGTGCTTAACCGCCAATATTTTTTGTTGCTGGGCATTTCGCGGCCTCCATGAGTAGCCCTTGTGACCAACTGAGAAAAACCGAATGGAAAAGCTAACGGCGAGTGTGCGGGAGACCGCAGGGCTCGAGGGGAGTTAGTTTTACTTGGGTTCCCGCACCATATACGCCGCCTTGCAAGCGAAGTCAATTCACTTTTTTGTCACGAGATCGCATGAGATAGCTTCTCAAAAACCGGATTCAATTCTGGCGGTTAGCCTAAAGTCGCCTGACGCAAACGGGCGCTACTGAAAGCTAGAACGTACGCCAGTTGTGGCGGCGGCTGACGCCGCGACGTTCTGCCACGTATAATCGAATCAAACGATTCGACTGAGAATTAGCTATGCCTTTTTGGCGCAGAAAAAAGGATGAGTTTGTTTCTCTCGGGCTGAACACGCCTGCGGTTGATGAGCCTGCCAGTCAGCCAGCGCCGGAAGACCTGGCCCCGGTGGCGCCGCCCCCAGACGAACCGGCGCCCGCGTCCACACCCTGGCAGACGTCTGTGCTCGGCCTCGATATGTCGATCGAGCAACTGCAAGCGCGCGAAGCAGCGCTCGAACAGGAATTCTCGGCCCGCTTTCGTCGTGCGGTATCGGCAACGCGTGAATCGCTCTCGCAAAAAATCGATAACGTCTTTGCCGGCGCGAAACAGATCGACGCCGATTTGCTCGATGAACTGGAAGAGGCTTTGATTGCCGCGGACATCGGCGTCCCGACGACGATGCACGTTCTGGAGACGGTCCGCCGCGGCATCAGCCGCAAGGAAATCGATGACATCGAAAAATTAAAGGCATCGATAAAGTCGGAGTTGCTGTCGATCTTGCAGGGAGCCGAAGCGCACGGCGTCGCGTCGGAAACCAGTGTTCCCGAAAACATCTCGCCGTACGTGATGATGATTGTCGGCGTGAACGGCGTGGGCAAGACGACGACGATCGGTAAGCTCGCGCAGCGAATAAAATCCGAAGGCAACGACGTTTTGATTTGCGCGGCCGACACATTTCGCGCGGCCGCGAGCGATCAACTGGCAATTTGGGCTGAACGCACGGGCGTGCCTTTGATTCAGCAGAAGCAGGGAACTGATCCAGCCGCGGTCCTGTTCGATTCGATGAAGGCTGCGAAAGCGCGCGGCTCGGACGTTTTGATTGTGGACACGGCAGGTCGTCTGCACAACAAATCAAATCTGATGGCGGAACTCGAAAAGATGAAACGCGTGGCCGGGCGCGAAGTTGAAGGCGCTCCGCACGAAACGCTGCTCGTCGTCGACGCGGTGACTGGTCAGAACGGTCTAGAACAGGCGCGGCAGTTTTTGAAGATCGCCGGTGTCACGGGAATTGTTCTAACCAAACTGGACGGCACTGCGAAAGGTGGAATCGCCGTGGCGATCGCGAAGGAACTTGGCCTGCCGATCCGTTACGCAGGCATCGGTGAGAAAGTCGACGATCTCGTCGTCTTCGATCCGGAGCAGTACGTGAACAGCTTGTTTAATTGAATCTACTCCGTGTCTCTGTGATTACTCCGTGCCTCTGTGGTGAAGTTGGTGCAGTTTAGTTCACCACAGAGACACAGAGGATTCACAGAGGCACAGAGGCGAGCCACACATGAACGCATTTACTTTCCTCCCGCCGACTGAAAAAAGAAAACAATACGAGTTACGCGCGTTGGCGCTCCGCGATTTTGCCGGCGTGCAAGCTGGAGAAGCTCTGGATCCTTTCGCGCTCGCGCAATTCGCGAAGTTGCTGGTCGTAGATTTCGATCAGATCAAGGGCTTGTCAGATGAGTCGCGCAAGCATTTGCTCGGCGCGGGGACGGACGAGTGGTCAGGCGGTGCGTGTTCGCAACCGCTGCCGAATGGCTGGCGGATCGTAATTCTCAATCCCGCGCACGGGGTGCATCGTAACCGCGCGACACTGATGGAAGAGATTGCGCACGTGTTCCTCGGTCACAAGCCCAACCGATTGGCGATACTCAGTGCGGGTGCGAGCGAGGGCGCTCGCGCTCCAGTCGCACGCGACTACAACAAATCCGACGAAGAAGCGGCGTATGCGATCGGCGCGGCGGCCCTGGTTCCATACGCTGCCCTACGCCAACTCGTCTTTGAAGGTTGCACTGCCGAACAGATCGCGCGCCGCTTTCGCGTCAGTCGCCAACTCGCCGAATATCGCATCAAAGTCACGCATCTTTGGCAGTTCTACAAAGGTGCTTCTGCCTCGCGCGCTCAACACGTATAATAAGTGAGCTTGGGACGCGAATATTCGCCTCTCAAGCATTCTTTATGGCTCAAGTAATTCACAAAAGCGCCGTTGGCTTGTCGGTCGTCGACAAGCTGCGCATGCTGCTCGACATTACCAAGACGATTAGCCGTTCGCTCGATTTGCAGGAAGTCCTGAACCTGGTGATGGACACGCTGGATTCCCTGATTCCGTACGACGCAGCCGGAATCTATCTCGTGAAATGCTCGCGGCCATTGGCTGAATGGGACGGTGAGGTCGATGAGACGTGCGTGTTCCATACAGAGGCCGTGCGCGGGTATGACATCGCGGACATGCAGGAGTTGCGGCTGAAGATGGGTGAAGGTTTGATCGGCCACGTCGCCGTCAGCGGCAAGCCTTTCATCTCACCCGATGTTCGCAAAGAGCCGCGCTACGTCAATGCGCGCGCGCGGACGCGCTCAGAGATGGTCGCGCCAATCATTTCGAACGAAGAGGTCATCGGCGTCTTTGATTTGGAAAGCGACGAGCTTAACGCGTATTCGAACGACGACCTTGAAGTGTTGATGTTGCTGGCGTCGCAGGTCGCGATCATTATCGAGAAGGTGATGCTGCACGAGCAGTTGATCGAAAAGCAGCGTCTGGAAACGCAACTCGAGGTCGCGCGGCAAGTGCAGCTTGAGTTGCTGCCCGCGCGCGATCCACAGCTCGCCGGCTTTGACATCAGTGCCTACAACTTTCCGACGGAAGAAGTATCGGGCGATTACTACGACTGGGTGCAGATCTATGAAGACCAAATCGGTATTGTGATCGCTGATGTGTCGGGCAAAGGCGTGCCGGCGGCGCTGCTGATGGCGTTTCTGCGCGCGAGTCTGCGCGCCGCTTCGCACATCGGTTACGCGCCGCATATCTCGATGTCGAAAGTAAATTACCTGCTGTGGGAATCGATCGAGCGCAACCAGTTCGTGACGGCGTTTTATGGCATTCTCGATGCGACAAACCGCACGCTCGCCTACTCAAATGCCGGCCATAACCCGCCAATTTTGATCGATACGGACGGAAAAGCGCATTTTGAAGAGCGCGGCGGTGTTCCGCTTGGCATGTTTCGCGATTCGCGGTACTACGAGTACTACGCCACGATTGATGCGGGCCAGATTTTCGTGCTCTACACCGACGGCGTGACCGAAGCCACGAGTCCCGCCGGTGAAGAATACGGCCGCGACCGCCTGGCCGATGCAGTGCTCCGCGCGCGCGAGTTGCCGGCCCGCGAGATTATCGATTCCATTCATCGCGACCTTATGACGTGGACCGATGGACAAGGCGCGACTGATGACGTGACGTTCTTCGTGGTGAAGGCCCTCTAAATCATGACTGAAACTGAATTGGTAAACGAACAAGCTGCTGCGCAAATCTCGCTGAATCTCGGCGCGGTTCTCCAGCGCATGCTCGCTGTTTCTGACAAAGTCAGCGATCTGATCTTCTCGCCGGGACGGCCGCCGCAGATCGAATTGGTCGGAAAACTTCAGCCGGTGGAGATTCCCGGCCTGGAAAAACTAACGTCGGCGCAGACTGCGGGCATCGCGAAGATAATCATTGGCACTCATGAAGAGCCGGCGCAAAGCCTCGAGAAGTTCGGTTCAGCCGATCTCTCGTTTAGCGTGCCGAGTCTCTGCCGTTTTCGCGTCAACATATTCAAGCAGCGGGGCACGCATGCAATCGTGATGCGCGTGATTCCCTCACAGCCGCCGCGGTTTGAAGATTTCGATCTGCCACCGCAGTTGCGCGAGATTGTCGAGTTGAAGAACGGCGTTGTGCTGGTGACTGGTCCCACCGGCAGTGGCAAGAGCTCGACACTGGCGGCCATCATCGATCTGATTAATGAAGCGAAGTACTACCACATCGTCACGATCGAAGATCCGATCGAATTTCTGCACAGTCACAAGAATTCAACTATTCATCAACGCGAGCTGCACTCAGACACGCCGAACTTCGCATTGGCTTTGCGCGCGGCATTGCGACAAGCGCCGAAAGTGATTCTGGTCGGCGAGATGCGCGACCGCGAGACGATGGAAGTTGCGATGGAAGCAGCCGAAACGGGGCACCTGGTGCTTTCGACCTTGCACACGATCGATGCGTCGAAAACCGTCGAGCGCATCATCGGAGTTTTCCCCAAAAACGAAGAGCAAATTATTCGCACGCGGCTGGCCCAATCGTTTCGCTTTATAGTTTCCCAGCGGCTTTTGCCGCGCGCTGACGGCAGCGGTCGAGTCGCCGCCATCGAGGTTTTGAAAGCAACGTCGCGCACGCGCGAATACATCGAACGCGGCGAGTCTGAAGGTAAGTCGCTGATGGACGCGATGGAACAGGGTGAGCTGGAAGGCATGCAGACCTTCGATGGCGAGATCGAAAAAATGATTCGCGCCGGCCTCGTCAAAAAAGAGGATGGGATGGCGTACGCATCGAACTATGGCAACCTTCTGCTACGGATCGGGGATTACGGCAGTGGCGACGGCGCGAAGCCCAAATCCGAACCTGAAGTCGGATCGATGCTGGATATGATCGAGCCCTAGTTATTTCAGATGTGCCGAAACTTACGACGCCGGCCCTCTCCCGTGCTCGTTCGCGAGATGCTGATTGTTGCGGCTCTCGTGATGGCGAACAGCCTCTGGTCTCATCGCGCTTTCACCGCATTTTCCCAAAACTCAAACCAAAGTCTGCGATTCGAATTGCCCGCCAACGGCAATTTGCGTGTCGAAAATTTGCGTGGCGCAGTCATCGCCGAAGTCTGGGACCAGCCCAATGTGTCGATTGCCGCGGTGACAGACAGTGGAGAAGTGCTGCGCTCTCCGGCAGTGATCCAAACGTCCGACAGTTTGCTTTCGGTGCGCGTGCCGCGCGTCGCCGGCAATGCAGCGCGGGTGAATCTCGAGCTGCGAATTCCCACGCGTACGCACGCCGCGATTTTCACGGCGACGGGTCCTGTGGAAGTGCGCGGCGTGTCGAGCGCGCTCCTGGTACAAACGACTTCGGGAGAGATTCGTGTCGATTTGCCCACGTCGTCGAATGCAAATATCACTGCCGAGTCGAAGACTGGAAACGTGTCGTCGTCGCTACCTGCGGCAGTTAGCAATCAGGCGCAGCGGCCGCAATTGCGGGCGCGTCTCGGCGCCGGGGCAAACAGCGTTCGCCTCTACTCGCAAGCCGGCAACATCACACTCGCGCCGCGCGTTGATGAACAAACCGCGGCGCGGACAAGTCCGGCCGAAACGCGGCAGGAAATCCCCCGCGAGCCTTCGGCGCCGCCCCAACGGCCAGAGCTAATCGGGTCTGAAGCCCAGAAACCAGCCGCGGGAACTCCCGCCCGGCCTTCAAACACGCCTGAGGAAGTCTCGGAGGACGACGTCATTCGCGTTGACACCGAACTCGTCAGCGTGAATGTCAGCGTGGTGGACCGTGGGACGAGTCGGGGCGTAAACGATCTCACCAAAGATGATTTTCGAATGTACGAAGACAACGCGGCGCAGCAGATTTTGCACTTCGACTCGTCTTCGGCGCCGTTCAATCTCGTGCTCCTTGTCGATCTGTCAGGCTCAACCACAAAAGTTGTCGATCTAATCAAAGCTGCCGCGCTGCACTTCGTTGAGGCGGCTCGACCATTCGATCGAATCGGCGTGATCACATTCGCGGGCGGCCAGGTGGTTGTGTCGCCGCTCACCACTGATCACGCAGCGCTACGCGAACGCATCAACGGAATTCGGAAGCCGGAGGGCAGCACGAAACTCTATGATTCGCTCGCCTTTGCGATGGACGAGGTGTTTCGCGAAGCAAAGGATTCGCGCCGCAATGCCATCGTGGTGATCAGCGATGGACTCGACAGTGTGATGCCGAACGTGACCGGCGAAGGATCAAAGCTTACTTACCAAGAAGTCGTGAGGCAGGCGCGCGAATTCGACGGAGTGATTTATTCGATCTGGACGGACACACAGAGCTACGAACCACTGAGTCCGGGCGACATTCAGCAGGAGACTTTCGATCTTGCGCACGATCGAATGAAGGAAATCGCCGATGTCGGTGGTGGCGCGTTCTACGAGTGTTTTCAGTTGCAGGACTTGGCCGGTTCCTACGATCGCGTCGTGGCAGATCTCGGGACGCTCTACACGCTCTCATATCGGCCCACGAATAAAGTTCGCGATAGTTCGTGGCGCACGATTCGAGTCATAGTCAACCGACCGAATGCGGTCGCCCGCGGCAAGCGTGGTTATTTTGCAAACTGAAGGCGGCTTGCGAACGTGTTTGCTGGACAGGGGGAGCGACGGTGCTATAATCGCGGCACAGAAAAGGCCGTAAAGCTTTGCTGCCTCTCCCCAAGAGGAGGTCCATCGTGAAAACATCACTTCGCACCATTATCGGATTGCTGCCGTTAGTAATCCTCGCTTCATCCTCGCTCGCGTTTGCGCAGAATCGCGAACGGTTCGGCATTTCCGCAAAAGCCGGTGGCGTCAATGTGGTTGTCGGCCACGTAATGGTCGCACGCAAAGATCAGGATCCGCAGCTATTGTCGAGCAAGGACAACCTAACGGCTGGAGAAGTGGTGACAACCAGCTCGACAGGAAATGCGGAAATCCTTCTCAATCCGGGCTCGTATCTACGTCTGGCCGAAAACAGCGAATTTAAATTTGAAGACATCTCGCTCGATCACCTGCAACTGCGGCTCGCCAAGGGCAGCGCAATCATTGAAGCCACGGGCGTGGCCGACATGGACTTGGGCATCAAGATTTCGACACCGCACGCGAACTTCTCGATCATCCGCAGCGGCATCTATCGCATCAACGTGCAACCAGATTCTTCTGAGTTGGCAGTTCGAAAGGGCCGTGCCAGTTTTGGGCCGAACAAAACCGACATCGTGAAGGGCGGGAACACAATCACAATCGGCAGAGGCTTTTCCGCTCAAGGCAAGCTTCCTAAGGAAAAGGATGCCTTTGAAGTGTGGAGCAAGCAGCGCGCGGAATTCCTGGCGAAGGCGAACGAGAAACTTTCGCAGCGGACGTTGAATGGTTATCTGTCGAGCTTTAACGGCTGGGATTCGTGGTTTTGGGGCCCGCGCCGTTTCGGGCTGTGGACATTCAACGCCAGCTTTGGGTGCTATACGTTTTTGCCTTTTTACTACGGTTGGTCATCGCCCTACGGCCACTGGTACGGGAGCTACTATTGGCGCGGTAATTACGGCAGTCCCTATCCTATTATCGTGAACAACCAGACGCCACCTCCCGGCACAAACCCCGGAGGGGGTCCATCACCGGGCACGTCACCGGGACCGGGGCCGGCACCTGCCCCGCCGCCTTCAACTCAGTCGCCTGGGCCTCGCACGGATCCGGATGGAAATCGGGTCGTCAACAAGAGTCGCGATCCGCTGAATTAACGCCGGTTCTTGAACAATTCCGTGAGTTCTTCGTTGACGAGTTGAGCCACCTCTGCTCGCGCCAATCCCGCCAGTGCTAAGTGCGCCAGGACTGCGCGCAAGTTCTTCCGGAGATCGGCGTCGCTGACTTCCGCAATCCTTCGCGTTGCCACGACGGCCCCTGAGCCGTGCCTGACTTTGACTAACCCTTCGCGTTGCAGTTCCCGATACGCCGCAGCGATGGTATTCAGGTTCACGCCCAAGTCTGCGGCTACTTGTCTGACCGGTGGCAAAGTCATGCCCTCGTGAAGCTCACCTCGGGCAATTAGAGTCTTTATTTCTTCAGCAATTTGGCGGTAAACGGGTCGGCGGTCGGTTTCGTCAATGGTAATGTACATAGTCGCTAGACACTGTACAATGTCAGGCCGATAGCTGCAAAACTACTCGACAAGGACTTGCGAGAGCGAAAGTGCTGATTGAGCGATGCTTTCCAGTCCAAACCCAACGGAGACGGTATCGCCAATCAAGAAGAGGTTTGGAAAAGGCGTGTTTTGGAACGCGAGGTCAGGATGATGTTGCGGTGAACCGATCATGCCCAGTTTTCGACGCGTAGTTTCGTAGTAAGTCTGGGGAGTCGCGGTTTCGATAACCTCGGCGGCGTCGCCAAGTTCCGGCAAAGCTTTATGCAGACGGCCCCACCAGGTCTCAAGCGCCGCCTGATCCTGTTCTTCGTGCCAGGTCGCATCTTCGTGAAACGCGAACCACTCGTCCGCATCCGTGAATGCGGTAACGGTCGCTGCCAGTTTTCCCTCGGGCGCTCGCCCGCAGTTCTGCGCCGCTACGTTCAGCATCATGTGCTGCGGCGCAACCGATTCGCCCACGCTCTCGGCCGCAAGCATTATCCGATTGGTGGGCAATCTGAACGCGGCAGCTTCATCCAGTCCAAGAAAAATCTGGTAGACGCCACGCGCGGTCATCTCTTTCAGCGCGACTGAAATTGCTTTAGGCGTGCGGCTCAGGCCGATCAATTTTCCGTATGTATCCCACACAGTGAGATTACTAACGATGGCGCGCGTTGCCGTGACGCGTTCACCACTCAACAGGTCGACCCCGACTGGTTCGCCTTTACTGCCATACGCCAGTCGCAGAACCGGTGAATTCAGTCGCAGCGTTCCGCCGCTCTGCTTGAAACTGTCTCTGAGGCGATCGGCGAGAGACTGCACGCCGCCGGCGATCGCCCACAGTTCTCCGATCGCAATCCTGAGCGCCGGTATTGCGCGGGCAGCGGTGCATTGGTCGATTGCGCACTGAGCGAGAAACTGAAGTTGCGTATCAATGAAGAGCCGAAATTCGGCAGACATGCTGTTCAGAAGTTCGAGCGTACCTTCCGCGCGCTCGCCGCTATCAACTTCAGCGGCGAGCAATTCGCGGATAAAGCGAATTGCAGCATCTGCGCAATCGGGGAAAGCGGCTGTGATGTTGTCTTCCAGCGCGTTACGTTCGGACGTGACTGCAACGTTACGACCGTCAGGCAAACGCACAATGAAATTGGGTGACAGCTTTGCGACTTCCGGCGGTGGGACTGACAGGTTCGCGAAGACATTTTGCCAGGCGCCGCCGTTGCCCCAGCCTGAATACAAGCCATAGGTGGGATCGAATGAGTAACCCAAATGCTCGAAGTTCGTGACGCAACCGCCTACCTGCGACTGTCTTTCGCAAAGGCAAACGTTAACGCCTTGGGCCGCCAACAAAGCGGCCACAGTCAAGCCGCCGATGCCGCCGCCGACAACGATGACTTCGGTTTGCATTAGAGTAGTTTCACAAGGAAGTGAAGAATTGCCGGCGCCGCGTCAGGATGAGGAGTTTCGAAAATCGGGCGGATATAGGGGTCCGCGACGATAATAACTGACTGAATGCCGTTGAAAACCAGATGGATAATGTAACACGGCAGCAGGCGACCGGTACGCGCACGCACAACCGTCAGAATCAGGCTCAACAATGAAATTGCGGCGATTGCGCCGGCGTTCGGCCAATATTGCAGCACATGCAATCCGGCGAAGGTCAGCGTAACTATGGCGACGGCCGCAACCGCTCCCGCGACCCGCTGTAATGCGGAATAAAGCAGACCGCGATAAATCACTTCTTCGACCAACGGTGCGGTCCCGGCGGCTACGAAGGCGGTAATTAGCGCCGCGGCGCGCGAGCTGCGCAGAATCCTTTCCAGATCCGTGTCCTGCCCCCCGAACTTGGAGATAATCAGCATCGCGAGCAAAAAGAGTACTATCGCGACAGCGGTGCTTTTCCAGAGTCCGAAGTTTCGTGGCCAGTTAAAACCCAGAGTCTGCAACGGCGAGAATTTTCCAAGTCTGCTTGCGATCGCCCATGCCAGCAGTAAGGTCAGAACATGTGCCGGCAGGAAACCCGCGACCAGTATCAAGATGAAAGTCTTGTCGTTGAGCAGCAGTTCTTTCGTCGGCGCCATGCCGCGATAGTGCGTAGCGATGTACGGAATGGCGCAGAACTGTGGGACCAACCAAAGCAGGATCACGCTGGCTAGCCACGCCAGCGAGGCTTGCAGCAATCCCCATGGTGGATTGCTCGGATCGACAGTTGATCGAGTTTCAGTCGGCGCCGGCGCAGCGGAGGTGAAGGAGGTTACTTGTTCCGCCACTCCGGAATCTTCAGGTGTGTTCACGCGGCAGAAGTTTAGCGCACCGTATCGATCAGCGCCATTGCCGCAGCATCATTTGGCGGCCGCATCGGGCTCGGTGCGCTTGCCGTTGTATTGATCGAGTTTGCGGTAGATCGTTTTGCGCCCAATGTTCAGCAGCCGCGCGGCGCGCGTTTTGTCGCCGGACGTGTAGTCGAGCGTCGCTTCGATCGCTTTGCGTTCGATTTCTTCCATCGACGCCGGCACTTCAATTTCCAGCGTGGCACTGCGACCCTCGCTCGCGGCATGGGCGCGTTCAGCGCGCAGCATCGCCTCGCGTTGTAAGACGGCGTTGCCAATGGCTGCCGGCAGATCGTCGAGTTCGATTTGCCGGCCCGCGGCGATGATCACAGCTCTTTCGATCGCGTTTTCAAGTTCGCGCACGTTGCCCGGCCAGTCGTAACTGGTGAGTGCGCGAAGAGCTTCTTTGGAAATACCTGAGACGAAGCGGCCGGTTCGCTGTTTGTAGTGCTCGAGAAAATGAATCACCAGCAAGTGAATATCTTCAGGACGGTCACGCAACGACGGAAGCTGAATCGGAAAAACCGAAAGGCGATAGAACAAATCGCGGCGGAACTTACCATCGTCGACCGCCTGCTCGAGATTAACGTTTGAGGCCGCGATGATGCGTACGTCGGCCTTGATCACGTCGTTGCCGCCGACCCGGGTGAATTCACCGTCCTGCAACACGCGCAACAGGCGCACCTGCGCCGCGAGGCTCATTTCGCCAACTTCGTCGAGAAACAACGTACCGCCGTCTGCTTCTTCAAATCGGCCGCGACGCCGCGCCCGGGCGTCGGTAAACGCGCCTTTTTCGTGGCCGAACAACTCGCTTTCAAGCAATGTCTCGGGAATCGCGCCGCAGTTGAGCTTGATGTACGGTTTGTCCTCGCGACCGGAATTGAAGTGAATCAGGTTCGCCAGCAGCTCTTTTCCCGTGCCTGACTCGCCCTGAATCATTACGGACGTTTGCGTGTCGGCGACGTTGAGCGCCAACTCGATCGCGCGGCGAATCGCGGGCGCTTGCCCGATGATTCGGTCTTCGCCATAGCGCTCGTGCAGCGCGTGCCTTAGCCGCATCACTTCGGCTGAAAGTTGGTCGCGCTGTAGCGCCGTGCCGATTTGGTCGGCGATGCCTTCGACCAGCGCGATTTCCTGGTCCTTGAACGGGTCGCGAGGCTGGCTCCAAACCAGTCCCAGCAACCCAAACGTGTGACTGCCGACGCGCACCGGCGAAACGAGCGCGGCGCGTCCGCCCAGCGTCGCATTGAACATCATGCGCAGCGGCAAAGGCAGATCGGTCTCGAGCAGCCTCAACGTTTTTCCTTGCGCGAGAACATCGACCATCGCCGGATAAGCGGTGATGTCGAGTGACTGGCCGTGCGTTTCGATCAGACCGCGAACGCTATCAGTGACGGCGTGAGGCGCGGCCTTGAATGCCGCCAGGCGAATTCGCTTCTCGTCGGAATCCAAAACACCAAGCGCGCAATAATCCGCGCCGACCAGCGACAGTGTCCGCTCCATGACTGCTGACGTGACCTCGCCAAAATCCGAACGCGCGTTGAGGACGTTCGCGATTTCCAGGAGCGCCTTGGTCGTGTCGGCTTCGCGTTTCTTGTCCGTGTAGATGCGCGTGTACTGGTAACCAATGGCGAGCTGCGTCGCGATCGAAACCAGAAACGAAACTTCTTCGTCAGTCCAGTTCCGTGGCGCTCGTGTTTGATGCAGCCCAATCAGACCCAGAACCTCATCATCAAGGACGACCGGCACGATTAACAACGAACGGGTGCCGAGGCTCTTCGCGAAGAATCTCACCTTGTGATCGAGCTGAGGCGATGACGTATCGTTGAGCCGAATGGGCCGTTTGATATCGATGTATTCTGAAAGCGTCGCCACATCCACAGGGATGCGCGCGTCAAGGCTCGAAGGCACCGCATCAGAAGCTCGCCACTCCTGGCTGACCCGAAGCTCACCCTCGGGTGTCAGCTTGATTATGTCGCAGCGATCGACCTCCATCATCTGGCCAAGTTCAGCGACAATGACACGCAGAAACGTGTCCAGGTTGATCGACGTCGGCAGGTCGGCGGCCAACCGTCCAATGATCGATTCACGCGCTTCGTGCAGTTTGAGCTTGCGTTCGAGGGAAAGACTCTGTCCTGTTTCTTTTGCAGGTTGCATTCGGGTCAAATCGTCGCGATGAAGCGGCGATCAGCTTGCTTTATTGTCCGCGATCATAGCGAACCGCGTGGTAAGTTGCAAAAACTCGGTCTGCTCGCTGCCGGCACCGTCGTTTGCCGTCGCCAGATGCTCTCGTATAATCAAAAAGATTTGAATAGTGCCCGACAAGAATTGAAACGACATGCCTATTTACGAATATCGATGCAAGAAATGCAACGCCCATCAGGAAGTTATTTTGAAGTTTTCTGATAAACAGCCGAAACGGTGCAAAAAGTGCGGCGGCGCGCTCGAGAAGCTCGTTTCCACTTCGGCCATTCAGTTTAAAGGCGAAGGCTGGTACGTCACCGACTACGCGAGAAAGGGCAGCGTCGCCGAAAAGGTCGAGAAGGAATTGTCATCTCCGGACAGCAGTTCGGATAAGCCCGCCAGTGGCGACAAAGATAAGTCGAAAAAGACACCCGCCAAGAAAACCGACAAAGCCTGAGGAAACAAACAGCCTGTATTTTTCATCTACCAGCTAATGCTTCGAAAAAGCGGCAAACGCAGTAATCCACACAGGCGCATTAACCATCATGCGTTTGTTCGCGCTTTTGTGATGGTTCTGACCGGCGGCTGCTTGATCGGAAGTTTGCTGGGACAAGCCGGCCGGCGCTCCCATCCAACGGAAGGCGCCTCAACCATCAACGTCGTCGCCTTTCGCGAAAACGAATCCGCGAATCCAATCACGTCGGGCGACATTTCGTTGTTCGACAACGGCGCCGAACAAACCATCAAGAGTTTTGTGCCCGATCGTTCTGCCGCGCGCATCGTGCTGCTCGTGGACAACTCTCTGACCATTCGTGCTGACGTCGAAAAGCTGGAAGCTGCAGCGCTCGAATTTGCTTACGAGATTTACGATGGGGACAAGCTGCTGATCGTCGGCTATGACGACAACGCGGAAATTGTTTCGGACTGGACGGACGATGCGAAGAAGATCGAGACCGAGCTGAAGACGTTTCGAAAAAAGGGCGATCCGCATTTGTTCGATGCCGTGATGGCAGTCATCGAAGACGCTTTGCGGCCGCTGACCGCGCAGAAACTCGCCGTCGTTGTCATCAGCGACGGCCTCGACAAAGGCAGCAAGGCGAAATTCATTCAGGCGCTGAGTGCTTTGCAGTCGCTCGACATTGCTGTCTACTGCGTGCAGGCGCCGGATCGGACGCGTGGCGCGATTCGTCGCGACGTGCCGAAACCGCGGCAGGTCATCGATGAGCTTGCTGAGGGAACTGGCGGCCGCATCTTTCCGATTGACGATCTCGGCTCGGCGGCGAAAGCCATTTGTGACGAGCTGCGAAAGAATCGGTACGTGCTCTCGTACTTGCCAAGGAGCGTTGTTGCCAGTGAACCGCGACGCTTGTTGGTTGTGGGCGAAAAGGGAATCGTCGCGCGGTCGAAGACAATGCAACCGCCGGATTGATTTATTAGAGGCGGCTATTGCCCGCCGGATTTCTTCCTCGAATACAAATAGAACAGCGTCGCGATGATCGCGAGCAAAATTATCTCCCAAAACACAAACACTGACCTGTCAAAACGGCCGAACTCGTCGCGCGCATCCTGATAGACGATGAACGTGCCGAACGCGATTCCGGCGACGAGCCAGATGATTTGGCGTTTCGTGTCCCACATTTGATTGGAACTTTGGTCCTTTTCCTTTGGGCTTGTGATGTCAACTCAACCTGAACCAGACATCCAAGCACAAAGTACGAGGTCGAAAGTACGTAATCACAGATTCATCCGCATTCTGGGTAGTATTCTTGGGTTGCCATCCATCTCGGCCGTGACTTCACCGACACGTGTCGTTCCCATTCGTTCGTAGAACCCTTCGGCATTCGGATCCGCGGACAGCTCAAGCACGTGCGCGCCACGCTCTTCGGCGCGTCGTCTGGCATGATTGAACAGGGCTCTGCCCACGCCGCTGCCCATGTGTTCCGGCTTGATCCACATGTGCTCAATCTCTGCGAGAGATCCATTCAGCACCAGCGCGCAGCAACCCGCGATTTCTTCTCCAGCAACCGCGACGAACACCTCAGTATCACTGATGAACTCACGCGTGATGGTGAGATCGGACTCCCACTGTTGGATCCAACTTTCGGGATAACCCCAATGCCGCTTCGCCGCGTGGGCGATGGCGGTTAACGTCTGTGCTTCGCTGGGTTGGGCTTGGCGAATTTCGATGTTCACGACGTTTCGCAGTCTAACATGCGTGTGTCGGAAGCCCGACCATAAGGGAAGGCAACGTACGTGACCTGCTACCTTCGTTGTAGAATGCGACGATTCACAAACCGTCATGGTACGCATCGTCTTTCTCGAACGCAAAACGATTCAGGCAGAGTTTCGGCGCCCGAACTTCGCTCACGAATGGATCGAGTATCCGGAAAGTCTTCCCGAAGAAGTGGCCGATCGCGTTCGAGCCGCGACTATCATCATCAGCAACAAACTTTCCTTGGGCGAGCTGCAATTGTCCGAAGCGCCGGGCGTGAAGCTGATTGCGATCGCCGCCACAGGGTCTGACTGCGTCGATCTTGATTACTGCCGGCGCCGAGGCATCACCGTGTGCAATGTCCGCGGCTATGCGGCGAATTCAGTTCCCGAGCACGTGCTCATGTTGAGTCTCGCGCTCCGGCGCAACTTGCTCGCCTATCGCCGCGATGTGCAGGAAGGGAAGTGGCAGCATTCGAAGCAGTTTTGTTTGCTGACGCATCCGCTACACGACATCAAAGGGAGCACGATCGGAATTGTTGGCTTCGGTTCGATTGGAAAATCAATGGCACGTCTCGCGGAATCCGTTGGCATGAACGTGCTGATTTCCGAGCACCAGAACGCGCGCGAAGTTCGACGCGGTCGCACGGCGTTCACGGAAACGCTTCAGCAAAGCGACATCGTTACTCTGCATTGCCCGTTAACGGAAGATACGCGGGACATGTTCGGGTCACAAGAATTCGAAATGATGAAGCGAAACGCGCTGCTCATTAACACTGCGCGTGGCGCGCTGATTCAGGATGAGGCGCTGATAAATGCGTTAGAAAATGGCTTGATTGCCGGAGCCGCAGTGGATTGTTTGCGCGAAGAGCCGCCGCGAAATGGAAATGCTTTGCTCGATCTGAATCTGCCAAACTTTATCGTGACGCCGCACGTCGCCTGGGCGAGCGATGAGGCCGTCCAGGCGCTGGCCGATCAAGTCATCGATAACATCGAAGCATTTGTCGCGGGACGACCGCAGAATGTTTTGACGTGACGGATGTTTAGGAGGTCGCCGCTTCGCTGGCCGTATGTTCGACGTCTTCGGTCGTGTAGAGGTTGAGGATTTCGCGGCCCTGTCGCGAACGCGGGTCAATCGTGCGGACGTGCTTGCGACCTTTCATTTCCCAGATCGCCGTGACTACTCCGTCTTTCTCGACCGCTTGATAAGTGATTTCGTCTTCTGCTGGCGCAGGCGCGGCCGCGTCCGTTAGTGCAGTTTCATTCTCTGCCATGAACCTTTGATTTACTCCTCAGTGTTGTGCGGATTGCTTTAACCGGATTCTGTCACAGCGAAATGCCCGATGCAACTTCAACCGCGCGCCTTGCGTTCACGACTCCCCAACCTTGCCGCTCCACTTCGACCTCGGGAACGCGTTCAGCCGTTGCCATCAGGATCCTTTTGATTTGTTGCGGCGTGAGCTTTGGGTTCGCTTCCAACATGCAGGCGACGATCGACGAAACAATCGGCGCGGCGAAGGAAGTTCCGTCAACGTACTTGTAGTGTTGATTGATGACGTTGCCTTCACGCAGCTTGATCGTAATCAGTTGGCGCAAAACAGAAATGCGCAGCCCGGCCGCTTGATCGACGTCCTTATCGACGCCCTTGTTCTTTTCGATTAGCGCCGGCAGCTCTTCATCCGAGGCTGCGTCAAGTTGTGCGTACAGTTCAGCCTCTTCCGCCGTCGGCGTGCGCGGCAGAATCGGCGCCGCCACCCAAATCCCGGGCGCGATCAATTCCGGCTTTTGCAATCCATCGATCGTTGGTCCGTACGAAGACCGATACATGCCGCGTCGCGCGCGATCCAGCGAGTTCTGATCGTCAAGCCCCCCAACCGCGATGCACGAAGGCGCGCTCGCCGGGGGCAGAACCGGGTGGCCAGGCACGTGGCCGGCGTTGCCGACGGCGCACACCACGATCAATCCCTCGCGCGTGCAAGCTTCGACTGTTTGCGACAATTCGTTCGTCAGGTAGCTTTCTTCGAAGTCGCCGCCGGCGGAGATGTTGACGACGCGAATGTCGTGATCGTCGCGATGCTCCAGCACCCATTCGAGGCCGCGACGAATCTGCTCTTCGCTGATCCGGCCAGTCAATCCGATCTTTACCAGGACCAAATCAGCATCCGACGCAATGCCGCGATAGAAACCGTCAGACAAGGCTCCGCTACCTGCGGCGACCACGGAGGTCATCATGCCGTGCCAGCTGGCAACGTCGTTCGTGTGCAGAGATGTGTCGTCGCCTGCGGCGGCGAAGATACTGTGATAAGCGACGATTCGATTTCTTGGTTGCGTGAGATCCGGGTGAGCATAAAAGCCGGAATCGAGGAAGGCCATCGTGACGCCGCGGCCGGTAAATCGTTCGTCAGCATCCATACGCAGCGGCGTCGGCAAGACGAAAGCATGCTGCTCAAAGACGGCTGCGTGCGAATCGATCTGCCGCTGCGCGCGATGAAAGAGCTGAATGCAGCGGGCGCATATCTCGTCAACATTCGCAGCGTTCGACTCAAGGATGGCGCGCACATTCGGCGGCAGCGTCGCGACCGAAACTGTCTCGCCGTGCGCCATGCGATCGCAGATGGAGCAGACCTGGGCCAGCTCGGTTTGTTGTTCAAGTAATGATTGCGTCTCGCTCATGTTCAAGTTGAGTCTATGATCCGGTCGCTACCCCGACGCGTCGGGGGTCTGACACAAGAACTCTCGGCATCAAGCGCAGATCCTTGCCTGCGAGTTGATTGATGCGGCGAATCGCTTCCTTGCGATCGAGTGATTGAGTGGTGACGAAGAAGGGCAAATTACAGTCGCTTTCTTGCCATAGACAATTCTGCTGCTACGCGCTCTGGCGCGGTGCCGCCAATCTGCGACTTCGTTGCCAGCGTCTTTTCAAGCGACAACGCGTCCGTCACGTCGTCCTCAAACAGCGGTGAAAACGATTTGAGCTCGTCAAGCGAAAGCTCATCTAACTCAACGTGTTGTTCAATCGCGCGCATCACAATCTTTCCAGCCGTCTCATGCGCCTCCCGAAACGGCATTCCTTTGCGCACGAGATAATCTGCCAGCTCAGTGGCGTTCAGATATCCGTGCGTCGCTGCCTCGTGCGCTCGCGTCTCATTGACGCAAATGTTTCGCAACACGGTGGCTGTAACTGAAAGGCACGCCGCGGCCGTGTCAACCGTATCGAACAGCGCCTCTTTGTCTTCCTGCATGTCTTTATTGTAAGCGAGCGGCAAACCCTTCATCGTCGTCAGCGTTGATTGCAGGTGACCGAACACGCGGCCAGCCTTTCCGCGCACCAGCTCCATCGAATCGGGATTCTTTTTTTGCGGCATCAGGCTGGAGCCCGTGGCGACCGCATCGCTCAATTCGAAAAGGCCGAACTCGGCAGTCGCATAAAGAATGATGTCCTCAGCGAGGCGCGACAGATGCATCGCGATCATTGAAGCAACACTGACAAACTCAATTACGAAGTCGCGATCGCTGACCGCGTCGAGACTGTTGTGCGCGACGGATTCAAACCCCAGGGCTTTCGCAACCGTTTCGCGATCTATCGAATAAGAAGTTCCGGCGAGAGCTGCCGAGCCGAGCGGCATCACGTTGACGCGCTTGCGAACGTCCGCTAACCGTTCGCGATCGCGCGCCAGCATTTCGAAATAAGCAAGCGACCAGTGAGCGAGCAGAATCGGTTGTGCGCGTTGCAGGTGCGTGTAACCCGGAATCACAGCGGCGCGATGTGCTTCAGCAAAATCGAGCAGCGCCTCCTGTGCTCGGCGCAACTGGATTTGCAGATTGTCAATTTCATCGCGCAGCCACAGTCGCAGGTCAGTGGCGACCTGATCGTTGCGGCTGCGACCCGTGTGCAACTTGCGGCCGAGCTCGCCAATCAACGCGACGAGACGCGCTTCAACAAATGAATGCACGTCTTCCGAGGGTAGATCGTCAAAGTACTTCGGATTAGAGAGTCCCGCTTCGAGGATCTGAGCAAGAGCAGACGTGATCTGCGTGGCTTCATCGTTCGTTAAGACGCCGGCACGCGCAAGTCCATCGCAGTGCCCGATGCTTCCGCGAACATCTGCTTCAAACAGACGGCGATCAAAGGCGAACGATTGATTGAACTCAGCGAAGCCGGAATCAGCTTCGCCGGTGAAGCGGCCGCCCCAGAGTTTGTCTGCTTTTTTCTCTGCCATCGATAGTGCCGCTACTCTAACACCGCTCACGCGGGCCGTGCTTTGCGACTTGACGATTCTGCATAATCAGCGTAGTTTATGCAAGTATGCGCTGACAATGCAACTATTGTGCATTTTCAAGCGTCTGAAAGTGCGGCAAAGCTGGACTGGCCGATTTTGCAATGCTGAAGCGGGAGCGACAAACACGAATCCTCAATCTGATTCGCGCGAAGCGGATCGGCACCCAGGAAGAATTGCGGGCGCAGCTCGAGCGCGCCGGCGTATCGGCAACGCAATCGAGTGTGTCGCGCGACCTGGAAGAGTTGGGGGTGGTCAAGCATCACGGCTTCTATGCGATGCCGCACGCCAACGGTGATGCCGCGCGCGGACTCGTGAGTCTCGATGTCGCGGGTGATGTTTTGGTGATTGCCAGGTGTTTGCCGGGCAAGGCCTCGGCGGTGGCGGTCGAGATCGATGACGCAGCGATTCCGGAAGTTGTCGGCACGCTGGCGGGCGAGGACACAATCTTTATCGCGGTCCGCGATCAAAAATCGCAGCGCGCGGCGATGAAGAAGATTTGGGAGATGTTTGGATGAAGGAAATTGATTCAATGAATCACTGAGCCGATGAATCAATCGCAAAGTTAAATGAGATGAATGAAGGCAAGATAAACAAGATCGTCCTCGCCTATTCCGGTGGTCTCGACACTTCAGTCATGTTGCGCTGGCTGAAGGAAAAGTATCAGTGCGAAGTCGTGTGTTATTGCGCGGATGTCGGGCAGGGCGCTGAGATGGACGGCCTGGAAGAAAAGGCCAAGGCGACCGGCGCATCGAAGCTCTACATCGAAGACCTGCGCGAAGAGTTCGTGCGCGATTACGTCTGGACTTCAGTCAAAGCGAATGCTGTTTACGAGGGCGTCTATCTGATGGGCACGTCGCTGGCGCGGCCGGTGATCGCCAAACGGCAGATTGAAATTGCGCAAAAGGAAAACGCTGATGCGGTTGCGCATGGAGCCACAGGCAAAGGAAACGATCAAGTCCGATTCGAATTGACGTATTACGCGTTGCAGCCGGACATCAGAGTGATCGCGCCGTGGCGCGAATGGGAATTCGGCGGGCGCACTGATCTGATCGCGTACGCGGAAGCGCACGGCATTCCGGTGACCGCGACCATCGACAAGCCATATTCGACCGATCGCAACTTGATGCACGTCTCTTACGAAGGCGGGATTCTCGAGGACCCCTGGACTGAACCACCCGAAAATATTTTTCAAATGACTGTGGCGCCGGAACACGCAAAGTCAGAGCCCGAATACCTCGAAATCGGTTTCGAGCGTGGCGAGCCCGTCACGATTAACGGTGAGCGGATGAATCCGGTGGCCCTGCTGGATTGGCTGAATGGAGTTAGCGGCGCGCACGGCATCGGTCGCGTCGATCTGGTTGAGAACCGTTTCGTCGGCATGAAGTCGCGCGGTGTTTACGAAACTCCCGGCGTAACAATCCTTCACGCGGCACATCGGGCCCTGGAATCGATCACGATGGATCGTGAAGTGATGCATCTCCGCGATTCGCTCGGCGTCAAGTTTGCGGAGAATGTCTATTACGGTTTCTGGTTCGCTCCGGAATTCGAGCTAATGCGAAAGATGATCGACGAGACGCAAGCTGCCGTCACGGGCGAGGTGCGGCTGAAGCTTTATCGCGGAAACGTGATCGTCGTGGGGCGTCGTTCGCCGAATTCGCTTTATGACGAGCGCATCGCGACCTTCGAATCGGACACGGTTTACAACCAGCGTGACGCGGAAGGATTCATCAAGTTGAACGCTCTGCGCTTGAGATTGCGACGCCCTCTGTGATTCCTCTGCGCACTCTGCGGTTTCAAAGCTTTACCGCAGAGGAAGCAGAGGTTCCGCAGAGGTTCCGCCGAGGTACACAGAGGTAAGAACACAGATGAAAGAAGTTTCGCAAATCGAGATTGACAAGATTGGATCGGCGACCTCGCCGCTAAATCTTTCGCGCACTGTCTCGATTGTGCCGTCGAACGGGGCCGCGCGCGCGGGTGACGTGGTTGTCGTCCGCGTGCTGACAGACAACGCGACCTACAACATGCTGGAACTGCCGACCGGTCGTTTAGCGAAAGTGAATCCCGGCGACGTGCTCGTTGGCGTGCTCGGCCGGCGTCGCGCTTTGAAGGGCTTTGTCGGCGACGTTCCTGAAACCGTGAAGGCCGGAGACGAGCTTCATCTGCTGAATCTCGGTGGCGTGATTGGCAGGTGCAGCGGCCACCACTCCAGCCTCGACGATGCGATCAAAGTTGAAGTCCTCGGTCTCGCCACGAATGGTAGCGGCGCGATCAAGAACATCGCGGATGTTGCTTTGCCGTTGCGCGACACGCTCGGGCGCACGGCGCCGCTGGTGGTGATTGCCGGCGCCTGCATGAACAGCGGGAAGACTTATGCGGCGACTGAGATCATCCAACAAGCGACGCGTGCGGGAATGCGCGTGGCGGCCGCAAAGCTGTCCGGCATCGCCTGCTTGCGTGACACCTTGAACATGCAGGATCACGGGGCGATCGCGACGGCGAGCTTCCTCGATTGCGGACTTCCCTCAACCGTCGGCGCAGAAGATCTGGCGCCGGTGGCGAAAGCAATCATCGCGCGGCTCAATGAAGGGGCGCCCGATCTGATCGTGATTGAACTCGGCGACGGCATCCTGGGCGGCTATTCCGTTGAATCAGTTTTTGATGATGAAGAGCTTCAGCAGGCGATGACGGCCCTGGTTTTCTGCGCTTCCGATTACGTCGGTGCGTGGGGCGGAATTGAATTGTTACGTCGCCGCGGAATGAAAGTAGATCTCGTCGCGGGCTCGGTAACTGATTCGAAGATGGGCGAGGATTATATCGAACGCGAGTTTGGCGTCCCGGCGGCCAACGCAAGAAGGAATGGTGTGAAACTGTTTGAGCTGGTCCAAGGGAAAATTTGGAGTGCGCCGGCAAAGCGCAGCGGCGACGGCGCTTTCACTTCTGTGTGACCAAAAATCCTCGTGGGGTGGAAAAAACGACTAATGGCGGTGCACCGAAAAAGTGTATGTGGAAATCCAGAGCGCCGTCGCCGCTGCGCTTTGCCGGCGCACTCCAAATAGGAACATGAAACTCAAGATCGCAATCTTTGGTGGCTCAGGTTACGGCGGATCGGAATTGCTGCGCATTCTCCTGCAGCATCCGCACTCTGAGATTCAATTCGTGACTGCGAATGAACACGCAGGCAAAGCGGTCAGCGATGTTCACAAGAATCTACTCGGACTGACTGATTTGAAATTCACCAAAGTGCCGGAAGATGTCGCAAGTCTTTCAGACTTTGATTGTGCCTTCTTCGCTCTGCCGCACGGGCAGGCAATGGAAATCGCGCCGAAGTTACCCGCAACTGTAAAAGTGATTGACCTGTCTGGCGATTTTCGCTTGAGCGATGCGGGAGTCTTCGAAAAGCATTATGGCCGCGAGCACACGACGATGGATGCCCAATCCCAATTTGTTTACGGGCTCACTGAAACGAATCGCGAAGCCATCCGATCGGCGCAGCGCATAGCCAATCCGGGGTGTTTTGCGACCGCGACGCTGCTGGGACTGGCGCCTCTGGTCGCTAACAATCTTTTAAGTTGTCGCGTAATTGTCGATGCCAAGACTGGCTCTTCAGGTTCAGGCGCGAAGGCCGCAGCAAACACGCATCACCCGCAGCGATCGAATTCGTTTTACGCATACAAGCCTTTCACGCATCAACACGTGCCTGAGATTGAGCAGGAGCTGAAGTCAATTGGCGAGTGGAACAACGAACTGATTTTCATGACGCATTCGTTGCCGGTGTCCCGCGGCATCTTTGCGTCGATCTACTGCGAAACCAAAAACGAAATTAGCGTGGCAGACGCGCGCGCGATGTTCGCTGACTTCTATCGCGAATCCTTCTTTGTGCGGTTCGTCGAGGGCAGCCCTGACATCAATTGGGTGAAGACGACGAACTTTTGCGACATCGGATTTGCGGCGCGTGGAAGGCAGTTGGTCGTGTTCACGGCGATTGATAATCTGGTGAAAGGCGCGGCGGGACAGGCAGTACAGAACATGAACTTGATGTACGGGCTGGATGAGAAGACGGGACTGATGCTGATCGGAACTAATCCGTAGGAGAGATTAACCACAGAGGGCACAGAGGAGAACGACGTGCAAAGAGCAAAGCGGCAAGCGCAAAGAAACAACGCGTTAGCACGCAACGACTGAGAAATATTCTATTAACTCTTTGCCCTTACCTCTTAGCTCCTGGCCTTCTGGTTCTTCTCTGTGTCCTCTATGGTGAAATTCATGTTGACGACTTTGCACGACATCACGGAACTGGAAGAGCAATATCAGCTCGCGACTTACAAGAAGATGCCGGTGGTCGCCGAGCGTGGCGAAGGTGTTTTCGTCTATGCGAGCAATGGCGATCGATATCTCGATCTTTACGGAGGGCATGCAGTCGCCGGGACTGGCCACTGTCACCCTCATGTTGTGAAAGCGATTCGTGAACAAAGCGAGAAGCTGCTCTTCTATTCGAATCTCGTTTACTCAGAGACGCGTGCGCGCGCCGCTGAGAAACTTATTTCGGTCGCGCCCGAATCGCTGGCGAAGGCGTTCTTTTGCAATTCGGGAACCGAGGCGACCGAGAACGCAATGCGCATGGCACGCATGGCGACTGGTCGCGAAAACATCATTACGTTCAGCGGCGGATTTCATGGGCGGACGGCGGATGCGATCAGCGCGACCTTTCTTGGGAAATATCGCGAGATCGGAAAGCCAAATGTGCCGGGACATTTGAAGGCAGAATTCGGCGACATCGATTCAGTGTCGGCGATCGCCGACGACTCAGTGGCCGCGATCATGCTCGAGCCCATTCAGTCGATGGCCGGCGTGAAGATGGCCGAGCCATCGTTTTATCGCGCACTCCGCGAGCTTTGCGATCAGCGCGGAATTGTTTTGATTTATGACGAAGTGCAGACGGGAGTCGGGCGAGCGGGCGAGTGGTTCTTTGCGGGCAGTTCGGCCGGTGATGGAGTTGTGCCGGACGTCATCACGCTCGCGAAATCTCTGGGCAGCGGAGTTCCCGTCGGCGCTTGCCTGGTGACTGAAGCGATCGCTTCGCACATCAAGGAAAACGATCTCGGCACGACATTCGGCGGCGGAATGATCGCGATGGCGGCAGTCACCGCGACGTTGGAAGCGATTGAGAATGATCGAATGCTCGAAAATGTTCGCGAAGTTGAAGTCTACTTGCGCGAACGCCTGCGCGAAATCGAACAAGTCGAGAACGTTCGAGGACGCGGATTTCTTCTCGGGCTGGAATTCGCGGATAAAGCGAAACCAATTCATGAGGCACTGCTCGATCGCAAAGTTATTACCGGCACCTCAAGCGATCCGAGGGTCTTAAGGCTTTTGCCACCGCTGTGTCTGGCGAAGCGAGAGGTTGATTTGTTTGTGGAAGGATTGAGAGGCGCGCTGAGTGCTCGTTAATCTTGCGGCTTTGCCGCAGCACGCCGCGGTAAGGCTCAGCCTTACCGGCAAGGTGCACCCTGTGATCTTCGCCGAGGCTCAGCCTCGGCGATAGTAAATCAGGAATGGATCGCCGGAAAGGCGAAGCCTTTCCGCACTGCAAGGCGGCGAAGCCGCTATGAACATGCAATACGCTTGGTACGATTTTGCGGGAAATATTGGCGTGGCGCTGATGGTGCTCGCGTACCTCTTGATTCAGGCTGAGAAGATTCGCAGTCGCGATTTGAGCTATTCACTGATGAACAGCATCGGCGCATTGCTCGTCGTGGTGTCGTTGCTCTACCGCTTTAACCTCTCGGCATTCCTGGTTGAGTCGTTTTGGTTCGTCATCAGCGTTTACGGGTTGCTCAAGTTTGCCTCGAAGCGCCGTGCGAACGAGGGCCGTTAAGTTCATGCGTGGCGATTTCTTGAAAACCAGCGATTGGTCAGCCGACGAGCTGCGCGAACTGATCGATTCCGCGGTTCGATTCAAGGCTGAAGAAAGTCAATCGCGGCCGCTCAGTGGCAAGTCAGTCGCGCTTGTTTTTTTCAATCCAAGTCTGCGCACGCGTGCGTCGATGCAGGTGGGGATTTACGAACTCGGTGGAAACGCGGTGGTGCTCGAGCCGGGCGGAACGAGTTGGACGCTGGAGCATCGGGAAGGCGTAGTGATGGATTCAGACAAGACTGAGCACGTCGCAGAGTTTGTGCGCGTGCTCGGACGCTACTGCGTCGCGATCGGCGTGCGCACGTTCGCGGCATTGAAGAGTTGGGAAGAGGAGCGGACTGATCCGATCTTGAATGCGTTCGCGAAATACTCGGACGTTCCGATTATCAATCTCGAATCGGCGATGCATCATCCGTGTCAGGCGTTGGCCGACATGATGACGATTCGCGAGAAGTTGGGCGAAGGTCGCAAGAAAGTTTTGCTCACATGGGCGTGGCACCCGAAGCCTCTGCCGATGGCTGTGCCGAATAGCTTCGCGATGGGGGCGGCGCAAATGGGACATGAACTCGTAATTGCGCATCCGAAAGGATATGAGTTGGATGACGAGCTGATGAATGAAGTCACGCGGCAGGCGGCAGGAGCAGGAGGCACGATCACGATCGAGACAGACGTTGACAAAGCATTTGAGGGAGCCGAAGTCGTTTACGCCAAGAGTTGGGGCAGCAAGAATTTTTATGGTGCTCCGGAGAAGGAAATCGCTGCGCGCGCGCAGTTTCGAGACAAATGGATCGTTGATGAAGCAAAGATGGCCCGGACGAAGAAAGCGATCTTCATGCATTGTTTGCCGGTGCGACGAAATGTGATTGTGACTGACGGCGTAATCGATTCGCCTAACTCAGTCGTCATAGACGAAGCCGAAAACAGACTGCACGTCCAAAAGGCCATTCTGGGCAGACTGCTGGCGGCTTAGCTTCACGCAAAGACGCGAAGGCGCAAAGTAACGCAAAGAACGGAAAAAGATGACTGATACCAGCGAAGTTGGCAGCCAATTGAGACTCGACTTGCTCCGCGAAGCACTGCCTTATATCCAGCGCTTCAAAGGTAAGACCTTCGTCGTTAAGTTTTCCGGCAAGGTCACCGAAGATCGCGATCGACTGATTTCATTGTGCGAGGAGCTGGCTTTGGTTCATCAGGTCGGCATTCGCGTCTGTGTCATTCACGGTGGCGGCAAACAGTTGAGCGAATTGGCCAAGAAAATGGGCGTCGAACAGACGATTATCGAAGGCCGCCGCGTCACCGATGACGAAACGCTGGAGATGGCCAAGATGATCTTCGCCGGCAAGATCAATACGGACATCCTCGCAGCGCTTCGTCATCGCGGGATTCACGCGGTGGGCTTGTCCGGGGTTGATGGCAACATTGTGCACGCCGAACGCCGGCCGCCGAGAGAGGTCGTCGATCGAAAGACCGGCGAGAGCACTGAAGTCGATTTCGGTCACGTCGGCGACATCATTGAAATCGATTCAAGCTTACTTACGGTGCTGCTTGACCACGGTTACCTGCCCGTTATTTCTTCGCTGGGCGCAGACGCGGAAGGCAAGGTCTTCAACATCAACGCCGATACGATCGCTTCCGAGATTGCTGTGCAACTTCAAGCCGAAAAGTTGGTATTGCTTTCGGATGTGGATGGGATTTTTCTGCGCGCCGGACAATCAGAGACGAAACTCTCGCGGCTCACGGCTGCGGAAGCGAAGGCATTAATCGACGATGGCAGCGCCACCGGCGGGATGATCCCGAAGCTTCAGGGCATCATCGACATCCTCACGCGCGGAGTGCGGAGCGCGCACATCATCAACGGCAATGCTCGCAACTCGCTTCTCGCGGAAGTCTTCACTGATGAAGGCACGGGAACGATGATCGCGGCGTGAGATTGAAGTGGCATAGACTTCAGTCTGTGAGCGGTCGTTGCATACACAGACTGAAGTCTGTGCCACCACGCTAGTCAACTCTCTCGAACACCACAATCTTGTTTCGAAAATCGAACGTCATCACGAAGTCCTGAAAGAACGCGTTGCCGATGTTGACTTGATATCTTTTGTTGTCGTGGCCTGTTTTGGGGAACCACAAATCCGCCTGAACGCCTTCGGCTGAGTAGCGTCCCAGTCGCACTGATTTCAAAATTCCTTTCTTACTTTGGTACTCGCCGTTGTAACCAACCGAACTTTCCGTCTCGCCATTCGCGGCCTGATCGTCCAACCCGAGCAACGCCACTGCCTCAGGTGTCAGAGAAAAACTCCCGCTCGAGCCGGTGTCGAGCGTGGCGCGCATCTTTTCATTGTTAATGAAAACGGAATCGACGATGACGTCGCCCTCTTCGCGACGAAAGGACATGGCAATCGTGTTCACAGTGTTGGGCGCCAACTGAATCCGCGGGTATGGCGATTCCGCAAAGAAGCGCAGCTTGGAATTTGGGTAATCGATTTGGATGATGCGGTCTTTCAAGAAGCTAAAACCGAGCACGCCGTGAATCGGCCGTTCGATGCGTTTGGAAATTTTGGCGAGATCAATTGTTGCGGCAGCAACCTGCTTCGCGATGACGCCGCCGAGTTCGACGCTGGGCAATGTCGTTGGGTGGACCGTGTTTGTTTCAGTGCCACTGCCGGTGGCGGGCGCTCCGCTCGAGCCGATTGCCAGCCCCAATTCGCGCGCGGTGGCAGCATCGATCGCCGACGGGTCGGTGTCCGTATCGACGAGCATATTAAAGGGCCCTTTGCTGGCGATCTTCACCTGAACGACGATTTGATTATGGACAAATTCGAAGGGAACTTCGATCGGCGCCTTTTGAGTCTGGCCGTTGGCGGTGCACGTGAAGGTGGTTAGAAGTGCGAGCAAAAGAACAGCTGCCCCGCAGAAACGATTAGCTGACTGATGCATAAATCCTGCTGCCAGAGTTTTCAATCTTGTCTTTAACCTCCGCTTCACTCCATTTCCGACCTGAGAGCGACGATATCGTACACGGTAGCGCAAGTGCCGCACGAATCTTACCTTCGAGCCGCAGAAAAACGCGACTGACTGCTTCGGAAAACCAAGGCCGGGAAATTCCATGCACAGTTGGCCGGATTGTGGCACGGCCATTGCCGTTTCGCTCCGCCGGAGGCAGTCAATGAAAAAGCTATTCGCACTCGTAATCGCGGTCGCTATCCTCGGGGCCGTTTCTATCCCCAGCTTCGCCCAGGGAAGAAATTGCCGGCGGTCTGATTCGCGCACTTACAGCTCGCAGGGGTATTACGACAATCGCGGCTATTACGATAACCGAGGTTACTACGACAATTCGCGCTCCTACGACAACCGCGGCTACTACGATTATGGCTATCGCAATCGAAGCTTCTGGGAAAAGCATCGTGACAAGCTGACGGTAGCGATCGGGACTGGCGCCGGCGCAGCAATTGGCGCGATGGTTGGCGGCAGACGTGGCGCGGCCATCGGAGCGCTGGCGGGCGCGGGCGGTTCGGCGCTGTATACCTATAAGTTGCGTAGTCGTCGGTACAGATACTAAGCCGACAGAATTTCAAGTTCGGTCGTCGCGAGATGACCGTGGGTTGAGGCCGGGATGTGAAGGGGAGAGCGCATTCCGGCCTCGATTTCTATGGAGCGCAGGCATCCTGCCTGCGGTTCGCCGTCATCCTGACGGCGTTCATCGCCCTACGGATAAATCAAGTTGTAGAGCTTTTCGGCCCAGTCCTCATCCAGGTTTTGAAGAATTACGTACTGCTCTATGGCTGCATCGCGTTGTCCCTGCGCCAGCAAAGTCTTTCCTAAATTGAAGTAGGCCTTGCCAAAATCCGGTTTCAGACGAATCGCCTGCCGAAAACTTTCCACCGCCTCATCGTTCCGGCCAGCCGCCATGTACGTTTCGCCGAGACTGTTCTGCACGTTCGCGTCGCTTGGTTTCAGCATCGCGAGTTGCTTGAAAGCTTCAATCGCGTCGGCGTACTTCTTCGTTTGCAGATAACGTTGGCCCAGGCGATCGTACGCACTCGCGTAATCGGATCGGAGCCGAATCGCATGTTTGTATGCGGCGACTTCATCATCGAACTGGCCCCAGTCGCGATACGTCAGACCGAGCGCGTAATAAGCATCAGCGGCATTGTAAGGGTCGAGTTTTATCGATTGGCGGTAGGCGGCCTCGGCCTCGCGATACTGCTTCAAGTAGTAATTCGCCAAACCGATGTTGAAGTACGACTCAGCCGAAGGGCGAATGCTCACGGCCTTCTTTGAAGCGTCGATCGCTTCGCTGTGGCGGCCGAGCTTTTCCTGGCAGAAGCCCATCTGCGCCCAGGCTTCCGCATAAGCATTGTCAGCGTCGGCAGCCTTCTGAAAATAAGGCAGAGCGCCCTGGCAATCGTCTTTCGAAAGAAAGCTGAGGCCGTTGCGGAAGAATTCAACCGCGCGCGCCCGTTTGTTTCGGCTGGTCGCGATGACCAGTTCGCCGAGCGACATCGCTTGTCCGGTTTGCGTCTGTGCAGAGCGATCAAGTTGCGCGATGCGCTCGGAAGGAATCGCAAAGTTCACGCTTTGACCGCCGGTGATTTGCAAGGTCGCCACGCCGATTACCTGTCCCTGCATGTTGACGACGGGGCTGCCGCTGGATCCGGGAGAGATCGGTGCTGTGATTTGAATGATGCGGCCGAAGCCGGGAATGTCGCGCACCGCCGAAACGATGCCGTTCGTGACGCTGCCTTCCAGGCCGAACGGATTGCCGATCACGACGATGCTTTCGCCTTCCTGTGGCGAAGTGCGATCGAGCGACAGCGGCCGCACCAGATTGGGCGGCGCGTCAACTTTCAAAAGCGCCACATCGCCTTCGGCGTCGACTGCGAGCACACTCTTGACCTGATAACTATTGCCGTAAATCGAGTGAACTTCGGCGCGGTAAGCGCCGTCGATTACGTGACGATTCGTAACGACGCGATCTGTATCGACAAAAAAGCCGCTGCCGCGCGATAGTTTTTCACCGCGCGCGTCGAAAGTTTCGATCGCGACCGCCGAAGGCTTGATGCGGCGGACAAGCTCGGGAAGTTGGTCCTGGGAAATTGCGCCGCACGGCGCTACGAAGAACGTCAGGAATGCACAGCAAGGGAAAACTAACTTGCGAAAAATGCTTGAGGGACGCACCGCTTCCATTTCGAAGAAAGTATAACCCGCGCTTAAAGGTTTTGCGCGGCGGGAGCGCCGAAGTTGCGGTTCGCTTCGTCGTAAATCGCTTTCGTCGTGGCGTGTGAACCGAAAATCATGACGCCGGTTTCTGAACTGAAATAGTGCTTTTGGTCTGCGGTATCGAATCGCAACCATGACACCATCCCGTTTGGCCACGGACATTTGCCGAGCCAGTTGATACGCGAATTTCCCGGCGCGAATTGCAACGTTACCGGCGCGCCAGACAGCATTTCGCCCATGAAAAGCACGCTGCCTGGTATAACCAGCAGGACGCCCGCGCCATCCCACGGAAAGAACTTCAGAAATGAATCAAACCGTTGCTGTGAAGCGTAACGGACGGGAAACCACGGCTTGCCGCCTAACAGATCAGGTCGCGAGGCCAGGATGCGCTGACGAATCTTTTTGCGCTTGCTGTTTTGATAGAAGACGTAAACCCAGATGGCGATGATGGGAGTGAGGACAATCGCGATCAGGGCAACAATGAAAATGATCGCCAGAATCGCCTGGAGAGCATCGTTGTTCATGCCGTTTTAGTCCCGGAGGGACTAAATATTTCGCTCCTACGGAGCTTTAGAAGTAATGCGCGAAGACTTACGACTCTGATAAAGCCAAGGTCTGAACGCGCGAGACAACTCCGGCCAGCGTCGCGTCTTCGCTCTTCTTCGCTCGCCGATCGAAAAGTTCGACCATCCCGTCGGCAATCTTCTTTCCAATTGTGATGCGATACGGAATGCCGATCAGGTCGGCATCTTTGAATTTTACGCCGGCGCGTTCATCCCGATCATCCAGCAACACCCCCAAACCGGCGGCTTGCAAATCGGCGTAGAGTTTCTCGCCGGCTTCGCGAAGCTTGTCGTCTTTCATGTTCGTGACCGTCACAATTACATCGAATGGCGTGATGGATTTCGGCCAGATGATTCCGTCAGCGTCGTGGTTTTGCTCAATGGCGGCCGTGAGGATGCGCTCGACGCCAATGCCGTAACTGCCCATCACAATCGGCACTTCTTTGCCGTCTGCGGTCAGCACCCTCGCGCCCATCGATTCTGAATACTTCGTGCCAAGTTTGAAGATGTGACCAATTTCCATCGCCTTGAAGACTTCGAGCTTGCCCACATCGCAGCGCGGACAAGCTTCGCCCGAATTAACCGTACGCAGGTCGGCCCATTGGTCTACTTCGATGTCGCGTTCGATGTCGACGCCACGAATATGATGCTCATCTTTATTCGCGCCCGTCGTCATGTTGCGGCGGCCCTGTAGACCAATGTCAGCAATGATTCGAAGGCTCTGTTTCGCTAAACGCGCAATGTCTTTCGCGCGCACTCCGCCGAGGCTCCCGGCGCTGGCGCCGAGCAATTCGCGAATCTCTTCGGCGTGCGCCGGGCGCATCGCCGTCGAACCAAGCGCATCATTTAGCTTCACCTCGTGAAGTTGATGATCGCCGCGCAACAGCGCGAGGACCGGCGTGGGCTCGTCATTTCGAGTCGCAATGTAAACCAGCGATTTGATTTGTCGATCGGCGGCAACCAGATAAGGTGTTCTTGCCAGATCCTCAATCGTCCGCACACCCGGCGTGGGAAATTCTTCTGGTGCTGCAGGCCCGGCTTCATCTTGAATCTGTGGCAGACGCGACGTCGCCTTCTCGAGATTCGCCGCGTAACCGCAATTCGCACAGCTCGCGATCAAATCTTCGCCCGCATCTGTTCTGGCCACGAACTCATTGGATTCCGAGCCGCCCATCGATCCGGATGAAGCTTCGACGATCGAAAACTGAATCCCGCAGCGCGTGAAGATCTTTTTGTAGGCTTCGCGCTGATCGATGAACGATTTATCGAGACCTTTCCAATCAACGTCGAACGTGTAGGCATCCTTCATAATGAAGGTGCGCAGGCGCATCAAGCCGGACTTTGGCCGCGGCTCGTCACGAAACTTGATCTGAATCTGATACCAAACTTGCGGCAGTTGCTTGTAAGATCGAATTTCATTGCGCGCGATCGAAGTGAACACTTCTTCATGAGTCATGCCGAGGCACATGTCCGCGCCTTTGCGATCCTTCAAACGAAACATAATGTCGTCGATCGCGCTCCAACGTCCCGACTCCTGCCAGACTTCCGCCGGATGCAGCGCCGGCAGATAGAATTCCTGACCGCCGATGCGGTTCATCTCTTCGCGGAGAATCTGCATCACTTTCACAGCGATGCGCTGACCCAGCGGCAGATACGAATAGATTCCCGCGGAAAGTTGGCGCACGATGCCTGCGCGCAAGAGCAGTTTGTGCGAAACGACCTCGGCGTCCGCCGGGTCTTGGCGCAGTGTAGGGATGAAATATTGAGACCAGCGCATAGACGAAGCATTCTCCAGATTTTGGAGTGCGGCGGCAAGCGTAGCGCGACGACGCTTTGGATTGTTCAGAGTTCAGCTTCAGGCTGCTTCTCCGTGGTCGTAAGCTAAAGCTTGAACTCTGAACAATCCAAAGCGCCGTCAAGCCGGCGTATCCAAATTTTCACCTTTGCCGCGTCGCAATCGCTGATGTACCATCGCTTTCAAGCAGCCCAAACACACGAATCAAACGGAGTGAGCGTGAATAATCTTCTTAACCTGCCGCTTGCGGAAGTCGATCCAGTGATCGCCAACGCGATCGATAACGAAGTCGCGCGCCAGGCGAACGGTCTTGAACTAATCGCTTCAGAGAACTTTGTAAGCGAAGCCGTGCTTGAAGCGATGGGCTCAGTCTTCACCAACAAATACGCCGAAGGCTATCCCGGCAAGCGTTACTACGGTGGCTGCGAATGGACTGACGTCGTCGAGCAGGCCGCGATCGATCGCGCGAAAGAATTGTTTGGCGCCGACCACGCGAACGTCCAGCCGCACAGTGGCGCGCAGGCGAACATGTCCGTTTATCTCGCGGCAATTCAGTACGGCGATCAAATTCTGGGAATGAACCTTTCGCACGGCGGCCACTTAACGCACGGGCATCCGCTGAATTTTTCCGGATTGAGTTACAAAGTTGCTGACTACGGCGTCTCGCGCGAAACGGAGACGATCGACTACGACGAGTTGCAGCGCCTCGCGGAAGAACACAAGCCGAAGTTGCTGGTCTGCGGCGCTTCAGCTTATCCGCGCATCATAGATTTCAAACGCATCGGCGAAATCGCCAAGAGCGTCGGCGCGCGTATGTTCGCGGACATCGCGCACATCGCCGGGCCAATCGTCGCCGACTTGCATCCTTCACCCGTGCCGCACGCGGATTACGTGACCAGCACTACCCATAAAACACTGCGCGGCCCGCGTGGTGGATTGATTCTTTGCAAAGAAGAGCACGCGAAAGAAATCGATCGACGCTTGTTTCCCGGCGTCCAGGGCGGACCGTTAGTTCACATCATCGCGGCGAAAGCCGTGGCGTTCGGCGAAGCGTTGCGCGATGACTTCAAAGAATACCAGCGACAGATTCTCGCCAACGCGAAAGCGCTTTGCGCTGAATTGCAGGAGCAAGGTCTGCGGATTGTCTCTGGCGGAACGGAC
>DASXTE010000248.1:0-11053 GCA_036505595.1 Pyrinomonadaceae bacterium
TTCCTCAACGTTTTGCAAATCCGCAAACCGCGGGATGCCGCGAATAATTGGAAATGTTTTGCCGCAGGAGGCGCACTGTAGCTCGCCCGAATGAATTTCGGTCCCGTCGTCTGCTACAACCGAACTGAGATTGATGTCACCGCCGCACGAAGGACAGGCGAGGTAATCCAGTAACTTTCTTTTCATCGATTGGGATTATTTCGCGCGGGCAACACACAGGCCTGAGACACCTACCGGAAAATTCATGAAGCGCAGAAACGTGGCCTCGGCCCCCAGGATGCGCGTAAACAAAGGATTCAGCGCAGCGACATTGATGCGATTCTCGTTGTCGGGCTTGATGCCGGTGACCCGCATGAACAGTCGCCCGAGAAACGTGGGCGCCAGGAAAGTAATGTTCGCGTAAGTCGTGCGTTCGACCTCGAATCCCGCGGCGCTCACGGCGCGGCGTAATTCAGCCAGGCGATAGCGGCGTCGATGATGACTGACGTCGTCCTGCACGCCCCAAAGAAACATGAACGTCGGCACAAACAGCAGAACGCGGCCGCCGGGCCGCAGCACGCGGCGCATCTCGCGCAAACCCGCGACATCGTCGTCAAGATGCTCAACCACATCCAGCGCGGTCACCAGATCAAATGTGCCCGCGTCGTACGGCAGAGACTCAGCCGCGCCCAACTTGACGTTCGTCAGCCCACGCGCGCGACAAAACTCGAGCGCATCGCGCGAGATATCAACTCCATCTGCGTCACCAAATTCGGAAAGCATCTTCAGATTCGCGCCCGTGCCGCACCCAACATCGAGGATTCTTGGCCGGCGATCGGCGTCTCGCCCGCAAATCTCTTTTACGAAGCTCGCGATGATGCGTCGCCGCCCCACGTACCACCAATGCGTCTCCTCAAGTTGGTAGAGTTGCGGATACGTGTGCTCCATCATTTCGCGCGGTAGCGGAGCGTTTACAGCTTGGGCTTTCGTTGACATTGATGACTCGGGTCTCGCGGACTGAGCGAGGACTATTTTGTCTTGCAAGCCGCCACAGTTCAATCCGCGACAGTGGTTTTCATTTTTGATCTCACCAACTTGAGGCCGGCTGACAGACTGACTGCCGCGAACAAGAACAACAGAGCTTGCATCGGCAGGCCATAACGAATCTCGGAATGCACGATTGCGAGCGTGAACAGATAATAAGCAACCGTCGCCAGAATGAGCGCTGTCATCCGCCGATCTCTGCGCCACGCAATCACGACGCCGACCAGCATTAACGGCAGCGCGATAGTTCGCATGACGCTCTGAATCATTCCGAGAAGGTTCACGGCGAACGCGAGTATCCCGCCCTGACGTTCCGGCGAAAGGCATTTCCGGCTGGTGACATTAATGCCCGCGGTGCCGAGGTTCGGCACAGGTGCACCGAAATATTTCAAGTGCCCGCCGATGCGTCGCGCCATCACACCTGCGTACCAGACCGGATGCGCCGCGATGATGCCGAGCGCTCTTTTTCCTCGCTCTCGATCGCGTCGAATGCCGTCCGGATAGAACAATCCTGCGTCAGCCGGAACATTCATCGAGCGCCGATCTTGTTCGATCATTTCCGCGTCGCAACACGGCACGCCAAATTCAGCGCCGCGCTGAGTTTCGCCAATCCCTGCCAGCAAGTTCCAGCCGACGCCCAGTCCGGTCGGCGCAACCTGCGGATAGAAGACGACGAGGTTGCGGATGACGATCGGCGATATCACAACCAAAGTTGAAAGAGCGACGGCGCCGCCAAACTTGATGCGCTGTTTCCAGGCACCTCGTGCGAACCAGGCAAGACCAATCGCCCAAGGCACGAAGAGAAACAGTGGGTTGACTCGCAGCCAGCACGCGACGCCCAACAGCGCGCCGGCGAATATCGCATAAACAACCTTTTTTGTTTTTGCGGCGACGACTAAACACCAGACTCCCCCGAGGACGAGCCAACTCGTAGGCGCATCCGCGTTCGGCGTCGCGCCCGCGAACGCCAGCAAAGGCGACAAAGCAGCCAACGCGCCAGCAGTTAATCCGGTCGTCCACCCAAACGCGCTGACGCCAATGCCGACTATCAACAGCACGGACAGCGAATCAAGCACCAGTTGAATGTACTGAACGGCGACCGGCGAGCGACTACCGCCAAGTTTGTAAACAGACGCCAGCCACAGCGGATATCCCGGCGGATAGACAATTCTGTCCGTGCGCGACGAATCGGAAATCCAAAAGAGCGGCTGCTTGCGATCCAGAACGTCCTGGGCTTGCTTATCAAAAACTTCATACGACCCATACTGAAACCAGGCCGCGTCGTTCAGATGAGCACGAATGAAATTCGCGGTGAGCGCGCGAATGGTGAAAGAAAGGGCAAGGATGAAAAACAGCGCGACCAGTCGTCCTTTGGAGTGCGCCGGCAGAGCAAAGCGGCGACGGCGCTCTGGATCGCTGCCCGTTAAATTGCGGTTGTTTGTCTTTGAAAGCAATCAATCAAAAGCGCCGTCGAAGCCAGCGCACTCCAAAATTCATTTTCGCGCTGAAATAATCACGTTCCATCCGATGCTACGCCGCAAGCGACGAAAGATTGTCTCGGGAATGAGACGGCCGAGCAGGTAAAATTCACTGCGCGTGAACTGCTCAATTTCGACTTTCACTTCGCGGAACATCGAAAACAATTTGCGCGCCTGACCGCGGCTGTAAACTTTTACCAGCGGCCGGCCTTCGCCTTCGTTGACTTCAACGTAGCGGCTCATGATCTCTTCCGCTGAATCGCCGCGCAGCAACTGCCCGCGCAACAAGCCGCGGTGCAAGATGATCTCGAACCAGTAATTCCACGAATGACGATGATAGAGCATCACGCGCGCCAAACCGTCAGGTCGCAGCACTCGGTGAATCTCGCGCACGGCGCCGCCGGTATCAGGCGTGTGATGCAGGACGCCATTCGAATAAACGACGTCGAAACTTTCATCGGCGAACGGAAGCCTTTCGGCGTCGGTGACAGCGAAGTCCGCGTGCTGGTCATACAGTTTCAGATGATGTCGCGAAATCTCGATCGAACGCGGCGTGAGATCGACGCCCGTCACTCGCGCGCCGCCGCGCGCAAACTGCAAAAGGTCCGTGCCCATGCCGCAGCCAACCTCCAGCAGATGCTTACCAGCGAACTCGTTGAAGCCCATGACTTGCGGCATCCACGGCGCGTACTCGGTGTAACGATGGCGCTCGACGGTATCAAAGAACTCGCGCGTGCCGAACTCATGCTCGCGCCCGTAAACAGCGCCGGCTGGATCGTGCGTCCACTGTTCGCGGGCGCGCTCTTTTTCAGAGCGAGGCATACTCATTGAGAACCCTCTGCGCGTTATGATGCCAGGTGTGGCGTTCGACGGCTGCTCGGCGCGCCGCCGCGCCCAGGCGCTCGCGTAATTCCGGCGACGTAGTCAGCCGCAGAATCGCCTCAGTTAACTCATGGACGTCTCCCGGCTCGACCAGCAACGCGGTCTGTTCGTCCTCGAGCACTTCACCAATCTGGCCCAAACGGCTGGCGACGATTCCTTTTCCCATGGCCATGTATTCGAACAGCTTGGTTGGCGAGCCGAAAAATTCCGCGCCCGCGTCGAGCGGCACGTGCGGCGAAACGAGCACATCACAGGAATCCAGCAGCCGCGGCACCTGGTCGTGAGGGACAGGGCCCATCATGATCACTCGATCGAAGACGCCTGCTTCGCGAAGAATTTCTTCCACGCGTCCACGCAAAGCACCGCTGCCAATCAGAAGAAAGCGGATCGGACGATCGCGCGGAATCTGCGCAATCGCCTGAGCCAGCTTTTCAACGCCATGCCAGGGTCCGAAAGTGCCGACGAATCCAACCAGCGTCTCGTCCTGACTGACGCGAAGCTCGCGCCGCGTCTCAGCGCCGCCCACTCCCGGTTTAAATTTGTCTGCATCGACGCCGTTCGGATTCACGACGATCTTTTCCGATTCGACGCCGGCTTTCAGCAGGTTCCGCCTTTCAATTTCCGAAACCACAAAAATGCGTGCGGCGGCTTTCAAGTTCAGACGTTCGTAACGGGCCAGCAAATCAAGTTTGCCGACTCGATCCCAGTATCGACCAACCCAGACCTCCGAGCCGTTGTATTCAAGAAACAGCGGCCGATTCGTGCGCAGAGCCGCCGCCACACCGGCCCAACTGAAACGCGCGTATCGCTGGTAGATGAAATCGGGCGGCCGCGGTGCGATTGTTTCGATTGCCGCTTCCGCGAAAAGCAGATTGTTGTAAATATCAAACGCCGCGCGCGAGGATCCGATTGGCTTCGGCCAGATAATCGTCGTGGGCACTTTCGTTTGATCGAGCCCCGCTATCTCGTCATTGCTGATAAGTGAAAGACGCGCGCCGAGCTCCAACGCAGCATTCACGAAGCCGTTGATGTGACTTGCAGCACCACCGGCTTGCGTGCCGGGGCCGGGCGAAGAGCGAATATAGACAATATTCGGATTGATGCCGCGCCCATTGCGGTCAGTGTTTCGATAAGCGCCTTTCACCACGGCCGCCTCGAGCTGTCGCAGTTCCTTTTCCGCACGTCTGATCGCGGCGCTACTGACTGCGAACTCGCGTGCGAGACGAGCCGGAGCATGAGACAGAGCGTGCATCTTTGACTCCTCACACCAACCGCCGTGCGCGTCGAAGATGATCGACCGGCGCGCGCCGGCCAGCGCACCGAGCATTAGAAAAGCATTCTGTCCGCGTTGCCAAACCAGCCGCTCAGTTGCGACTGCGAATATCTCGGGATGCAACGCACGCAGCATTCGAACACGTTGGGCCGGTCCAGGCTTTTCGAATTGTTCACGGGGAATGACGTCGATAGTAACGTCGGGAAAGCGGCCTTTCAGTTGTTCATGCGCGCACGCCGGATCGCCGCTCAGCGTTAGCAGGGCTATCTTCATTCGATTTACTGGGCCGCCTTCGTCGCCGAAGATAGCCACCGGCGTGGAGTGAATAAGGTGCGGAACTCGTGACTGCGCAGCAGAAAAGTTTCCAGCGGCCCTCGACCTGTCTTCGCGCAAAAATAAACAGCGACGAGCAAGAAAATGAGCGCGTAACTCACCGTGGAAGTTACTGCCGCGCCGCGCGCACCGAATTTCGGCACGAGCAGCAGATTCAGTCCGATGTTGCAGCCAAGCGTTACGAGCCAGAACACCGGAATCGCAACCGGCAAACCCGTGCCCGTGAAGTGTTGCACGAGCACAGACTCCAGCCCCACCAAAAAAATGCCCGGCAACAGTATCAATAACTGCACAGTCGCGTCGGCAAAACGCGCGCCATAAATGAGTGGCAGCATGAAAGACAGTGCCGCGGCCGCGCCGCACGTCATCAGCATTATGACCGTCGTGTGACGCGTCACCTGCACAGCGAATTCACCGCGCGTGTCCTGGGACGCGGCCACGCGTGGAAACAGAAGCGTGGCAATCACGCCCGGCAGCATCAGAAGCAAAAAGGAAAATTGCGACGCCACGCCGTACACACCTGCTTCAGCCGCGCCGCGAAAGTGGTTCACGATCAGAAGGTCTGCGCGAAAAATAATCGCGCCGGCCATGATCGAAATGTAGAACTTAAAGCCATATGCGAGCATGGCTTTCAACAACTGCGCGTCTGGTCGCATTGTGCGCGCCGGATTTAGGGCTGCGATGACTCGGCCAAGAAAGATCGCAAGGACCAGGCTGAGGACGCTCCCGGCCGCAGTATTCAAAGAAATCAAAAATGACAATTGTTGCCGCAGAACAATTAGCGCAATCACGGCATTGACCAGGACCAAAGCCGGGAGTAATGCGTCAAACAGATTGAGCTGGCGAATTCGATCCATGGCCAGCAACACGTTCAGGTTGAGCAGAAACAGAAGCTGAAACGGAATGGAAACTGCCGCGATCGCCAGCAGACGCGTCCCCACTCCGCCGAACATTGAGGGCCGCAACCACGCGAGCGTTAACACTCCGGCGGCGAGCAAACTTCCAATCAGTAGCGCAAAAACGATGGCGTTCGCCCAAATTGGTCCGACGGCGTTCCGATCTCGCGCGATAAAATACGTGTTCGCCGAAGGCAGTCCTGCGCTGCCGATTTGCAGGGCCAGCGCCACAGTAACGTTGACCACGGCATAAGCGCCAAAACCGTCCGGCCCCAACCAACGCGCGATGACAATTCCGGACCCAAATACACCAGCCAGCATTAAAAGCCGCGTGCCGAAAGTTAGCACGACGCCCGAAACGAAACTGCCGAACACGGGTTCGGCATCGAGCAAAGTCGTCGCAGCAGTTTCTGAAGTTGCAGCCATGATCGTTTTGCGGCTCTGCCGCCTGATGTGCGGAGGGCCTCAGGCCTTCCGGCGGCGAAAGTTAATTCCAATCCTCAGCTTGGCGAGGCTCAGCCTCGCCAAGCTGAGGGGGACGAGAGCCACTCGCCGGAAAGGCAAAGCCTTTCCGCACATCAAGCGGCGAAGCGAATCTCCGTAACTATACGACGTTCAAGGAATCCAACGATCGTACCAAACGCTTAGGTTCAGCAACGCCCACAGATGGGCGCTCCAATCCTGCCGCTCGCGGCGATGTTCATCGACGAGTTGGTCAATGAACTGGTAATCAAAGAAGTGGCGCTGGCGAATCGTCGAGCCCATTATCATTTGCACCAGGTCTTCGCCTCTCGGTCCGCGAAACCATTCGCGCGCCGGCGCCCCGAACCCGCGCTTTGGTTTGTAAAGTAGATCCCGGGGCAGGATCGATTCGAGCGCGCGCTTGAGAATGTGCTTGCCTGTGGCGCCCTTTACTTTCAACTCACGCGGCAAGCCCATCGCGTACTCGATCAGATGATGATCGAGAAAAGGCACGCGCGCTTCGACCGACGTTGCCATGGTGATTTTGTCGACGCGCATCAGGAGCAACTCAGGCAAACGAAGTTTCAATTCGAGATATGTCATACGCGCCGCAAAGTCGGAATTCGGCCGTTCGCGTTCGATATGATCGAGGTATTTCCGCACGACATCGTGCGTTGAGAGTCCGTTGTAACGCGCGCGCAAATCGGGTGACAGCACTTTCGGCTTTGTCGTTTCGTCGAACACGCCGACACCACCCCAGAAGAGCGATTGATCTTTCCCCAGACGGCGAATCAGCTCACCGGCTTTTTGTTTCTTGAAAGTTTTTCGCGCCAGAGGTGCGGCGACGGCGGCTGCGGCGCGACGTGCTGCCAGGGGCGCGCGTTCGGCGTACCGCCAAAAGCGTTCTTCGATCCGCAAGTAAGTGCCGAACCAATCATAGCCGCCAAAGATTTCATCTGAGCCTTCGCCGACCTGCACCACGATCGTCCCCGACTCGCGTGCCAGTTTGGAAACGTAGTACAGCGGCACGCAGACGGGATCGGCAATCGGCTCGTCCTGATGAAAGACCAGCTCCGGTAAAAACTTTTCCATCTCTTCACGGCCGATGATTACTTCGTGATGATTAGTGTCGAAGCGCTTTGCGAGAGCGCGCGCCGCATCGAGCTCGTTCAATTCCTCCGTGTCATGAAAGCCGACGGTGAACGTGCGCACGGGCTGCGTCATCAGCTCTGACATCAACGCGACGTTCGCCGACGAATCAACACCGCCGGAAAGGAAAACTCCGAACGGGACGTCGGCCATCATGCGTTTTTTGATCGAGTCACGCAGCAGCTCGAGGATCTTCTGCTGATGCTCTTCTTCGCTGACTTGCGCGTCGGGCGATGATGGCGGCAGCGCGTCCCAGTACTGCGTCAGACGCGCTTCGCCATCGCGCTCAATCACGAGCATGTGGCCTGCGGGAATCTTCTGCACGCCGCGGAAAAAAGTCTGCGGCGCCGGCGTCGTCAGAAAAGTGAGGTAGTGATAAAGCGCTTCTTCGTTAACCTCCGGTGTAATGGCCGGATGTTGCAGGATTGCTTTGATTTCGGAAGCAAAGATGAAGCGGCCGTCTGCCTGGAAGAAATAAAGCGGCTTCACGCCCGCGCGATCACGCGCGAGCACCAGCCGGTCGCGATTGGCATCCCAAATCGCAATCGCGAAATCGCCTTCGATCTCGTGAACGAAGTCGAGTCCGCGCTCTTCGTAAAGGTGCAGGATGGTTTCTGAATCTGTGCGCGAGGCGTAAACATGGCCGCGTTCTTCCAGGCCTCCGCGTAACTGAGCGTGGTTGTAAATCTCGCCGTTGAAAACCAGCCAGACGCGATCAGTGCAGCCGTGCATCGGCTGATGACCGGCCTCAGTCAAATCAATGATCGATAATCGCCGAAACCCAAAGCCACCGCGCGCGTCGTCGAAAACCAATTCGCCGGCATCGTCAGGCCCACGATGCGTCATCGCATCGCGCATTGACATGAGCAACTCGCGCCCGACATTGCCGCGCGCCGCCCCGTACTCCCAGACTCCGCAGATGCCACACATTCAAATATTGCCGATTGAAAGGCACTGCTGCGCAACGTCCTGAAACAGCTTAGACATTACGTAGTAGCGATGACCTGAACCATCGTTGATCTGAAACTTTGTATTTGGTTTAGCGAGCTGCTCGATCGCGCGCCGATAAACGCGCGCGTCCTGATCGAAAAGGTGCTGCTTTGCTTCGGCGATCGTCTTACAGTGCGACACGTCGACGGTTTCCGAAAGCACGATCGACCGGCCGGTATCGATTCCTTCGTCGACGAAGAAGACGGAAATCCCAACCGGATCGCCTTGCAACAGCGACCACTCCATCACGCTGCGGCCGCGATATTTCGGCAACAAGCCAATATGCGCGTTCAGAATGCCCAGCCGAAAACACTCGATTGTCTCACGATGATAGATATTTCCCGACTTGTGCAATCCGATATCGAGCTTCATCTCTTTCACTCGCGAAATTGTTTCGCGATCGTGCAGAGGTCGGCTGAATCGAGTCACCGCGCGCTGGCTTATCAGCTTGAGAGTCTTTGCTCGCCCGGGCTTAACCGCGACTCGCGCAAGCTGCAACATCAAGCCTGACCAACTCGATCGTTCATCTACGGGAGAAAGCAGAACAAACACCTCCGCGCCCGGCACACTCTTGATTTCGTGATAGATGTTCGCGGCCGCGGGAAGCGAATTTGCCAGGATGCCGATGCGCATGAGAAGAAACTACGACCAGGAATTCAGTGCGCGCGCGTACAGCGCGAAACAGGACACCAGAAGCCACGCGTTTTGCGATTCGGGATAAAGCGTCGCGGGCAGCAACTCGTAATAGTAGTTCAGCGCGTCGAGGAACCTCAAATCAGTGGTCGCGCAGGCATGAACTGCTATCAGATTCAGCTTCAACAGCAAATCATCCGTGTGCACGGCTGCTACCGAGTTGGTTTCGATACGCGCGCGGTCCGTCGTCATCAAACGCATTAGCAGAGTTTCGCGAACCTCATCTTCGGCATGAAACGAAAAGTTCAGAGGCCAGGCGTATCTGTCCGCGAGCAGATCGAATACCGTCTGCCGCGCAGTGATATTCGCCTTGAGCTTTTTCAGAAATTGTTCAGTCGGCGGATGCGGCGCGGAAGGCATCGTCTTCTGGCCGTGCAATGAAAGCACTCGCAACGACGTGAGACAGTCAGTATCAGACGCCCCCCAATTCTGATTTTGAGAGAATGGCGAAAGTCGGGACGGTGCATCAGCCGCTTGATCGCGCAAGACCTCTTTGACCGACGTGACGAAAAAGCCGCCTTCGCCGAATCGTTCCGGATCGAGCCCATTGACGCGCTCACGTAATTCGTTCAACCGTCGTCCGACGGCTTTCGAAATTAGCTCTCTATTCATGCGTGCTGGGCGGGCCGAGTCTTGATCGCGAACCGCCCGCACTGCAACTCTCGCGCGAGTTCAGTCAGCGTCACGCACTTGATGTCCGAAGCTTTGGCTACGTCCGCGATGAATCGATCGATGTCCGTGAAATCCGCGATGTCCTTTGTGTGATTTTCGAGAATGACGGGGACGTCAGTCAGTCCGCTGGCGCGCGCGCGGCGCCGGATCGATTGCAGCATCTCACGCATCAACGCGTAGTCGAGTTGCGCGAGATCCGAAATTAAATGCCGGCCTCTAATGTAGGGCGCTACGCCTTTGTTCAGCACGCGTCGCAGCGTGGAGTCGGAATCACTCTGCGCCCATTCGTGCCCGTAGGCTGCAGACGTTCGGCCGGCTGGTCTGGCAGCGGCTTCCGACGCAACTCGGCTTTTCACTTTCGCGGCAGCTTTTCGCATATGATGCTGAAACGTCGTGCGGCGCGAGCCATAGAAATGATTTGTGGGAATGCAGACGATCGGTTCCGGCTTGTCAGACACGCGCCGCGCGTCCGTCATTACCGGATAGTACGGCAGAAAATCTTCTTCGCAGCGTGAATAGTCGAGATTGATGCGGCGCGTGTCATAGTGAACGCCGCCGACAATGCTCATGTCAAAGACGATTCCGAACTCCGCCAGCAGGTTGAGCATGAAAGGCGACGGCGCGATGCACCACGAGCCGGATCGAAACGAGACCGAAGCGTAATCGGGATCGATTGGGCGCAGCAGATTTTCGAGGTATTCCTTGCCACGCGCGATCATCGACCGCGCTTCATCGGCAGAGTAGTTCAGGATTGACCAGTCACCTTTCAGTTTCCATTTGCCGCCGGCGTAGTCAACGCTGCTCCACTGCGGATGAAGGTGCAGTTGAACGTCATGCCCCGCGCGAAACGTCTCGCGCACTGCGTCATCCCAATCATCCGCCAGCGCCTTCAGCTCCGGATGCTCGTTTTGGAATTGCCTGAACGCAAGTTGTTGCAGGACCTCGGCATTGAATGAACCGCGAATCCCATGTGTGTTGTAAATCTCGACCAGCTTGCGCATGGGCTCAAACTGAAGTTCGCGCGGGTCGCCTGAGCCGTCGCCGCTCAGTTCCCAGTCGTCCACGAACGCGAGATGGATGGTCGGTTGCATCAGATTAGAAATAGATTACTTCATCAACGTTTGCACCATCGCCAGACGTTCACGCTCATCATCACCCGAGCGAATCGGCAGCAAGAGCCAACGAAACTTACAAGGCATCGT
>DASXTE010000249.1:0-7333 GCA_036505595.1 Pyrinomonadaceae bacterium
CCGGAGGAAGGAAACATATCATCACAACGTGGCGGATCGAGCACCGGCGTCGTCGCTGTGCTCGTAATCTTTATCATCCTGGTCGTAGTGGCCCTATTTTTCTTTGGCGGCAAACTTTTCAACCGTGGCGGCGGCACACAAATCAACGTCACCACGCCTAAGCAATAAGAAAGGAGCGTCGTCATGCGAGATTCAAAAGACCAAAAAGGCAAGATCGGTTACATCATCCTTTGGCTGATGGGTGTGCCAGCCAGCGTGTTGCTCCTCATCTTCCTGCTCCGCGGTTGCACATGATCGCTCGCGCGCGAATGATTCATGACTACGATCGAGCGGATTCATTCGAACGGCATTCTGCGAATTGGGACGCCCGAGCGTGGCTTCCGCTACAGATCTGCCGACGCGGGCAAGGTCACGCAAAAGGATCTTGTCCGCATCCGCCATCTTCGCATTCCGCCGGCGTGGACGGACGTCGCGATTAATCCAGCCGAATCCGGTCGCGTGCAGGTGGTCGGCAAGGACGCCGCTGGGCGCTGGCAATACCTCTATCATGAAAATCACGTTCGCCAACGAGGGCGAAAAAAATTCCTTCGCGTAATCAAATTTGCCGAGGCACTACCTGCAATGCGGCGCGCGGTCAAACGCGATCTGCGGCAGCCGGGATTGTCGCGCGAGCGAGTGCTCGCGGGAATTGCGCGTATCTTGTCGGCGGCTTTCCTGCGACCGGGCAGCGAAGTTTACGCAAGCGAACACGGCAGCTATGGCGTGGCCACGTTACGACCGCGCCATGTCGCGGTGAAGGGCTCAACGATTCTGTTTCGCTTTCGCGGAAAGTCAGGTGTGATGCATGAATCAAAACTCGAAGATCGCCAGATCGCCCGTCTGATTCGGCAACTCCTGAAGCACCCAAACCGCCGCGTGTTCAAGCACGAAAACGGGGAAGGCAACCTGGTCGATGTCAAAGCCCAAACCATCAATTCCTACATTCGCGAAATCATGGGACAGAACTTTAGCGCTAAAGATTTTCGTACCTGGTCGGGAACGCTCGTCTTCGCGTGTTCACTCGCGCGACGACGCAATGCAGACCCACGACACGAGCGTTCAGTGAAACGAATGATCGTCGCCGCAATCAAAGAAACGGCGAAAGCGCTGGGCAATACGCCCGCCGTCTGCCGCAGCTCGTACATTTGTCCCGCAGTGATCGAGGCCTTCGAAAAGGACAAAACGATTAGTGATTATTTCGACAGTGTCGAACGACTAGTGTCGTACCGAGGGACCCAGTTACATCCAGCCGAGAAAGCGTTACTGCGTTTGTTGAAGAAGGAGACGAGTGCGACAGGCTAGTCTTCGTCCTGTTTCTTCTTTGGCTTTTCGTCTGTGAACAGAATGCTCGCGATCAGGATTAGCGAGGCAACCGCGGCAATCATAAAGAAGATCGCCGGCAGACCCGGATACCCGAAGATCTTAAAAGAAGTTTCGACGCGCATCATCAGCGCCGCGCCGACGATCAGTGCCGCCAAAATCAATCCCAAAGTGATCCGGTTGGCGACTTTCTGCAAACCGTCGAGCACCACCTTCTCGTCGATCGCGTCAACGCCAATCTTCAATTCGTTATTGCCAATCGCATCCAGGATCTTGTTGACGCGCGTCGGCAAACGCTCGACAAACTCTTTCACTTCGATTACCCGAGCGAGGATCGAACCAGGCTCGACGCTTTGCACCACCTGGTGTGTCATGATGTTCGTCGCTTCATCGCGAATGACGGCGTTCGGATCGAAAGTGGGATCGAGAACGTATACCACCCGGTCGAGATTCATCATCGCCTTGGCGATCATCGTGAACTCAGTAGGCAGCCGAAACCAGCAGTCTGCCGCAATGCGCTGAATCTGAAGAACGATGGCTCCCGCGTGCAACTGCTCGAGGGTTGCGCTGGCATTCTCGGCCACTAATCTAGCGACGCGCCGTTCGTAATCGCGCTTCTCGAAATTGGGTTTGGGCTCGCCCATCTTCATGGCCACTTCGGCGACCTCGTCGCCGCGGCCCTCGCTGATACCCAACAACAGCCGCAAAAGGTTCTCACGAAAATTGCCGGCGATGTGCGACACCATCCCCAAATCGATTAAGCCGATCTTGTTGTCTTGCGTTAACAAGACATTACCCGGATGCGGATCGGCATGAAAGAACCCATCAACCAGAATCTGTTTCAGATAAGCGCGAAAAACCTCTTCCGCCAGCGCGGACGTGTCCAACTCCATCAAACGCAGCGGGCTGACGTCAGTGATCTTCGTACCCGTAACGTAATCCATCGTGAGGACTCGCGACGTCGTGTAATCTTCCACCGGCTCGGGGATGACGATATTTTCGAATTCAACGAGGCCGCGATGCAGGCGGCGTAAGTTTCCGGCTTCACGCTGAAAATCCAATTCATGCAAAAGACTGCGGCGCAGGTCGGCGAGCATATTCGTGAATTCATAACGCTTGCCGACTTCCGTGTGGGCGTCGATGAATTCCGCGACCTGTTCCAACGCCTCGAGGTCTTCGACGATTTGTTCGCGGATTCCCGGCCGTTGCACCTTGACCACGACCTCACGGCCGTTACGCATCGTCGCGCGATGAACCTGCGCCAGAGACGCTGCCGCGGTGGGCTCCTTCTCGAATTCGAGAAACAGTTTCGAGATGCGGCCGCCAAGCTCAGTTGAAACGATCCGTTCGACTTCTTCATAAGGAAAAGGTTCGACGCGATCCTGCAAACGCGCGAGGGCATCGAGGTATGGCTGCGGCAATAAGTCTCCACGCGTCGAAAGCAGTTGGCCGAGTTTGATGAAGGTCGGCCCGAGCTTTTCCAGATCACTCGCCAAGTCGTCGGCTTTTGGCGTCTCGGCAAGCGCTTTCTGGTCGGGGTGACCGCCGGTCAGGCTACGGCTGGCGTGGTCCACAAGGTCTGAGCGGCCATACTTCACGAGCAACGCCGCCACATCCTTGTAGCGCTTCAGGCGTTCTGGTCTGAGCGATAGTGCCATCTTCAGTCCTTTTTATGGCCCTCGTTGTCTCTTTGCCAGTATCGCGACCGCGGTGATCACAACCGCCAACGTCGATATGAACGCGAGCCAAAACCAGCCGGTCAATCGCGCTGCAATCATTGCCGATCCCGACATATCGTTGACTCGCGACCGTTCATCATTCATCAGAAACGCGGCGACGACGCCGGATGCAATGCTGACCAGCGCAAATAGTTGCGGCTTCTCCATTCGACGCCGAACCAAGCCGAACACGAGGACCAACAACATCATCAACGGAACCAGCCAGAGCGACGTATGTTCGTGCCGCGCCAGATCCAACCCACTCAGGGTGTCTTGCGCGCCACCGCAACTCACCTGCTCCCAAGGCAGGAAGAAACAGACCAGCACGATTAGCGCGGCGCTGAGATTGATTCGACGAAGCATATTCATTATTCCCTCTTCCAAAGGGAGAGCGAGCTAAATCACCAGGACTGCGGCGCCTTTGATCGCATCGTGCTTCAGCGCAATCAGTGCCTCGTTCGCCTCCGCCAGCGGAAAGGTTTGCACGTGCGCGCGCACGGGAATCGCGGCCGCTTCAGCCAGGAACTCGCGACCGTCTTCGCGCGTGTTGTTGGCAACGCTGCGCACGACTCGCTCGCCGTAAATCAATGAGTAATCGAATGACGGAATCGGGCTCATGTGAATTCCTCCGAGAACGAGCACGCCACCTTTGTCCAGTGCGCGCAAAGCGCCCGGAACCAATTCGCCTGCGGGCGCAAAGATGATCGCGGCATCGAGTTTTGCTGGCGGTTGGTCTTTGGCGTCGCCAACCCAGGTCGCTCCCAGCTCACTCGCCAGCGCTTGGTGGCGTTTCTGATCGCGCGTACAAACGTAAACTTCGGCGCCACGCGCCCGCGCGATTTGAATTACGACGTGACCGGCCGCGCCAAAGCCGTAAATCCCCAGACGCGCGCCGTTCCAATTTGCCTTCTCGATGCCGGTCAAACGCAGCGAGCGATAGCCGATGATTCCTGCACACAGCAACGGCGCCGCCTGCAAATCATCAAAACCATCTGGTAATTCGTATGCGAATGACGCCGGCGCGACCGCGTACTCGGCATACCCGCCGTCAACTGTCCAACCCGTGAACTCCGCGCGCTCGCAAAGATTTTCGCGGCCGGAACGACAGAAGCGGCACTGGCCGCAAGTTTGGTGAAGCCAGGCGATTCCCACTCGCTGACCGGCTTTCAGGTTGGTAACTTTCGCGCCAGTTTCAAAGACCTCGCCAACAATCTGATGCCCAGGAGTTACTGGCGAACGCCGCGGCGCGAGCTCGCCTTCGACGACGTGCAGGTCGGTGCGACAAACGCCGCACGCGCGAACCCGCACCAACACTTCATCATCGGCCGGTGACGGCTGCTCGATGTCTATCAATTCCAGCGGCCGTGCATCGATCGGCGCCGGCGAACGCAACACACAAGCTTTCATCTCACCAAGAGTCTAAGCCTGCATTGTCGCATTCGGCCAGCACCGAAACTTGGGCAATTTAGTGCGAGATTACCTCGACTATCTTGCCCGTCGTCCGCGCGCCTAATCGATTGGCCACGTCGGCTTGCGCGATGATGCCGAGCAGATGATTGCTGTTATCGACGACTGGAATCCGTCGCAGCTGATAATCCTGCATCAGTTTCAACGCCTTCTCGACGTCGTCATTCTCCTTGCAGGTCACCAAGTCGCCGGTCATTACCTTTTCAATCGGGGTTGTCTTCGGATCGCGAGCTTCGGCGACAACCTTCAGCGCGAGATCGCGATCCGTCACGATGCCCGCCAGCCTTCTGCCGTCTTTGCCATCTACGATCGGAATTGGGCCCACGTCTTCAGACTTCATTAACTGCGCGGCCTTCATTACCGAATCCGACGGCAACAAGTATTCGGGGTTCTTAGTCATGATTTCACTACAAAGCATTGGGTATGACTCCTTTCTCAGTTCGTTCTGCGCCTACAGATCAAGCTGCCTTGCGCTTGGCTTGGGCGTGTGTTTCGTCGCGAATTTCGATTCGCCTGGCCTTCGCCTGCGCGTGTTTCGGCGCGTCCATCGTGATTTCGAGAACGCCATTCCGGAATGTCGCCGTGGCGTTTTCCGGCTTCACGCCTTCAGGCAACGGAAGGCGGCGATAAAACTTGCCGTAGCTTCTCTCACTGCGATAGAGACCCTCGCGGTTCTCTTCTTGTTCGCTGTGACGCTCACCTTCGATCGTGATGCCGTCGTCGTTCATCTCCACGTTGACGTCGTCCCCGGTTAACCCCGGCAGGTCCGCCCGCACGACGAGTTGACCGTCATGCTCGAACATCTCGACCTGGGGCGCCCACAATCCTTCGCCAAATGCGCGTTCGATGTTGGGCGGCAGCCAACCACGTCCAAAACCGAACTCGCCGAACAATCGATCCATCTCTTCGCCAAACCGCTTCATGAAATCGAATGGAGCCGCCAGACGGGAACTTATGTCGGTGACCCTGTCGCGTTGCGCCAGCGATTTGGAACTGCTGCGTTCTTTTGTCTGCTTCCTGTTGTGTTGCTTTGCCATAAACTCACCTCCTGATTCTGGCGCTCAAACTCGTCTTTGCATTTGCATTGACGATTAGTGCCCCTTCTCATGTCCTTTCTGCTTGTGCTGCTTCAGCACAGTCCGCGCGGCCACTTCTTCGGCACGCTTTCCGTAACGGCCTTCCTTTTTGGTCGCCTCCTTGATGTGTTCGTACTGGCGCTGCTCTTTCTCGCCCACGCCACGCACGTGTTTTTTCTCTGGCATAGTTATTCACCTCCATGATTGCTGTTGGTTTCGCGTACACATACCTATCTTTTTGCGTTCGGTTCCGGCGCACACAATTGCTTTTTTGCTGAAACCGAAAGCTTCGTGAGGTTTTAGTGCAATCAGAGTGCCGACTGCCAAAGAGATCTGTCGTTGAGCAGGCGGATGTCGGCAATGGCAAAGTTGTGATTTTTTCTGATAGCATCTCTCGCGCCGATAACGACACCAGACATGAGTACTCCAATCGCAACCCCAGCCACGTCCATACTTTCAACTGAACAAATTCGACAGCAATTTCCGTCGACGCAGCGAAGCCATAATGGTTATCCCGTTGCATACTTCGACGCAGCAGGCGGAACCCAGACGCCGCGAGTCGTTGTCGATGCGGTCGCGGATTACCTGCTGAATCACAACGCGAACACGCATTGGGAATATCCGACGAGTCACGAGACCGACGCCATCATCGAATCGGCGCGTCACACGTTCGCAGATTTTCTGAACGCTGCGGCTGACGAAATTGTTTTTGGCCCGAACACGACGACGATGATCTATCACCTGTCGCGCGCGCTGGGCCGCGCCATGGGCCCTGGGGATGAGATCGTCACCACGGAACTGGAGCATCACGCGAACGTAGCTCCCTGGCAGGCGCTCGAGGTTGAACGCGGGGTTCGGCTAAGGATTAGTCAGATGGATGCCGAGACAGGACAGCTTGATTGGAATGATTTCGAACGATTGCTCACGAAGAAAACCAAGGTCGTGGCATTCGGCGCCGGCTGCAATGCACTCGGCACAGTCAACAATTTTCGTGGCGCTGTTGAGTTGGCGCATTCAGTGGGCGCTGTGGTTCTGGTCGATGCGGTTCACTATGCGCCGTATTTTCTATGCGACGTGAAAGAGATGGATTGCGACTTCCTGACGTGCTCGGCTTACAAGTTCTACGGGCCCCACGTCAGCGTTTTCTTTGGCAAGAAGCATTTGCTGGAGTCGATCGATTTTCCGAAACTTCAACCCGCACCGGACAGCGCGCCGGAACGGGTTGAGATGGGCACGCAAAATCACGAGGGTATCGCAGGCGCCGCCGCGGCAGTGGATTTCTATGCGTCTCTGAGTGGCACAGACTTCAGTCTGTGTGGCACGACAGAAAACACAGACTTAAGTCTGTGCCACGCTCGCCGCGATGCTCTTCAACGCGCTTTCGCTGGTCTCCGCGCCCACAGCGCGCCTCAAGTTCTCCGTCTTTGGGAAGCGCTCTCAAGCATCAATGGTGGTCGCCTTTACGGTCCGTCGCCGCACGTCGAACGCACACCGACTGTTTCATTTGTAGTGAAGAACACCGCGTCAACCGAAGTTGCTCGCCGATTGTCCGAGCGTGGATTGTTTGCCTCGCACGGCGATTTTTACGCGCAGACCGTCGTGGATCGATTAGGTCTGCAACCCGAAGGCCTGGTGCGCGTCGGTTGTGCGTGTTACACGAGTGATGAAGAGATCGAAAGATTGATTGAAGCTGTGCGAGAAGTGGCGAGCAGT
>DASXTE010000250.1:0-6381 GCA_036505595.1 Pyrinomonadaceae bacterium
GTTGGTCACGATCAAAAGCGAAACGCATCCGGTCGAGATTCTTTTCGTCGCCGATGCGATGACCGGCCAGGATGCCGTGCGATCGGCGGAAGAGTTCCATCGCCGCGTCGGAATCACCGGTGTGGTCCTGACAAAGATGGACGGTGACGCGCGCGGCGGCGCGGCGTTGTCGATCAAACACGTCACCGGCCAGCCGGTAAAGTTTGTCGGCGTGGGCGAGAAGTACGATGCTCTCGAGCCTTTCTATCCTGATCGCGTCGCGCAGCGCATCCTCGGCATGGGCGATGTGCTGTCGCTGATCGAACAGGTCCAGGACAAGATCGATCAGGAAGATGCTGAAGCGCAGCTTAAGAAGCTGCAAAAGAACCAATTCACGCTCGATGATTTTCGGGCGCAGCTCAGGCAGGTAAAGAAGCTTGGTTCTTTCTCAAAAATTCTGAAGCTGTTGCCGGATCAACTGCTGGGCGGAGTCGGCATGCCGGATTTGACCGATGAGCAGTCGGCGATGATGGAGAAAGAGCTCCGGCGAACCGAAGCGATCATTGATTCGATGACGCGTGAAGAGCGCACGAATCATATGATCCTGAACGCGAACCGGCGCCGGCGCATCGCCCGCGGCTCGGGCACCACGGTGCAGCAAGTGAACTCGCTGATCAAGCAGTACACCGAAATGCGTCGGATGATGCAAGGAATGTTCAGCGGCGGATTAGGCGGAAAGATGATGCGCCGCATGGCCGGCATTCCCGGAATGGACGTCGGCAACGGCGATCCGATGATGGGCTTGCCGGCCGGCCCGTCGCGAAAGAAGAAGAAAAAGAAGAAGAAGAGGCGGTGATTTCTCCCTCTCCCTTTGGGGAGAGGGCTGGGGCGAGGGCCTAGAGGGTTTTGTCACTAAAACCCTCACCCTGACCCTCTCCCAGAGGGAGAGGGAATAAGAAGCAGTTGAAGGAGAGATAATTTGTTAGCAATCAGATTAATGCGAACCGGCGCGAAGAAGCGACCCAGCTATCGCATCGTAGTGAAAGAAAAGCAGTCCAAGCGCGATGGCGCGTACCTGGAAAACCTTGGTACTTATAACCCAACGCGCGAACCTGCGGAGATTAATCTCAAGAGCGATCGCGTGCAGTACTGGATCAGCAAAGGCGCGCAGCCGACAGACACCGTCCGACGATTGATTAAGCAAGCGGCGAAGAACCAGGTGACGGCTGAATCGCCGGCAGAAACTTCGTAGGCGACAGTTCAGAGTTCAAGCTTTAGCTTGCCGCTGATAACCGCAACCTAAAGGTTGGACTCTGAACCAGGAAATCATGCGCGACACGATCGAATTGGCAGTGAAAGCTCTCGTCGATGATGCCGACGCGGTCGACGTGCGCGAGATTGACCGGGAGGGAACGACGCGCATCGAGGTGCGAGTAGCGCAGCCCGACATGGGAAAAGTAATCGGGAAACAAGGACGCACGGTGCGCGCGCTCCGCTCGCTGGTTTACGCCGCGGGCGTGAAACAGCATCGCCGCTATGTTTTGGACGTGGTTGAGTAGCGCAAGTTGCTAACTTGCGATGAATGATCCGGATGATTTAATAGTCGTCGCGCACATCGCCAAAACGCGCGGCTTGCGGGGCGAAGTCGTCGCGGATCTGCTAACGGATTTTCCGGATCGTTTTCACAGTCTGAAGTCGCTGGTCGGCATTTCAAGCGGCGGACTAAAACGTTCTTTGCAAATTGAAGAGCAGTGGTTTCATGGGCGCAGGCTCGTGCTGAAGTTCGCCGGCTTCGACTCAATCGATGAGGCGAAAGAATTAGTCGATTACGATTTGGCCATTCCGGCAGCAGATCGCGTCGCGCTTCCGAAAGACAGTTTCTATGACTGGGAATTAGTCGGCTGTCGAGTTGAGACAATCAGCGGGAATGCGATTGGCGAAGTCGGTGGAGTCATGCGCACCGGCGGTGTTGAAATTCTGCGGGTGGTCGATGATACCGGCCGCGACCGGCTGATTCCGATGGCCGGCGACATCGTGTTGGAGATCGATAAGGAGAATAAGTTGATTCGGATCGATCCGCCGGAAGGACTATTAGAATTGTAGATTGCCAATTGCCGATTGGCTGGATATGAAGCGGTCGCTGTGCGGACCACCGGGAATTTAGCTGCGAGCAACCAAATAATCAGCAATCGAAATTGGCAATCGGCAATGCTCAAGATCGACATCATCACGATCTTTCCGGACTATTTTCGCGAAGCGTTTGATTATGGGATTATTCGCCGCGCGCGCGCAGCGGGTTTGGTTGAAATCAAGGCGCACGACTTACGTTCGTGGACTTCGGATAAGCACAAGGTCGTCGATGACCGACCGTTCGGCGGCGGCGACGGCATGGTGCTAAAGCCGGAACCGATCTTTGCAGCAGTTGAATCGTTGGCCGGCGCACGGCGCCGCGAAGAGATCGCGCGGAGCAAACGGGTCGTTTTGCTTTCGCCCCAGGGCGAGCGATTCACGCAAGCGTCGGCTGCCGATTTCTCCATCTGCGAACAATTGGTCTTGATTTGCGGCCGGTATGAAGGCGTCGATGAGCGCGTCGCGGATGTTCTCGTCACCGACGAGATTTCGATTGGCGATTACGTGTTGTCGGGCGGCGAGCCGGCCGCTTTGGTGGTTATCGACGCCGTCGTAAGGTTGATTCCCGGCGCGCTGGGCAGCGAAACGTCGGCGACGACAGAATCTTTTTCCGATGGCGGGCTCGATTATCCGCATTACACGCGGCCGCCGGAGTTTGAAGGCCGGCGCGTGCCTGAAGTTTTGATGACCGGTCATCACGCGGAGATCGAGCGATGGCGACGGCAGGCCGCGGAAGAGAAGACGAAAAGGAATCGACCGGATCTTCTGAAAAAGTAATTGCCGTTTTCCAATTGCCAATTGTCGATTGAAAAGCGTCATGACAAGCGCAAAAACAGATCGGCAATTGGCAATCGGAAATTGGAAATGGAGTTAATCATGAATCGCTTAGACACCGTCGAGAAGACACAATTACGAAATAACATTCCGGACTTTCAGCCGGGCGATACCGTCCGCGTCCACGTCCGTATTAAAGAATCTGAGACGAAAGAACGTTTGCAGGCTTTCGAGGGCGTTTGCATCGCCCGAAAGCACGGTGGCGTTCGCGAAACAATCACCGTGCGCAAGACCAGCTTCGGAGTCGGCGTGGAAAGAATATTTCCGTTGCACGCCACGATCATCGATCACATCGACGTGGTTAAGAAAGGTCACGTGCGTCGCGCTAAGCTGTACTACCTGCGCAATCTTCGCGGCAAAGCCGCGCGCATTCGGGAACGCGACACGCGCCAGATCGCTGATGTCGCGGAGGCCGCTGCCGTGGGTGGCGGGGGTGAAGCCGCGGAAGGCAAAGAATAGAGTGTCCGACAAGCTTTAGCTTGTCGCCGTCACGTACGCTTCACTCCTGCCGCTAGTCAGACATAACGACAAGCTGAAGCTTATCGGACTACAGTGCACATCGCCATCGACGCGCATTCAGTTGGCACTCAGTTAGCCGGAAACGAAAGCTACGCAGTCAATCTCATCGAAGCCCTCGCTGAAATCGACCAAGCTAATCAGTACACGCTCTATGTCACAAAACGATCCGCGCTTGATCGATTCAGGAATCGCTGGGCCAATTTCACAGTAAAGCGCACGCTGCCGCACACGCCGCTGGTGCGCATCCCGATAACCCTTTCAGCAGAACTGCGGAAGAATCCCGTTGACGTACTTCACGTTCAATACACTGCACCACCCTTTGCGCCGTGTCCGGTTGTCGCCACGATTCACGATCTTTCTTTCGAACATCTTCCGGAGACTTTTAACCGCCGCAGCCGCACTCAACTTCGGGTAACCGTGCGGCGCACCGCGCGCAACGCCGCACAAATTCTAACTCTCTCGGAATTCTCGCGGCGGGACATAATTGAAACTTACAAGATCGATCCTGAATGCGTTTCAGTTACACCGGCCGCCGCGCCGTCTCATTTTTCCGCGGTCACAGATGAGACAGAACTGCGACGAATTCGACTGACTTACGGCATTAAGCGCGACTACATTCTGGCGCTTGGCTCAATTCAGCCGCGCAAGAATCTCGTGCGGTTGATCAATGCGTACGCGGCCTTGCGGAATAACCGAACTGGATTAACGTTGCCGCAACTGGTGCTGGCAGGAAAACGGGGCTGGCTCGAAGCAGAAACGATTCGCGCGGCAAAACAAAGCGACGCATGCAAAGACATTCTGTTTGTCGGTTACGTGTCCGAAATAGATCTACCGGCGCTATACAGCGGCGCGCTGTGCTTCGCGTATCCATCGTATTTTGAGGGCTTCGGCTTGCCGGTCGTCGAAGCAATGCTCTGCGGCACGCCGGTGATTGCGGGCAACCGAACCAGTTTGCCCGAAGTTGTCGGATCGGCCGGCGTTCTGGTTGATCCGTTTGATGAAACGGCGATTGCCGAAGGCTTAGCCGAGCTAATCGAAAACCCAGACTATCGCGCGCAATTGCGCGTCAAAGGTCTCGAACGAGCAAAGACATTCAGTTGGAAGACGACGGCGCGGCTAACTTTGCAGGCATACGAACGAGCCAGTTCAGGACTCGAGCCCTAGTTCGCGCGCAGGTGGCAAGGACCATCTGTGAAATATCAAACGTCGAGCGTTTTTTGCTCGACGCGTTAGCCGTTTTTGTGGTTTGATGTAGAACTTCCCCGCCCGCTTATGCGCATCGCGATTCTCGGAACGCGTGGAATACCCGCCAACTATGGCGGCTTCGAAACTTTCGCCGAACATCTCTCTACGCGTTTGGCTGCCCGCGGCCACGAAGTAACCGTCTACTGCCGAGCGCATTACACGAGCCCGCGCCAATTGGAATTTCAGGGCGTCCGCCTGGAGGTCCTGCCGACGATTCGCCACAAGTACTTCGATACTGTCGTGCATGCGTTTCTTTCTGCGTTACGAGCAGTCCCGAAACGATATGATGCGGCGTTGATTTGTAATGCGGCCAATGCACCGTTTGCCCCCATCCTGCGTTTCACCGGAACCCCAGTCGCGATCAATGTTGACGGCCTGGAGCACAAACGGAAGAAGTGGAACTGGATCGCGCGCGGTTATTACCGATTGGCAGAACGCCTGGCGACAATCCTACCGAACGAAACGGTCACCGATGCCCGCGTAATTCAGGATTACTACGAGACGCGTTACGGCGCCGAGTCGACGATGATCGCGTACGGCGCTGACGTTGAACGCCGGCCGGATCCGATGGTCAGGCGTTGGCGCGTCGAACCCAACCGCTATGTGCTGTACGTGTCGCGGCTTGAGCCGGAGAACAACGCACACCTTGTGATCGAGGCATTCAAGCGGGTGCGCACGGCACACAAGCTTTTGATTGTCGGCGACGCGCCTTACGCTCACGAGTACATCAAGAATCTGAAAGCGCGGGCGCGCGGCGACAAACGAATTGTGTTCACCGGTTTTGTGTTTGGCCGCGACTACCGAGCGCTCCAGCAGAACGCTTACTGCTACGTACATGCCACAGAGGTCGGCGGCACGCATCCGGCGTTGCTCGAAGCTATGGGATTCGGCAATTGCGTGTTGACGCTGGCCGCGCCGGAGAACATCGAAGCCGTCGGCGATGCGGGCATTCCTTACGCCGACGAGACTGATTTAGCTGAGAAACTTCAGCGCGTGCTGCGCGACGGCTCGCTCGTCCACGCGTATCGGAACCGCGCTCAGGCGCGCGTTCAGGAAAAGTACGATTGGGAGTACGTGGTTGACCGCTACGAAGACCTGTTCGCCCGTATGGCCGGCATTACTCTGACGCCGAGACAGAACCTCAGTGATGCGGAGCCAACGGTCATCGGTAGCGCGAAAGCCATGAGCCGATCGACGTCGGCATAAAAAAAAACTTCCCGCGACCTCAATTGCCGAAATCGGCCACCTCATTCGAGCCGCTCAGGTACGGCCATTCACAGAAACGTAGCTCGCGCTCATCCTTGCAGTAAACGCTAATGTCCTACGTTTCAAGTCTTTGGCTTCCATCGCCAACGTATGTGGTTGCGCGAAATTCAAGCTGAGTCTATTCTGCCGCCGCTCGGAGGGCGCTTTGCAATACTCCTGGCTAGCCCGGGCACTCTCGAACAAGAAGTTAGGCACACTAATGACGCATTGCCAGTGAGCACATCGATGGCAATCGAAAGATTTCTTGGTTGACGAACACTAGCGGGAGCAGACGCTACGCGCTAGATAGTTGGCTCAGAAAAGCAGCAACGACCCGAGCGCGATTTCTGCGATGCCGATAACGTCTATGTCAGAAGCTGGTGGGCTGTTCACTTCGCCAGTAACAGTTGATCCGTCACTGACGGACTG
>DASXTE010000251.1:0-4556 GCA_036505595.1 Pyrinomonadaceae bacterium
TACGCGCTTCAGATCGCTCATGGCCTGGCCGCAGCGCACGAGAAGGGCATCGTCCATCGCGATCTCAAGCCGGACAATCTGTTCATCACGAATGACGGGCGCGTGAAGATTCTCGACTTTGGTCTCGCCAAACTTACCGGAGCGGGTGATACGACACTCTCGCAGACAAGCATTCCGACCCGGCGGGTCGATACCGATCCGGGCAAGGTGATGGGCACGGTTGGCTACATGTCTCCGGAGCAGGTCAAGGGCCGCGCAGTCGATCATCGCGCGGACATCTTCTCGTTCGGCACGATTCTTTACGAGATGCTTTCCGGCCGGCGCGCATTTCACGGCGAGTCTGCGGCCGAAACAATGAGCGCGATTCTGAAGGAAGACCCGCCGGACCTTTCAGAAACCAATCAGCGAATTTCTCCGGCGCTCGAACGGCTGGTAAATCATTGCCTCGAGAAGAATCCCGAGTCACGTTTTCATTCGGCGAGCGATTTGGCCTTCGCACTCGAAGCACTGTCGGGATCGACTGGCGTCTCCACGCAAACCGTAACGATGCCGGCGCTCGCACCGCAATGGATTAGAAAGCATGCGCTTACAGGATGGATTGTCGCGGGTGTCGCAATTCTGCTGGCGATAACAATCGTTGCCTTCACGTATTTTCGCAGCGCACCGATAGGCGAAAGCCCGACAACCCGCTTCTATATCTCGCCGCCAGAGACCACCAGTTTTTCTGGCGCTGCCAATTTCGTCTCACCAGACGGACGGCGAGTGGTTTTCTCAGCTGTCAGCAAAGACGGTAAAAGGTATCTCTGGATTCGATCACTCGATTCCCTGGAGGCGCAATTGCTGCCGGGCACTGAGGACGGCTTGCAGGCGTTCTGGTCTCCCGATAGTCGCTTCATTGGATTTTTTGCCGGCGGAAAACTGAAGAAGATGGAAGCCTCCGGAGGTCCGGTGACGACGCTGGCGGACGCGCTTTCCAATCGAGGTGGCGCCTGGAGCCGCGACGGCGTCATTGTCTTTGGTGCGACTCCCGGCGGCCCGCTTTCTCAAATCTCAAGCAACGGGGGACAGCCAACACAAGTGACCGCGGTTGATACGATGCGAAATGAATCCGTCCATGCCTGGCCTAACTTTTTGCCTGACGCGCGGCACTTTCTATACCTCGCGCGCAGCCCCCTGCGCGAGAAGTCCGCAATTCGCGTGGGCTCACTGGACGCGCGCGAATCAAAACTTCTGATCAATGCGGATTCCACGTCGGTATATGCACCGCCGGGTTACTTGCTTTTCCTGCGCGAGCGAACCCTGATGGCACAACCGTTTGACGCGTCCAAACTTCAGGTGACTGGCGAAGCTTTTCCTATTGCCGAAGAGGTGGGTTACAACCCAGGTAATGGCCGGGCATTCTTCTCTGTGTCAGACAACGGCGTGCTGGTGTACCGGACCCGAGTGTTTGCAGACTCGCAGTTAGCTTGGTTCGATCGAACGGGCAAACAAATCGCCCAAGCCGGAAGGCCGGGGCAAATCGCAAGCGTGGCGCTGTCACCAGATGACAAACGAGTGGTTGTGAGCCGCGTCGACAATCAGTCGGGCGCAACCGACCTTTGGATAATCGATCAGGAGCGCGAGACCAGATTCACCTTCGATGCGACGAACGAACAAAGTCCGGCCTGGTCACCGGACAGTAGCCAAATCGCCTTTAACTCAAGCAAATCCGGTGTCTTCGATATTTATGCGAAGCCTTCCAGCGGCGCCGCAAATGAAGAGCTGCTCTGGAAATCGGACAATTCAAAGGGGCCACACGATTGGTCCGCGGATGGCCGGTTCATCCTCTATGGCGAACTGGATCTAAAAACCAACGCTGATTTATGGATCTTGCCGCTGTTCGGAGATCGCAAACCTTTTCCATTTCTGCAAACGCCTTTCGCCGAAAGCTCGGGTCGCTTCTCGCCGAATGGACGGTGGATCGCGTACAACTCCAACGAATCGGGAACGAGTCAGGTTTATGTGCGGCCGTTTCCGGCGTCGGGCGGCCAGTGGATGGTGTCGACCAACGGTGGCGCTCAGCCGAGATGGAGGGGAGATGGAAAAGAACTCTTTTATTTCAGCGCTGAGCGCAAGCTAATGGCGGTTGAGGTAAAAGAAGACGGCAACACGTTCACAGCCGGTACGCCTAAGCCACTCTTTGAGATGCGCACGGTCGCGTTTTTTATCGGGGCCTCACTCTACGACGTTACCCGCGACGGGCAGCGCTTTCTGCTGATTACCCCAGGAGAAGAATCCTCGCCTTCACCGCTGACGGTCGTTCTGAACTGGACGGCCGGGTTGAAGAAATGACATGAGCATCGCCGCCGGTACCAAACTGGGCCGTTACGAAATCCGCTCAAAGATTGGTGAGGGTGGAATGGGTGAAGTGTATCTGGCGCTTGATAGCGAGTTGGATCGAACCGTCGCGATCAAGATTCTTCCTGAAGCTTTGGCCTCAGACAAACAACGCCTTCAACGTTTTATTCAGGAGGCCAAAGCAGCTTCGGCCTTGAACCATCCGCACATTCTCACGATCTACGAGATCGGAAGCATCGGCAATTCGCGGTTCATCGCGACAGAGTTTATCGACGGTGAAACTTTGCGCGAGCGTATGAAGACTGGATTGAAGCTTCACGACGCACTGGAGTTTTCGATTCAAATTGCCGGCGCGCTCGCAGCCGCGCACGCTGCCGGAATAATCCACCGCGACATCAAGCCCGAGAACATCATGGTGCGCCGCGATGGCTACGTGAAAGTGCTCGATTTTGGCCTGGCGAAACTAACTGAGCCGCGCAGGTCAGCGACTGATCCTGAAGCGCCAACCCGCGCGATGGTCGATACCGGCGCGGGCACCGTGATGGGCACGGCAAATTACATGTCACCGGAGCAAGCAAAGGGCACGCACGTCGATGCGCGCACAGACGTCTGGAGTTTGGGCGCGGTGCTGTACGAAATGATAGCCCTCCACGTGCCGTTTCCCGGCGAGACGCCAACCGAAACAATTTCTCTGATTCTGCAGAAAGACGCTGCGCCCCTGACGCGCTTTGCGCCGGACGTGCCGGCTGAGTTGGAGCGGATCCTTAAAAAAGCCCTGACGAAGGATCGGGAAGAAAGGTACCAGACCGCGAAAGATTTGCTCATTGATTTGCGCAACTTGAAACGGAAACTGGAAGTGGACGCGGAGATCGAACGCACGATGGCGCCGGAAATCCGCGCCGCCACGTCAACAGTGAGCGGCCAGAGCGCCACAGCTACCGCGTCCGGCGCACTCCCAACAACGACGCCAGCCGGCCCCGCGCGCTCGGCTTCCAGCGCGGAATATATCGTCTCCGGAATCGCACACCACAAGATCGTTGCCGCTGTCGTTGTCGTCGCGGTTATCGCCGGCGCGATCGGCATCGGTTGGTATTTCCATGCGCGCAACACCGAAGTCGCAATCGATTCGATCGCCGTCTTGCCTTTCGCAAATCAGAACGGCAATCCGAATGATGACTGGCTCGCTGACGGCGTCACGGAAGGCATTATCAACAGTCTGACGCAGCTTCCGAATCTAAAAGTAATCGCGCGCAGCTCCGTCTTTCGCTACAAAGGCAAAGGCGCCGACCCGTTGGCGGCAGGCAAAGAGTTGGGCGTGCGCGCCGTGCTGACAGGCCGCATCATGCAACGCGGCGACAACCTGACCGTCAGCGCTGAGCTGATGGACGTGCGTGATAACAAGCAACTCTGGGGCGAACAGTACGAGCGAAAGACGTCCGACCTGCTGGCTGTTCAGCGACAGATTGCGCAGGAAATTACGAGCAACCTGCGGCTGACGCTTTCTGCTCTGGAGCAGAACCGTTTGAACAAGCGGCTCACGGACAACCCCGAAGCTTATCGGCTGTACCTCGAAGGACGATATTACTGGAACAAACGCACCGAGGACGGCCTGCAAAAAGGAATCGAGTATTTTCGCGAGGCCATCGACAAGGATCGAAACTATGCTTTGGCTTACTCGGGTCTGGCTGATTGTTACCTGCTGCTCAGTGAGCATGGTGCGATGCCGGCCACCGAAGCGATGAGCCAGGCCCGATCTGCCTTGCAGACCGCCCTCCAGCTTGACCCGACGCTGGCTGAGGCTCATGCTTCGCGCGGCCTGCTCGAAGAAATCTATGAGAGAGACTGGCCGGAAGCCGAGAAAGAGTTCCAGCGCGCCATCGAACTCAATCCCAGCTACTCGACAACCTATCAATGGTACGGCATCGCGCTTGTCGTGCGGGGCCGCAGCGACGAGGGACTGAATCAAATCAAGCGGGCGCTGGACGTCGACCCGGTCTCTTCCATCGCCTACACGAACGTTGCGTGGGCGCACTATCTGGCGCGAAAGTTCGATCCGGCGATGCAATACTATCGGCGGAACCTTGAGTTGGATCCGAACTATGCCAGTGCGCACCGCGGTCTTGGCTGGATACTCCTACAGAGGCGCGACTTTCCTGCGGCCATCGGCGAGTTACAGACTGCGTTCCGATTGGATGATAGCGATTACAATCTGTCGTCGC
>DASXTE010000252.1:0-6583 GCA_036505595.1 Pyrinomonadaceae bacterium
GACTTGCTTTCCCACCCACGCGCCATACGATGTCACATGCTCAGCTTAGGAAACGGAAAAACTTGCTGACTTTTGGTCCTTCTGCTCGCCCTTCTCGTTCATCATCACGGCTTCGATTTTGTACTTGCCCTTCGGCCAGCCGTCCGGTGGCGGTGTGAATGTGAACGTTGCCGTTCCGCTGCCTTCCAGGTCCAATGTCTTCTCAAGGCCAGGAATCGGTCCCGTTTGTTGTCCAGGAACATCTTCGACCACCAAACGGCCTTTGACCTTCACTTTGCCGGGCGCATTTGAAACGGTTGCGACGGCATAGACTGTGTCGTTCGGTTCAAAGCTGCTTGCCTCCTGGCTGATGGCTCTGTCTTTTCCTACTTTCAACGAACTAACATGCGCTGTTGAAAAGCTACAGCTCAGAGCAAATGCTGCGAGTGCCAGCATCGAGACCAAAGTTTTGGACAGTGTTCGAGTAAATTCCATTAGTGCTCCTTCTTCAATGTATGTCGATCAAACCGAGGGTTTCATTTGATTAAAATCAATCGAGGGCCTCGTCGTCAATAGCGCAATTACCATCAAGTCAATTACAGCAAGCTTCGCACCCAACCGCCATCAACTTGCAACGTAACGCCCGTGATGTAAGACGCGCGCTCGGAGGCGAGAAATGCGATCGCGGCCGCGATTTCCTCGGGCGAAGCGATGCGGCGCATCGGAGTTTGCGACGCCCACATTTCAATCATCTCTTCCTTTGATTTGCCCAAAGCTTTTCCCCGCGCGACAGCCAATTCGTCCTGCCGCTCAGTCAAGGTGTACCCGGGCGCGACGTTGTTAACGGTCACGCCGTCGGCGGCGACTTCGTTTGAGACCGTCTTGGCCCAGCCGGTCAGTCCCGCACGCACCGTGTTCGAGAGCAACAGCCCATCAACCGGCTGTTTGACTGAGATTGAAGTGACGTTGATGATGCGGCCCCACTTGCGTTCGCGCATGCCCGGCAGGACAAGCTTCGCTAGCCTGATCGCGGACAGCCCGTTCAATTCAAATGCCTGACGAAACATCTCGATGTCCGTGTCGGCAAACGTGGTTGCGGGCGGCCCGCCGGCGTTCGTCACGCAGATGTCGATGCGGCCGGCACGCTCCGCTGCGAGACGGACAAATCGCTCAATTTCTGAACCATTCGTCACATCGGCGGCGATGCCGGCAACGTTCGCGCCGGTTTCGTTGTGAATCTTCTCGGCTGCTTCTGATGCGCGCCGCTCGTCGCGCGAACACAGAAACACCCGCGCGCCTTCACGCGCTAATTCCAGCGCGGCGGCGTAACCAATGCCGCGACTGGCAGCAGCGACGAGAGCAACGCGATCTTTTAAGCCAAAGTCCATAGTAATGTCCCCTGCGTGGTAATGATCGGGGCACTAGCCCGACCGTTAGGGAGGGCTCAAACGCGAGATAGGAGCCCTTGCTTACGCGCGGGCTAATGCCCCGCTTGTTCCGCCGTCAAGCACTTATCGATCAGCCGCACCGGATCGTTATCATAAGAAATCCGCGAGTTGCTTCGTTTGCGAAATACTTGCGCAAGCCGCTTGATCTCATCGGCAACTCCACCTGTCCCCGTCAGACAGCCGATCACTTTTCCTTCGTCGTAAGCGATCGTGAATTCGTTGAGCGACCCGATGGAACCCGAAATGAATATCACGATGTCGCACGAGCGCACCAGCACTACGTTGCGGCCTTTCAAACCAAAGCCGGTGTAAACGATCGCGTCGCATGCATCGAGCGGCAACGCGTAACGCTCGACGTGTTCGTCAGCGTCGTGGGCGGGTGAAATTCCGATGTGCATCGCGCCTGCATCGCGCGCGGCTTTCCCGACGACGTAAATCAATCCGGTGGTGGCGCCCGTCAACAAGATCGCATCACGCGCAGCGATGGCGCGGCCAAGTGCCTCGGCCTTCTCAACAGTGTCCGGCATTTCTTCAGCCGAACCCATCACGCCGATCTTCGTCTTCATATCGTGTCTGAAGCCTGACCAACCGCCGTCTCCGCCCGTCCATCGCGCGCGAGGTCTTCGATCGGCGCGGTTTCTGGATGCAGCGAAGCCCTTGCCGACGCGCGGGCTTCTGACACGTCCCACCAGCGTTGCGTAACGAACCATGTCAGTCCCGGCAGCAGAAAGAACGCGCCGACCGCCGCAGTCACGACCCGCGGCGAGTATCCAAATCGATCCATTAGTTCGCCCACGAGATAATTCGACGCGGCCATGGTCAACGTAACCAAAGCCATCTCTGCCGCGAACACGCGTCCGCGAAATTGATCCTCGACCGATCGTTGCAGAAGCACCGTCGAAAACACCCAGAGGATGCTGCCCCCCATATGCGCAATCAGCAGGAACAGCAGCGCCATTGTGAAACTCTTAGAGACTGCGAACGCGATGTAGAACGCACCGCCAATCAGGAACGCAATGCCAATCGAGGTCTGCATTTGCTGGCGCGTCTCACCAGACCATCGCCGAGCCATGATCGGGCCAATGGCGGTGCCGATACCGCGGGCGGTAAACAGTACACCAATGCCGGTCGCGGTTTTGCCGGCGACGGGGAAAACTCTTTCGCCGAACACCGCGAGCAGCGTCATGATGCCGCCACCCACACCCCATGAGGTTTTAACCATCAGGTAAGCGAACACGCGCGGACGCCGCTTTACATAACGAGCGCCTTCGACTGTGTCAGCGATGCCGAGCGCTTTCGCCGGGGTCAGCTTTGATTTCTGACGTTCGGCCCGTTTCGGAAATCGCACGCGGCTAATCAAAATGGCCGAGGCAACGAAGGTTAGCGAATCAAGCACAAAAGCCGCATTCGTCCCAAACCAACCAGTAACGAACCCGCCGATCGCAGCGCCCAGAGTCAGCATCACTGACCACGTCACTGACGCGATTGCATTGGCCGGCAGCAGTTCCCGATCAGAGACAATCGATGGAATTGCCGCCGTCTTGGCTGGTTCGAAGAACGACGAGAACCCGAGTTGAAGAACTGTAATAACGTACACCAGCCACATCTGATCCGGATGACGCACGAACAAGAATCCCAGCACGACCAGCGCGCGCATGATGTCGGAAGCAATCATGATCGAGCGGCGACTGAATCTGTCAGCGACCACGCCAGACAGCGGACCCATCACGACGCTTGGCAGAAATCGCGCGACCATGATCAAAGCGACGGAGCGACTCGAACCGGTAAGTTGCAGCGCCAGCGTGTAGACGGCAATCGTGTCGAACCAATCGCCCATCTGGCTGACGACCTGCCCCAGCCACAAGATGCGAAAACGTCGATTACTTCGAAGCAATTCGACGTAGCCGACGGGCGGCGAGCTTTCCACGCTCGTTTGCATCACTTTCTTCTTCATCGAGAATTTCGGCGGGAGAGTGAAAGGTGCACCGTGCGAGCGAGGCTTGTCAACAACCGGTCTTCATTTTGACTTGTCAGTTTGAAGAGATTGACCGACTGACGAGAAGTCTAGGATGACGCTGCTCACGAAAGCCGCAAATTGCTCAGAGTTTCATGCACCTTCAGCGAAGGCGTTCACGGCATGCGCGTTGTTAATGGTGAGGACGCGGCTAGGAAGCGTTAACCGCCGATGGGCCCACCGCACTGGGTCCGCTAGCCGCGCAAAGAGTGTGCATCGAATGCGCGAATTGTTTGCCTTGTCACTGCACCCCAGCCGGCGATGCATGCCAGCATCGCCGATTTCCCCAGTCACGCGCCGAAACCGCAAGACCGATTTGCTCCCGGTAAGCAGTTTCGGCGCGGACTCTTTTGAAGTGATTCACCGGAAAGGAACTCATCTGCTTTGAATTTGTAGTGCCAGGTTTTTGCTGTCGTTTCGAGAGCATTAACATGAAACTAATCAACATGTCGGATTATGGCCGCGTCGCGAGGACCTATTGGTTTGTCATGGTCCTCGCCGGCGCGTCAGTGTGCATCTGGGCCCTACAGCAGGTTGGTAATCTGGCGGCAATGCAGTGGGCTGAGTTTGCAGCCCTGCTCTCGCTGGTAATCCTCGCAAGTTCTCATCCGATTCGCATTCCCAATACGAATTCCAGTTTCACCGCCAGCGATACCTTCACGTTCCTGACGGTGCTCTTCCTTGGCGTACCGGCCGCGATTTTAGTCGGCGCCGTAGATTCATACGTCAGTTCACGCAGAACGTCTAAGCGGGTCGCGAGTTGGATTGCTGCGCCCGCGATGATGGCTGTGGCCGTCTTTCTCGCAGGGAACGCGTTCTATTTTGCGTTACAGCGATTTGCCGGCGGTGCTCACAATCCGCTCGGCATGGCATCAATCCGAGCGGTCAACCTGTTCGCCGCGATTACCGCGATGGCGATGGTGCAATACCTCGTCAACGGCTTCTCGGTTTCGACAATCTACGCGCTGAAAACCAAACGCCCGATCCTGAAATTTTGGCGCGACGGTTACCTGTGGACGTGGTCGTCGTTTTTGGCGGCGGCAATTGCGACGGCGGTCATCTATTCGGCGATTTCGCGGTTCGGAGCAGGTTACGTTCTATTGAGTGTTCCGGTGATCGCCGCCACTTTTTGGACGTACAAAATCTATTTCGAGAAGATTAACGTCAAGACACGCGAAGCTGAGGAGATGAGCCGTTTGCACCTGTCGACAGTCGAAGCACTGGCGACGGCTATCGATGCGAAAGATCAGACCTCGCATTGCCACGTGCGCCGCGTTGAGATTTATACCGAAGGGCTGGGTCGCCTGCTCGGGTTGTCTGAAAAGGAAGTGTCTGCATTGCGAGCGGGGGCGCTGTTGCATGACGTCGGCAAGCTCGCGGTACCGGATCACATCCTGAACAAACCCGGTTCACTGACGTCCGCCGAATTTGAGAAGACAAAAATTCATACGGTCGTCGGCGCCGAGATTCTTAGCCGCATCGATTTTCCGTACCCAGTTGTGCCGATCGTCAAACACCATCACGAACGCTGGGATGGCTGCGGCTATCCTGACGGTTTGAAAGGCGAACAGATTCCCATCACCGCGCGCATCATGTCGGTCGTGGATTGTTTCGACTCAGTGCGCGAAGATCGCCCATTTCGCACGGGCATGTCGCGTGAAGATGCTACAGGCTTGCTGCGCAAAGGCGCGGGGACCCACTTTGATCCAAAAATCGTCGAGTTATTCATCGACAATCTGGCGCAATTCGAGATTGAAATCGCGAAGCGCGGACTCGATCCGCAAACTCAAGCGAGCCCGGCAACACTGCCGATTGCACCGGCGGAAGATGAAGTCGCACGTGCCCGCGAGAACACCGCATTCGCGGCGTACGACGAGATTCGCAATGCGCATCGCGAGGTCTACGCGCTCTACGAAATCGCGCGCAAGTTCAGCTCGTCTCTGGAAATTGAAAAGACTTTGGCAGTGCTGATAGATAGAGTCGGCCAGCTTGTGCCGTTCGATACTTGCGCCGTTTATCTGTACGACGAAATCAAAGGATACGCAGCCACGGCGCTGGCGGTGGGCCGGGACGCCGAAAGCTTGCGCGATCGCTGCATCGCGCCCGGCGAAGGTGTCACGGGCTTCGCGCTCGCGAATCGCCGATCGGTAAATCGATTGCAGCCAAGCTTGGATTTCGATCGCGTAGGCATCCAGGCGGAAGTCCCGTATCGATCGATGGCCTCGCTGCCTTTGTTCAGAGGCGACGTGTTACTCGGCGCGCTTTCGCTCTACTCAACTACTCTCCGCGAATATACCGACAACCAGATTCGGTTACTGGAAACGGTCACGCGCCTCGCTTCCGACGCGCTTGCCAACGCGATGCATCACGCGCAGACCGAATCAAATGCATTGACGGATTCGTTGACCAGCTTGCCGAATGCTCGCGCGCTCCATCTGCGCTTCGATGAAGAAGTTTCACGCGCGCGTCGAACCGACCGGCCGTTCCAGGTCATCATGCTGGACCTCGACGATTTCAAGTTGGTCAACGACACCTTCGGTCACAAGATCGGCGATCGGATGTTGCGTGAGGTCGCCAATCTCATTCAAAGCCAGTTGCGCGAATACGACTTTCTCGCGCGATACGCCGGCGACGAGTTCGTGGCGCTGCTGCCTGAGTTGACGGTGCAGCAGGTTGATGAGCTGCGCGACCGAATCGAAACGGTCGTGCGCGGCTTTTCGTTGAGCGTGCGCGCGCAAACCCGCGCTCGCGTCGGAATTTCGATCGGGGCTTCCGTCTTTGGCGTTGACGGCGAGACGCTGGATCAACTGTTGATTGCGGCCGATCAGGCAATGTATCGCGCGAAAAACGCGCACAAAACAGGTGGGTTACACGCTCCCGTGCCTATCGGTGTCCCCGGCGAAGCATCGATTGAGCCCCCGGTCGAAGCGGCCCCCGAGGATCTCGTAACTGCCTCAATTAATTAAATATTCTCGGGACTAGGTACTTGTTGAAACCTTCCATTTCGTGTAGTCCGGTGATATAAGCCGCTTCGCTCTCTCATTTCCTGCCCTGCGAGTGTAGAACTATGCTCGACAATAGTTGGACGCCGATGGCAATCGCCACACTGGCGAGCGCTATGGCAACGCTTATCTTGGCGATT
>DASXTE010000253.1:0-21398 GCA_036505595.1 Pyrinomonadaceae bacterium
TCTCGCCGGTCTTCAACGAGCCGATCTGTGCTTCGAAATCAGCCCGGCGTTCGTCGCTGCTGCGCACGTTCGTCAGAATCAACTTCATAACGTCGCCAACAATTTCTTCGGCACGCACGATTTTGATTGGCGGGATGCGTATCCCTTCGCCATAAACATCGGTCGCGAGCCCCATCGAGCCTGGTGTGGCGCCGCCGATGTCTGCGTGATGTGCGCGATTGGCAACATAAAAAAGACAGGAGGCAGACTGCAGTCGGCGGGAAGCAGGAGAACGTCTGGTTTTTCCTGCCGTCTGCCGTCTGCTTCCTGCAGTCTTTTCAAACACCCCCATCACCAACGTGACATCCGGCAGATGCGTGCCGCCGGCAAATGGATCGTTGACGGCAACAACGTCGCCGGGTCCGATTTCGACATCGCGCAGCGCCGCGGCCACGGCCATGGGCATCGACCCGAGATGCACGGGCATGTGATCGCCCTGCGCGATCACTCGTCCGGCTGAATCGAACACGGCGCAGGAGTAATCGCGCCGCTCTTTGATGTTTGGGGAAAATGACGTGCGCCGCAGCGTCACGCCCATCTCTTCGGCAACTGAGGTGTAGAGGGCGCGATAGATTTCAAGCGTGATTGGATCGAATTTAGTCATGTTTACCGATGAACGAAAACCGCAGAGGTCGCCGAGGGTATCGCAGAGAACACGGAGGAATAGCGTCTGCGCTCCTCTGCGAAGTCCTCTGCGCTACTCTGCGGTTAATCTGTTTTGGCTTGCACATCAATAACAATATTTCCGCCGCTATCGATTCGACCCAGCGAGCCAGTGGGAATCAATGTCGTCCCTGAATACTCAGTCACAATGCAAGGCACGCGCAAGCGCACGCCGGCTTGAAGGTTTTCCCGTCGATAAACCGCAGCGCGGATCTTCTTACGGTCAAAATAAGTCTCCGCCCAATCATGTGGCTTGGCGAAAGTTTTCGAAGCGGCGCTTTTCGAACGCTGTGTCTTCAGCTTCTCGACCAAGCCAATCGATCGCACGCGCGCGCTAACGATTTCGACCACGTTTTTCTCTTGCGCATAGCCGTAACGCGCCCGATGCGCGCGATGAAATGCCGCCGCGATGCTGCCAGTTGTTTGTTTGATCTGAAGTTCGAACGATTGGCCTTTGTAACGCGCGGCCAGCGAACGTTCGTGTCGCTGGTCAGATTCGGCGAAGCCTTCGCGACGCAAGGTTATGCGCGCCTGCTTTTCGATCTCGTGAAATGTTGCTTCCAATTTGTTGCCGGCGCCCGCCGAGGCTTCGATCATCACCGTTCGGCTTTGCTCTTTCACAACGTCAGCCGCAAGTACCCCTATCGCCGACAAGGCGCCGGGTGACATTGGCACCAACACCTTTGGAATCCGCAGCGCGCGCGCCAACTCAATCGCGTGCAAACCACCCGCGCCGCCGAATGGAACCAGCGTGAAGTCGCGCGGATCGTGTCCCCGCTCGACCGAGATGTGCCGCAGCGCTCGCTCCATGTTCGTCGTCACTACATCCAGTACCCCACGCGCGGCCTCAATTAAGGTCACTCTTCGTCCGGCCGCTTTAGTCATTTCCGCAGCCAGGTTTGCCAGCGCTTCCCGCGCTCGCGCTTCATTAAGTTTGAATTCCCCACCCAACAGCGCTGCGCCGGGGAAGTGGCCGAGCGCGACGTGCGCGTCAGTCACCGTCGGCAAAAGCGATTTGCCATAGCAAGCTGGTCCGGGATCCGCGCCGGCGGATTCGGGACCCACGCGGAGCGAGCCGCCTTCATCAACGCGCGCAATCGATCCACCACCGGCGCCCACGGTATGAATGTCCATCATCGGAACGGCGATCGGAACGCCCGCGACGATCGACTCGTTTGTCAGGCGCATCCCTTCGCGATCGCATAACGCAACGTCTGTCGAAGTCCCGCCCATGTCAAACGTGATGATGTTTGGAAAACCGGCTGCGGCGGCGACTCGCAATGCGCCGACGACTCCACCCGCCGGCCCGGAAAGAATGGTGCGCACTGGTTCGTTCGCGGCAGCTTCGGCTGAGATGCTGCCGCCGGAAGATTGCATGACGCGCAGGAAGAGCCTGGGAGCGCGGGCATCTTGCCCGCCCTTACTCGTAGAAGCAGGCAAGATGCCTGCGCTCCCGGCGAGTCGCGTCAGATAGCGGCCCATCAACGGTTGTAGATAGGCGTTCACACAAACGGTCGAAGTGCGCTCGTATTCGCGATACTCCGGCAGGATTTCATGAGAAACGGAAAGCGGAAGGTCCAACGAACCCAGCGCTACGGCGATTCGCTTCTCGTGCTCGGGGCGCACGAATGAAAACAAGAGCGAGATGGCGATGGATTGCGGCTGGGCGCGGCGCACAGTTTCGATCAACGACTTGAGTGCATCTTCCGTTAATGGCTTAAGCGCTTCGCCATCAGCCGCCACGCGTTCATTCACTCCGAAGCGCAGTTCCGACGAAACCAACGGTGGCGGCTTCACCGCATTCAAGTTGTAAAGCTCCGGCCGCGCTTGCCGTCCGATTTCGATTACGTCTTCGAAGCCCGAAGTGGCCACCAGCGCCACACGGGCGCCGCGTCGCTGCAACAGCGCGTTGGTGCCCACGGTGGTGCCGTGCACAACTTCGATTTCAACGACCCTTCCGCCTGCTTGCTCCACGATTCGTCGCAATCCATCGGTAATGGCGCGCGAAGGATCATCCGGAGTAGAAGGCAATTTGAAAATCCGGAAAGCGCTACCCGCTTCGTAAACAAAATCAGTGAAGGTGCCGCCGGTATCGACGCCGACGCGCAGAGTATTCTGCCGCTGTTTGAGTTTGCTCTTTACCATCGAACGGCGTTTGAAAGAGCAGCAACTATAGACATTGCCATTTTCATTGACAAGAAAGTCATTACCGGACTAAATAGGCGCGCCGTTTTTTAATCATCTTCCAGGAGTTCGACATGAAAACACATCCACGAGCCCAAGCGCTCGCTTTCATTCTGTTCGTTGTCGCCGTGATCGGCTGCAAGTCAACCAACACTTCAAACAACCCCGCTCAATCGAGTCAAAGCACGAGTTCTACCTCGACTTCGACAAGTTCAACCAACAGTGCCCCGGCAACGCACGCCAACATCGCCGGGAAGTACAACATCGTCGGGACGAACCCGAACGGCTCTGTTTACCGAGGCGCGCTACAGGTGATCGAGCATGGCGATGTCTATCAATTTCGTTGGAACGCCGGGAACCAATACGACGGAGTTGGCGTGGTCAATGGCGACGTTGTCGCCGTCTCGTTCGCGGGCGGCCCCAACGGAACTGGCTGCGGCGTTGTCGATTACAACATTCAGAGCGACGGCTCGCTTATCGGCCGGTGGGGCTACTGGGGCAAAGATGAAGCCGGAACGGAAAACGCCACGCGCACTAGCGGCTCAGGCCTCGCAGGCGAGTACGACGCGACTGGCAAGAATCCGAATGGCACAGCCTATAAAGTGAAAATCACCGTTGAGCCCGCCGGCAATCTGTATCACTTCGTCTGGAGCAACAACACGGACGGCGTCGGCATTACGGAAGGCGATAATGTCGCGGTAGGAATCGGCGGTTCGCGTTGCGGCTTTGTGGCTTACGAGATCAAATCCGACGGCACGCTTGACGGAGTTTGGGGTGGCTACGGCAGCGATAAGACGGGAACTGAGAAAGCCACGAAACAGTAAAGCGGGAAATTGCAAAATGAAAAGTGCAAACTGAAAATTTCAAAATATCAAGGGGAGTTCCATGACATCTGACGAGTTGTCGCAGCGCTTGATTGATTTCGCTGCACGGATAGGCAAAGTCGTGGATGCGCTTCCCGATACGAGAATGGGACGCCACGTAGCTGGGCAGTTTTCAATTTTCACTTTTCAGTTTTCACTGTCTTTCGTAGTCACTCTCTCCCAACAGCCATTCTGGTTCGCCGTTCGTGCAGCGTCCAGCACGAGCTGAGTGCGGTAGCCATCTTCGAAAGTCGCCGCGCCTTCGACGGTCGTGCGACCGTCGCGAAGTGCTTCGACAATCTTTTTCGAGAAGGCGGTGAACCCGCGCGCCCAGCCGGAGTCGCGCATTCCCGGCGCTACTTCGCTGCCGTCGGTTTCGACGCGACGCCACGCTCCTTCGCCGACTCTCGAGTGCCAGAGTTCGCCGTTCTCTTCGACTCGCAACGCGCCACTCGCGCCGAAGATCTCCAGCAGATGTTCCGGCTTTCCGGCTTCGACCAGTGACATTGAAGCATTTCCTGTCGCTCCTTCCGTCAACTCCGCATCGTGAAATCGCAGGAGCAGGTTTGCTTCGTCATCCGTTGTGACTTCGCGAGTCTTCCCGTCGTGATCCTTCCGCTCACGCACATGCGTCGCCAGATTGCCAAGTACTTCGGAAACTTCAGTTCCCAATAAACAGCGAAAGCCGTCGACGATATGCGAGCCGATCGCGCCGAGCGCACCGCCACCCTGCTTTATGTCGGACCACCAGTTCCATGGCCGCTCGACGTCGGCGCGCGAATCCGAGCGAAAAGTGAGCTGCACATGCTTCACTTTTCCGATTTCGCCTTTGCGTAGAAGCTCGCGCATCTGCAAACGACCGGGAAGAAATCGCAGCTCATGATCGATCAGCGCCAGGCGGCCTTTTTCGCACGCCGCGTCGGTCATGCGCCGCGCTTCGTCTGCGTTCATCGCCATCGGCTTCTCACACAAAACCGCTTTGCCCGCGTCGAGCGCGGCGAGCGTCATCTCGCAGTGCGTCACGACCGGCGTGACGACGCTGACAAGGTCGACGTCTTCCCGTGCGATCACACCGCGCCAATCGTCTGCCACGTGCGGAATATCGAATTCGCGCGCGACTTCCTCAGCGTGTTCGCGGTGCGCGCTGGCAATCGCCACGATTTGCGCGCCTTCACAGTGTTTGAATCCGGGAATCTGCGTCGTGCGCGCGAAGCCGGCGCCGATAATTCCAATACCGATCCTGGCGGCCATGATTTTGCAGTTTGGCACGTCAGTGTGGCAGCAACATCACGAGTCCGTCTAACTTTATTGACTTAGCACAGATCCAAAAATAGAATGCGCGCGATTCCAACAAATGCCGCTGATTAGGCGTTCGGCCTGTTTCATAACGCCCGCATTGCCGGAACGATGGACGACACCCTAGGCCTTATCATCGCGTTACTAGTAATCGCGTTGCTGATTGGGTCAATAGTTCTCCCGATCGTCGCGCTCGTCATTTCGATCAGCACGCGAAACAAACTCAATCAGGCAATCTCTCGAATGCAATCTTCTTCGCCGATTGCGCCCGCCGAAGCGCAGGGTTTGTCGGGCATCATTCAGCAACTCACCGCGCGCGTGGCCCGATTGGAAGCTGGAATCCCGGTCAAACCTCCTTCCGCGCCTACCACTGAAACACTGCGGCCTCCGACAGAAGAACGTCCGCAACCTCCAACCATTCCATCGGCGCCGGCCGCTCCACCACCTCGAATCGCTTCGCCACCTGCTTCAACTCCGCCAGCGCCGCCGATGTTTTCAACTGCCGCGCCGGCACGAACATTTAATGCGCAACAAATCGAATCGATCATTGGTCGGCGGTGGCTTGGTTGGGCGGCGATTGCATTGATTCTTTTTGCGACAGCGTTCTTTTTGAAGTACGCGTTCGACAATCGCTGGATCGGCGAGCTCGGCCGCGTCGCCATCGGAGTCGCCGCCGGCGTGACGTTTACTGCGCTTGGCTACCGCTATCACAGACGAAAGTGGCGCGTGTTCTCGCAGATTCTCACTGGCGGCGGAATTGTGCTGCTCTACCTCTCGGCGTACGCGTCCTTCGCTTACTACCATCTCGCGACCCAGAAGGCCGCATTCATTTACCTGGCGCTTCTGATTGCCGAAGCCGCCGCGCTCGCGCTGTTATACGACGCGCCGGCAATCGCTGTGATGGCGCTCGTCGGCGGTTTTCTTGTGCCTATCCTGCTGCGCTCAGATCGAGATCAGTATCGTTCGCTCTTCGGCTACATATTCGCTCTGGATGTGGGAACGCTCGGGTTAATGAAGCATTGGCCGGGATTGAGTTCGCTGGCTTTCCTGGGCACTCATCTTCTCTTCTGGCTGTGGTACGGCGAAAACTATCATCCGCAAAAGTTGGCGGCAGTAATGACGTTTCAGACGGCGGTATTCCTGGCGTTTCTGTTGGCGCATCTCGTCCGCCGACTTTTCAAGCAGCGAGAGGCTGGGTACGACGATCTCGCGGCGTTTACCAGCGACCCGTTCAAGTTCATCACCAGCTTCGAAGATTTTTCACTGCTGCTCGTCAATCCATTTGTCTTTTTTGCGACCGCTTACTTTTTTCTGAATCCGGACCATCACGATTGGATGGGGGCATTCGCGATCGGCATGGCGCTCGTCTACGCGGGCGTGGCGAAGCTGCTGCTCGATCGACGCGCGACCACGCGCACTGAGTTGTTGCTGACGATTGGTGTCGCGCTCACATTCGTTACGTTGTCGATTCCAATCCAACTGAAGTCGAATTGGATCACGATGGCGTGGGCGGTTGAGGGACTCGTCATTTTGTGGGCCGGAATCGAAATGGAGTCCCAACGATTGCGCGCCATCGCGCACGCTCTATTTACCCTGGCGCTGCTGAAACTTGTTTTCTGGGACACGCCTTGGGGCGAGCGTGAACCGTTTACGCCCGTCGCGAACAAGTATTTTCTGTCATCGTTGTTTGTGACGGGTTGCTTGTTCGCCGCGGCGTTGGTTTACGAAAAGTTGGGCGAGCGAAAGAAAATCGCCGCCAGAGTTTTTCAACTCGTACTGTTGATTGCGGCGCTCATCACGCTCTGGTTTCTGATGACGATTGAAACGCACACCTACTTTGCCATGCGCGCGGCGCTGCAAAAGACGGCTGAGGACTATCAACACGAGCGCTGGCTCGGACAAATGGCGCTATCCGTTTTGTGGTCGATCTACGCCGCGGTGTTAGCGGCGGTTGGCTTTGCACGACGCGCGCCCGCGATTCGCTGGGCGGCGCTGTCGCTCTTCGCTCTGACCGTGATCAAAGTGATGCTGATCGACATCGCCGTGCTGAAGCAACTCTATCGCATCATCGCTTTCCTGGTGCTCGGCCTGCTGTTGTTGGTGGTGACCTGGGGTTATCACAAGGCTTTTCATTCGAAGGAGTCGGCAACATGAAAAGGCTTCTCGCGATTTCGGCACTGACTTTTATCGCTTCCGGAATTGCCACCGTCGTCGCAGTCGGCGACAGTGCGATGTCTGCCTGGCCGTTTGTCGCCGAAGTCACTCCAACCGCGTCGCCCGCCGGGCTCTATCGATTCGTCGTGCCGCTTCAGGTAATGGACAAGGCACGCGAGGATTTGGCTGACCTGCGCCTCTATGATGGCGCCGGCCGCGAGATCCCATACGCGTTGCGCGTTCGTCGTGAAGTCGACGATGAGCGCGAGATGGGCGGCCGTTTGTTCAATCAGGCTGTCGTCGGCGCGAATGCAAGCGAAGTTTCCGTCGATTTGGGGGAAAATCCGGGCGAACACAACGAAGTCGAGATTGAAACAGCCGGCACGAATTTCCGTCGGCTGGCCACTGTCGAAGGCAGCGACACCGGGGCAGATTGGAAGACTCTGAAAACGGGCGACGTGATTTTCAGCTTCTCGTCGGTCAACAGCACGGCACGCTCGCCCCGCGTAAGCTATCCGACCAGCAGGTATCGTTATCTTCGCGTGCGAGTTACCGCTGATGAGCGCGTCGACAGGGAACCACCGGTAATCACGGGAGTGAAAGTCTCAATGGCCACACGCGAGAAAGGGCAAGATGTGACGTGGAATGTCAGCGTTCCTTCTTACCAGTTGCTGCGCCATCAAGGAGCGCCGGCTTCGTCGTGGACAATCGATCTTGGTGGCAGAGTACCGTGCGACCGGCTTTTGTTGACGACCGAGGACCAATCGTTCTCGCGTCCGTTTCAAGTTGAGGTGGTTGACGATCCGCAAAACGTCCGCGTGGTTGCATCTGGAGAGTTGACAAAACGCGTCGGTAATAACGATCAGGTCCTCACGATTGCTTTCGATAACGAAGAGCACGCGCGCAAACTGCGCCTGCTGATCACTGACTACAGCAATCCAACGCTGCCGATCAGTTCCATCAAAGCCGCCGCTCCGGCGCGTGAACTTTATTTTGAATTGAAAGAGCCAGCCGCTGCGCCGCTGCGATTGTTTTTCGGCAACCTGTACGCTGATGCGCCGCACTATGATTTCGAAAAGGAATTGACGGCGAAGCTGAAGACGCCGGCATTGCCGGCAACAGTCGGATCTTTCGTCAAGAACTCAGATTACCGGCCGCCGCTCTTGCCCTTTACCGAGCGCGTGCCGTGGCTGATTTACGTGGTGCTGGCAATCTCGAGCGTTGCGCTGGTGCTAATTCTGCTTGGCCTCGCGCGCGCGACCATGCGGACGGACAGGAAGGAAACGAAACCGTCCGAGCCCCAGCCAAAACAGCCCTAATTAATTTTGGCTTCTGAGCAAAACGCCATGCGCGCAGCGCCGAGCAGCCCGGCATCATCGCCACACTCGGCGCGCACAATCTTCACTTGAGCGGCCGGCAGCGGAAACGCGCGTTCAGTCGACTTTGCCGCCCGGCGGCGATGGCAAGCTCGCGAGATCACTTTTGCTGATCAGGCCGTCTTTGAGCAGCCGCTCCGGACAAATCAACAGAGTGTTGCCCGCGAAAGCGGAATAACAAGTAAGGCGAACCGCCATAACCGGTGGGCCCGAGCGGCAGCACTTGCCAAAGAGTCTGGCCGGCCGCGACAAGAAAATCCGCGAAACGATATGCTTCATCGCCAAGATCGCCGATGCCGAAACGCCCGGGCATCGAAGTTGGGTGAAGCAGAATGCCGCTGGCTCTGGGAAAGATCATTCAGATTGTTTGAGCGGAACTGACTTTGTACTGCTAAGTGCTCACTGCTTACTGCTTGCTGGCATGGTGCCCCCGCAGGGATTCGAACCCCGAACCAACAGATTATGAGTCTGCTGCTCTAACCGTTGAGCTACAGGGGCACAGTCCGAAAAGTGCTGACGCCTCTCGGTATTCTACTGTGGCATAACTCACTCGTGAAGCTGTGAAGAGTCTGGTGCGTGAAGCAGCGGATAAGTTTTCAGCCGGCGGTTTCGTCAGGGCTTATCGTGGCGCGGTCGCTCTTGAGCTTATACCACTTTTTCAGCAACTGTTTGATCGTGGTCATTAATTCGGCCGGGTCAACCGGCTTCGAAACGTGCGCGTTAAATCCTGCGTCGAGCGCCAGGCCCCGGTCCTTCTGCGACGCGTAGCCGCTCAATGCGATGGCCGGCACGTCACCCATGTTCGGCAGTTGCCGCAGTTGCTTCATCATTTCGAAGCCGTCCATGTGGGGCATGCCGATGTCAGACAAGATGAGATCGATCGAATTCGCGGGAGCAATGTCCAGCGCCTCCTGCGCTGATTGACAGGTAGTCACGCGAAATCCTTTTGCCTTGAACGTCGATTGCAGCAGCTCGAGCGTATCCTCGTCGTCTTCCACGATCAGAATATGTGCCTCATGCGGCCTTGTCAGCGGGCCGGTGGTTTGTTTGTGTCCGGCGGCGACTGCGGCGCTCACTTTCCTACGTGGCAAACGAACTGTAAACACGCTGCCGCGGCCAGGCCCGGCACTCTGTGCCTCAACCGTGCCTTGGTGTCCTTCAACAAAACTTTTCACCAGCGAGAGCCCGAGTCCGAGACCACCGTGCGCGCGCGTCTTCGAGCCGTCCGCCTGGACAAACTTTTCGAAAACGCGTGGCATAAACTCAGGCGCAATCCCCTGGCCTTCGTCTTCGATTTGAATAACGGCTTCGTCGCGATCGGTCTCGCAGATGACGCGCACGAGCCCGCCCGTTGAAGAAAACTTGATCGCGTTATGAAGCAGGTTGCCAAAGACCTGGCCCAGGCGAGTTGAATCGCCGGTGGCGAGCTCATCGTGCCAATCGCGAAACGAAACTTCGAGACGAACGTTGCGCGAGTCGGCGAAGGGGCGCGCAGTTTCGATCGCCTCGTTAACGACCTGCGTCAGATGCACCGGCAATTCCTCCATGCGCATCTTGCCGCTCAGAATCGCCGTCATGTCGAGCAGATCGTTAATCAGTCGCTTGAGCGCGTGAGCGTTCTTTTCAATCACCGCCAGGCCGTGATCCATGTCCTTCGTCGGCAGCATGCCACTGCGCACCATGTGCACCCATCCAATCACCGGTGTCAGCGGCGTCCGCAGTTCATGTGAGAGTGTCGTGAGGAATTCGTCTTTCGCGCGATTGGCAGCTTCAGCTTCCTGGCGGGCGGCCCGCTCTTCGTCGAACAGTCGCGCGTTGTCGATCGCCAACGCGACGCGAAAGGCCACCAACTGGAGCAAGCGCGTGTCGTCCGCAGTAAAAGGCCGGCGAGTCCTTCTACCAACGTGGATCACACCGAGCACGCGGCCTTCGATCAGCAGCGGCACGCCCAACAGCGTCTTCACGCCTTTTTCCCGGAGGAATGGAGTATAAAATTCGGCGGTTTCGACATCATCGATCACCATTGGCGCTTTCTGTGCAGCAATGCGGCCCGCGAAACCCGAGCCCACGGGAACATGAATGTGAAGATCCAGATCCAAACCCTTCGTTGCCCACGCCACGAGTGTGTCGCCTTCCTCCAGCAGAAGGATGGTTACCGTGTCGACATCCATCGCGTCGCGCACGCGATCGAGCAACTCAGCCAGCAACTTATCGAGCGAGAGATGAGACAACGCCACTTCGGTAACTGTCTGCACCTGCCGCATTCGGTCCATGGCGCTTTCGAGTTCCAGCCTCGCCCTTTGCTCACGATTGAATATTTGCGCGCGCTCTTCTTGCGCGTGCTTTCGCTCGACGAATTGACCGATCTGATTACCGATGGCCGTCATCACTTCGAGCAGCGACGTATCAGGCATTTGCGGTTCTCGCGTGAAGAACTCCATCACGCCTGATACCTGGTCGCCCAGCTTGATGGGCAATCCGAATGCCGAGCGAAACCCGGCCTTTGCGGCAATGTCGTTGCGTGGAAAGTTTTTGTCAGTCGCCAAATCGGTTATCCAGTGAGACGAGCCATCGGCCCAAATACGACCCGGCAATCCAACGCCGCGAACGAATGGCCGGCCGCGGCTGGCCTCTTCGAACTCAGACGCGTGCTGCGTGGCCGTGTGCCAACTGGCAAGCCAACTCAGGCGGTCCGCTTCGCTATAGACCAGCCACATCTGCCCCAGGTCCCAACTCAAACTTTCGCAGATCGCTTCGAGGAGCTTGGGTGCGGCTGTTTCCAGCGAATCGGCCTCAGCCAGAATGCGCGCCGCCTGGTATTGAACGGTCAAGCGTCGTTCGAGTCGCTTGCGATTCGTGATATCGCGTGAATTCACGACGATGCCACGCACCACCGGATCGTCGAGCAGGTTGTGCGCCGTCGCTTCATGAATTCTCCATGAGCCATCCTTGTGCCGGATGCGGAACTCCTTGGTTACCTTGAACCCCGGCTGCCGGATTCCCGCTTCGAATAGTTCGTGCAACTCACGCACATCATCAGGATGGACCAGTTCAAACGGATCTTTTCCGATGAGCTCGTTCGGGTTGTAGCCGGTTGAGTGCTCGACGGAAGGGCTAACATATTGTCGCGTGCCGTCGCGGTTGAGCACGGTGATGATGTCCGCGGCATTCTCGATCAGCGAGCGCAGGTGTTCTTCGCTTTGTTTGAGCGCTTCTTCCGCGCGCTTCCGATCTGTGATGTCGCGCGCGATGCCCGTGAAGAAACGGTGGCCGCCTTCATTGAATTCTCCAAAAGAAATTTCCAGCGGCAGAATATGACCATCTTTGTGAAGACCGGGAAGCTCGACTCCGTCCCATGAGATGTGCCGCTGGCCCGTTGCCAAATAACGTTCCAGGCCCACGCGATGAACGTGCCTTAAGTAATCCGGCATCAGCATTGTCAGCGATTTGCCGATCAGTTCGTCGTGTGAATAGCCGAAGATCTTTTCAGTTGCTCGACTGGCGAAGAGGATCGTGCTCTGCTCGTCGATCGTAATGATCGCGTCGGACGCGGTCTCGGCAATGACGCGTGAAAACTGACCGAGGCCGACGAATGGTTCGTTTGCAGTCATACCGGATGCTTGCTTCGTTGATCGAAAGCTAATCCTTTTCTTTCGCGCGCGTCAATTTACGATTGCGTTTTCCGCAGAGAGCCGAGAGCCGGATCCCAGAACTGCAAAGTCTTTGACAATCGAGAATCGGCAATCAAAAATTGGAAATGTTCGCATGTATCCCGCTGGAAATCTTTTCATTCCCGCGCCCCATGGCCGGCTCGAGGCGATTCTGAAAAAGCCACGAGACGCGACCGTCAAAGGCGCGGCGCTGGTCCTGCATCCGCATCCGCTTGGCGGCGGCACAATGCATAACAAAGTAGTATTTCGCGCGGCGGCGGCTTTGAATGATGCGGGCCTGGTTACATTACGAATAAATTTTCGCGGCGTCGGCCAAAGCACGGGCACACATGATGAAGGTTACGGTGAGCGGGATGATGTGCGTGCCGGATTGGATTATCTGGCTGAGCAGTATCCCGGTCAGGAAATCACTTTGTGCGGCTTTTCGTTCGGGGCGCGAGTGGGATTGGAAGTCGGTATCAGTGACGATCGCGTCGCGCGTTTAATCACCATCGGCACTCCTGTGGATAAGTATGACTTTAATTTTGTCGAGCAATGCCGCAAACCGATCCTGTTCGTACACGGCGAACGTGACGAGTATGGAGACGTCGATCGTTTGCGTGAGCTGGTTGCGCGCGTCACGCAGAATGCGCCCGCTGAATTGCGGGTGATCGAGGGCGCAGGACATTTCTTTGACGATCAACTGGATGAGTTGAAGCGTGTGATTACGGAGTGGCTGGGAGCGCAGGCATCCTTGCCTGCGGTTCGCCGCCATCCTGGCGGCGCGTAGTCATTTCAGATATCCCTTCGCCACCAACAACTCCGCGTTCAGAATCGCCGCGCCGGCCGCGCCGCGAATTGTGTTGTGGCCGAGCGCGACGAAACGATAGTCCAGTACGTTGTCCTCGGTAATTCGTCCTACTGTTACGCTCATTCCATTTCCCGCGTCGCGATCCAGACGGGGCTGAGGCCGATCGATTTCGTCGCGGACGACGATGGGTTTCTCGGGCGCTGAATGCAGCTTCAACTGTTGCGGCTCGGCTGTGAAGGAAGCGAGCGCCTCTCGAATATCATCTGCGGAAACAGCTCGCGCCAGCTTCACGCGAATCGACGCCATGTGCCCGTCGGTGACATTAACGCGGTTGCATTGCGCGCTCAGACTCACAGGCGCATTCTCAATCACGTTGTTTTTGAAACTCCCCAGCAGCTTCAAGGTCTCGGCTTCAATCTTCTCTTCTTCGCCGCCGATGAACGGAATGACATTGTCGGTCGCATCCAACGAGGCAACTCCCGGATATCCCGCGCCGGAAAGCGCCTGCATCGTAGTCACAACGCACGACGTTATGCCGAACTTCGCGTGCAGCGGCTTGAGCGCCATCACGATTACGATCGCCGAACAATTCGGATTCGTGACGATGAATCCGCGATCATAGCCGCAACTCTTTCGCTGCACATCGATCAACGCGATATGCTCGGGATTGACTTCCGGAATCAGCAAAGGAACATCCGCGCCCATTCGATGCGGCGAAGAGTTACTGATGACCGGATAGCCCGCGGCTGCAAACTGAGGCTCGGCAGATGTTGCGACTTCTCCCGGCAAACTTGAAAAAACGAAGTCACAATCCAGCGGCGGCGCAGGAGGTTGCACAATGATCTGCTTTACGGAATCCGGCATGTCGCCCGGCAAGCGCCAGGTGCAAGCGTCCGCATAAGACTTGCCCTGCGACCGATCGGAAGCGGCGAGCGCGGTCACTTCAAACTGCGGATGATCTTCCAGCAATTGAATAAATCGCTGGCCGACAACGCCGGTCGCACCGAGAATGCCTGCGCGAAATTTGTTAGCCATCGTCCTTAAAACTTTTACCACAGAGGACACAGAGAAGAACAAGAAACGATAGGCTGAAGAGAATTCAAAAGATCTCCTCAGCAGATTTCATTTGTCTTCTCTTCCTCTGTGTCCTCTGTGGTTAATTCTTGAGAGTCTTCAGCGCCTCTCCCATTCGCCGCACGCCCTCGCTCAACCGCTCTTCATCGGCGCAAAAAGAAATGCGCAAGTAACCTTTGCTCTCGTCACCAAACGCCGCCGCCGGAATCGTGACGACGCCGTGTTCGAGTCCCGCTTCCGCGACGCGTAATTCGTCGCCGTACTCGCTCACGTTCACCATTGTGTAGAAAGCGCCATCCGGAGTCACGCTGCGCAAACCTAGTTCGTCGCGCAGCAATCCCAGCAGATGATCGCGCCGGCGATGGAAGATTGCGCGATACTCTTCGCGCGCCCGAGCGGCCTCATCAGTCCAGGCAGCGAGCGCCGCTTTCTGCGAAATGCTCGACGCGCAGGTAACAACGTATCCGTGCAGCACCAGCGCGGCTTTCATGACGGCTTCGTCTCCTGCCAGCCAGCCGATGCGCCAGCCCGTCATGCGCATCGATTTCGACAGGCCGCTCGCAATGATCGTGCGCGGATAGAACTCGGAAATCGACGCCGGCCGCTCGGGCGTATAGTAAAGCTCGCGATAAATTTCATCGCTGACGATGAATGCGTTTGAACCGCTGGCGCTCACAGCGTCCGCCATCGCGTGCAGCTCTTCATTCGTTAACGCGCGGCCGGTTGGATTCGACGGGCTGATGCAAATGACGACTTTTGTCCGCTCGTTAATCTTCTGTTTGAAATCGTCGATGTCGAATCCAAAGTCACGACTCGCCGGCAATCGATATCGCACTTCGCGTCCGCCCGTTATCTTCGTGATCATCGGATAGGCGATGAATCCTGGGTCCGGCATCAGCACTTCATCGCCCTCTTCCACCAAAGTTCGCAGGATTAGGTAAAGCGACTCTTGCGATCCTGCCGTCACCATAACTTGATCGAGATTCAAGTTCATGTGCGGGTAGTCGCCGGCAATTCGCTCGCGCAATTCCGGCAGCCCTGCCTGGAGCGTATACCCGTTTCGTTCTTCCTGAAGCACGCGAATAGCTTCGCGAACGATAACTTCCGGCGTCGGCAAGTCCGGTTCGCCGAGCCCGAGACTGATGCTGCCGAGCCTCGCGCGATCCGACATCTTCCGAATCATGCTCTTCTCGATGCCGCGGAGGAATGGTGGTGGCTGGAAAGTCAACGCAGCGCTTCCTCCAACTGCGTGGCCGCGTCAGTTTTTTCGTCGCGATACTTGACGATCACCGGAGCATAAAGTGAGAGGCCCCATTCGCGAGCTTTGTCGCTCTGAATTGCGCGTGAGCCGGGAACAACCACCGCACCGGCCGGAATTTCGAGAGGGGCATCACCGCTCCGCCGATAGATTTGTTCGCGCACGAGATCGAACACGGGAGTTGAGCCGGTAATGATTGTGCCGGAAGCGAGGACTGCGCGCTCGCGCACGATTGCGCCTTCGTAGACGCCGCAGTTGCCGCCGACGATCACGTCGTCTTCGATGATCACCGGCATTGCACCCGCAGGCTCGAGAACGCCGCCAATTTGCGCGGCAGCGGAAATGTGAACGCGCTTGCCGATTTGCGCGCACGAGCCGACCAGCGCGTGGCTGTCGATCATTGTTCCTTCATCAACGTAAGCGCCGGCGTTGACGAACATCGGCGGCATGCAGACGACACCCGGAGCGATGTACGCGCCGTCGCGAATGCTCGATCCGCCAGGAACGATACGCACGCGATCGTCAGGCGAAAATCTTTGGATCGGGTAAGTGTTCTTATCGAGAAACTGTAATGGCGCGCCGGATGGCGTCATTTCAATGATTAGGCCCATGCGGAAGCCCAACAGGATGCCGCGTTTCACCCAGGCATTCGTGTGCCACTTGCCCTCAGCGTCACGTTCAGCGGCGCGAATCTCTCCACGATTAAGAGCTGCTTTGAATTCGTTGAAGAGAGTGAAATCTTCGTCGGAAAAATTACCGCCTTCGCGAGAAGCGAGTTTATCGATTTGTTCGCGCAGTGACATTGAGAGAATTGGCCCGCCCGCTACCGCAGGCGGTTCTGACCTCTACGCGATCGCTTGCGCGGTCTCGGTTATCACGCCCAGTTCAGTCAGCACTTCGCAAATCTTGGTGCGACTTTTTTCGGTAATTGGCACCAGCGGCAGGCGAAAGTTTTCTTCCAATAAACCCATCATCGCCATCGCGGCTTTCACCGGGCCGGGACTCGATTCAATGAAGTTTACTTCCATCAGCGGCAGCAGACGGTAATGCAGCGCGCGCGCTTCGTCCCATTTTCCATCCAGCGCAAGGCTGGTCATTCGAGACATCAAGTCGGGCACTTCATTCGACGCCACGGAAACGATGCCTTCCGCGCCCAGCGCAATCAGCGGCAACGTCACCGCGTCGTCACCAGATAAGACAGAGAAACCGGCGGGCCGCTCGCGCAATATTTCCATTATCTGCGTCAGGTTTCCTGACGCTTCCTTAACCGCTACGATGTTTTCGCAATCCTTCGCCAGCCGCAGCGTCGTCTGCGCCGCAATGTTCGATGAAGTGCGACCCGGCACGTTGTAAAGCATGATTGGCACGTCGGGCACGGCCTCGGCGATGGCGCGAAAGTGTGCGTACAGGCCTTCCTGCGTCGGCTTGTTGTACCAGGGCGCAACCTGTAAGACGGCGTCAGCGCCGGCCTCTTGGGCACGCTTTGAATACTCGATCGCCGAGGCGGTTGAGTTGCTGCCGGCGCCGGCGATTACCTTGGCGTGTCCACGTGCAACCTCGATCGTCAGTGAGATCACGCGCGCGTCCTCTTCTTCAGTCATCGTCGCGCTTTCGCCGGTCGTTCCGCAGGGCACCAGCAACTTCACGCCGCCGTTGATTTGCCGATCGACAAGGGCGCGCATGCGCTTTTCATCAATCGCACCATCGGATTTGAACGGCGTCACCAGCGCCGTTGCACAGCCACGCATCCAATCAAGTTTCATAGTCATGTCTCAGTACCTCTCTGGCCAAGTATCTCATCAAACACTTCCGAGAATTCATAGATGCCCTTGTGTTCGACGATCCATTCCGCGGCCATCAACGCGCCTTGCGCGAAGCCTTCGCGTGAACGGGCGACGTGCTCGAGCGTGATCTGGTCGGCGCTGGAATCAAACCCGACACGATGCGTGCCCGGAATGTGGCCCGCGCGCGTCGACGAAATCGGAACTTCGCGTCCCAAATGATTCGCTACGATCTCGCCGAGTTTGATCGCCGTTCCCGAGGGCGCGTCGCGCTTTCGCCGGTGGTGCGCTTCTTCGATGAACGCGTCGTACGATTCTAGATTCTGGAACAGTTCAGCGGCAGACCCGGCGATGCGGAAAAATAGTTGCGCGCCCACCGAGAAATTTGCACCGTAAATCAGTGAGCCGTCTGCGTCTTCGATCATTCGCACAAGCTCGTTGCGGTCAATGTCCCACCCGGTCGTTCCCTCAACCAGCGGCACGCCGGCCGCAACACACATTTCCATATTTCTGACTACGGCAGCAGCAACGGAAAAATCGATTGCGACGTCGCACGAGCTAAGCTCAGCACGGATCTCGTCGCCGCTGCGCGCGGCATCACGCGAAGTCATTCTCAGAGCGATCTCGTGACCTTTTTCGCCCGCCAGCTTTTCGACGAGCTGGCCCATTGCGCCATATCCGATCAGAGCGATTTTCATTTGGCTAACAGTTTCTTCGCGAGTCCCGCGTACAAATCTACCGCATTGACCAACTCGTTCTTACTAATTTTTTCCGCATCGGTGTGTGCATCGAGGATCGAGCCGGGCCCGATCAGCAGCGGCTGCCCCCAATTCGACAAGTACGGAATGTCCGTGGTAAATCGCGCGATCATCTGTTCGAAGCCATCCAGCGCCATCAACCGCAACGGATCGTGCACTGATTTGTACTCGATCGAAGTGCGTTGGGCAATTGCAATTTCGAGCAACTCCTTAACAGTTGCGGAACCCGCAGCCAGGCGAATCTGTATCGTGGCGTGCGCCGCATCAGGAATCACGTTAGCGCCCGTGCCGCCGGAAATCATGCCGATATTGCACGTGGTCTCGCCAAATACGTCATCAGTCGGCCAGTCGATTGCGCGAATGTCGTTCAGCACGGCAATCAACTTGTCGATGGCCGATTCGCCCTGTTCCGGATAGGCCGAATGCGCCGAACGCCCTTCCGCAGCAATCGTCGCTTGCAAAGAGCCCTTCGTGCCGACAGCCAAACGATTGTCGGTCGGCTCGCCATTGATCAGATATTCGCACGACGCAGCGGCCGGGTGATCGTTCGCGACTTTTGCGCCGGCGCTGGTCACTTCTTCATCAACGGTGAACAGCAAACCAATCTCGTTGAAGCCGTCGGCGCGCAACTTCTCGGCGGCGGCAATCTGTGCCGTGATTATTCCTTTGGCATCACACGCGCCGCGTCCATAAATGAATTCGTCATCCTCGCTCGACGCGGTGAACGGCGGCACCGTGTCCATGTGCGTCGAAAGCACCACGCGCGGCTTGGCTTCGGTGGTGGCGATGATGTTCGCTCGCTCAGGCGAGATATCCTGCAACTCGACATGATAGCCGAGACGATTCAGCAGTTCGCCCAACGAAGTTCCAATCTCAAACTCTTCGCCGGTGACGGACGGAATGTCGATCAGCTCGCGCGTGAGCCGCAGAACGTCAATCACGCGGTGACCTCCTGAGTGGGGACTGCAGACTCTTCAAAACACACTCTATGCAACCGCGTAATCGCCTCAGCCGCATTCGCGTCATCAACCATGAATGTCAGGTTCACGCTGGAAGCGCCTACCGAAATCATTGAAACATTGATGTCGCTGATCACCGAAAAAACTCGGGCGGCGATACCGGGCGTGTTGCGCAAGCCTTCGCCGACGACCGAAACGATTGTGCGGTCTCTCTCAATTTGGACAGTTCCGAGCTGTTCCAGATCCGTAATCAGCTCCGGCAGCGTGCTCGCGTTATCGATCGAGAGCGACACACTAACTTCGGACGTAGTCACGACATCGACGGCAGTCTTGTGGCGATCAAACACTTCGAACAGTGCTCGCAAGAAGCCATACGCGCCAAGCATCCGCGCGGAGGTGACCTGGACGGTCACGATTCCGTTCTTGTGCGCGATGGCTTTGATTGTCTGCGGCGCCGCTTCCGACGCCGCCACGATCAATGTGCCGGCGTCTTGCGGCGCGTGCGAATTGCAAACTCGAACCGGGATCGATTTGTCGATTGCCGGCTGAATTGTTTTCGGGTGCAGCACCTTTGCGCCGAAATAAGCCAGCTCTGCGGCTTCCTGGTATGACAGTACCGGAATTGGCTTCGCCTCGGGCACCACGCGCGGGTCAGCCGTCAGTACGCCGCTTACATCCGTCCAGATTTGGATCTCACGCGCTTCGAGCGCCGCACCGACAATCGCCGCCGTGTAATCCGATCCACCGCGGCCGAGCGTAGTCGTTACTCCTTTTTGCGTACTGCCGATGAAACCGCCGAGCACGGGAATCGCGGCCGCTTCAATCAGTGGCCGTAGAAGTTCGCTGGTGGTGGCCGCCGTTTCCGGCAAAGGCGCCGCGTTCCCGTAACTCTCATCTGTCTTCACGCACTCGCGCGCATCGACATATTGCGACTGCAAACCATTCGCGCGTAACACGGACGCAAGCAACCGCGAAGACAGCAGTTCGCCATAGGCAACAATTTCATCCTGAAGCGGCGGACTCGTTACCGGATAAGCCGCGATGATTCTCAACAGTTGGCGGATCTCTCGCTTGGCATCATCGATGGCCGATTCAACAGGTTTGCGTGCGTCTTCATCCACGAGCGCTTTCGCGATCGCGACATGACGTTCGAACCATTCGTCGAGCGACCGCCCCGCCGCGCGCGCGTCGCCGCCGCTCGCCCTTTCGACGGCGCCGAGCAAAGCGTTCGTGAATCCCGCGATCGCCGACACCACCACGACCGGTTGCTCGCCCGCGGCTGCCTGCACGATTGACGAGACGTTCGCAAAGGTCGCGGCGTCGGCGACTGACGTCCCGCCGAATTTCATAATCCTAGGTCGCATTTTCGCTCGCGAGTTAACCACAGCGTCGGGAAGCAGGGCAACACGCTTGATTGGCAACTCGACGCTCCCGTACAATCTCAACTTACCTTCTTGACTTTGACAGACTGCTGGTTTGTCTGTTGATGCATTCAATAACTACTAAACAGCAATTATGGCCAGTTTCGACAAAATATTAACCAAAGTTTTCGGCAGCAGTAACGAACGATTCCTGAAGTCTATTCGTCCGGCCATCGAGCAAATCAACGCCTTTGAACCTGAGGTTCAGAAGCTTTCCGACGATCAGCTTCGCGAACGAACGGCTGAGTTCAAGGCGCAGATTCAGGACGCTGTCAAAGATGCGCGCGATAAAGACGATCGCAAGTATCGCGAGCAGGAAGTGCTGAATGAAATCCTGCCTGAGGCCTTTGCGCTGGTACGCGAAGCCAGCGTGCGCACGACCGGCATGCGTCATTTCGACGTGCAGATGATCGGCGGCCTCGTGCTGCACCAGGGCAAGATTGCTGAGATGCGCACCGGCGAAGGTAAGACGCTGGTTGCGACTTTGCCGGTCTACTTGAATGCCCTCACTGGTCGTGGCGTTCATGTCATCACGGTAAACGATTATCTCGCATCGCGCGACGCGGAATGGATGGGACAGATTTACCGGTTCCTCGGTTTGGAAGTCGGTTGCATCCAGAACGACATGGATGACTTCGAACGGCAGACTGCGTACGCCGCAGACATCACTTACGGCACGAACAACGAATTCGGTTTCGATTATCTTCGCGACAACATGAAGTTTGATCTCGCCACCTGCGTGCAGCGCGGGCACTACTACGCAGTTGTGGACGAGGTCGATTCGATTTTGATTGACGAAGCGCGTACGCCGCTGATCATCTCCGGCCCTTCGGAAGAATCGACGGACAAGTATTACCAGGCGAACGCCATTATCCCGCAGCTCGTGCGCGGCGAAGAATTGGAAGAAGGCAAGAAAACCGGCGACTACGTTGTCGATGAAAAGAATCATTCGGCCGTGCTGACCGAAGAGGGTGTCGACAAAACTGAACGGCTGCTCGCCGTCGGTAATCTTTACGATCCCGACAATATGGAACTGCTGCATTGCGTCGAGCAGGCGTTAAAGGCGCACACGCTCTACCGTCTGGACCACCAGTACGTGGTGCAGGACGGC
>DASXTE010000254.1:0-5200 GCA_036505595.1 Pyrinomonadaceae bacterium
ACTGGGAATGACACCGGCGACGTACGGACGTGGGGGCCGCGGCATGCGCATCGTTTTTACAATCGCCGACTCGTCTCTCGGTCGTCTGTTGGTGGCGGCTACTGAGCGCGGCGTCTGCTCGATAACTCTGGGTGATTCCGACGCCGAGCTTACGCGCGCGTTGTTTGCCGAATATCCAAACGCCGCGATCGATTCGAAGGACACTTCCATCAGTCCTTCGCTGAATCTGTGGTTGCAACAGGTTCTGAGTTCACTCAACGGCAAGACCCAACGGATCGATCTGCCGGTGGACCTGCAAGCGACTGCGTTTCAGTGGCGTGTCTGGGAAGAGTTGCGACGAATTCCGTTAGGATCTACTCGGTCGTATCAGGAGATCGCGAGAGCCATCGGCAAGCCGAACGCAGTCCGCGCCGTGGCTCGCGCATGCGCCAGCAATCGACTGGCGCTGGTCGTTCCGTGCCATCGCGTGATTCGGGAAGATAAGAGTCTGAGCGGGTACCGTTGGGGAATTGAGCGGAAACGGAAGATTTTGGAATACGAAAGCGAAGGGGCTGGCTCTTGATTGCTGGGAGCGCGGAGGCCCTCGTCCGCCTGGCCGCGCAACAGGTTGAACCCTGCTGGGTTCAAGAGATTCGCGAATCGATCGTTGCGGGCGAGGGCGCCCGCGTTCCCAGCAATATCCTCACTTGATCCACACCGTCTTGATATTCACGAACTCGCGGATACCAAACTCGCCCAACTCGCGACCGTAACCGGAATGCTTCACGCCGCCAAACGGCAGGCGCGGATCGGAAGCGACCATCCCGTTGATGAAGACACAGCCGGCTTCAAGTTCATCGATGAATCGCTTCTGTTCTTCGCGGTCATTCGTCCATGCCGCTGAGCCAAGGCCGAATGTGGTTGCATTCGCAAGCTCGATCGCCTCATCGATGTTGCTGATCCGAAATAGCGAAGCTACGGGGCCGAAGATCTCGTCTCGATAACCTGGCGAATCTTTCGGAATGTCCACCAGCACGGTCGGTTCATAGAAATTGCCGCGAGCTAATTCGTTTTGAAATTCAATGCGCCGCCCGCCCGCCAGAAGTTTCGCGCCGGCCGCGACGCTGACCTGCACCTGGTCTTCCAGATCCTTCAAAATCTGCTCGGTCGCCAGCGGTCCAACATCAGTTGACTCTTCCAGAGGATCGCCAACGCTCAGTCCTTTCATCGCAGCGACAAACTCGCTTTCGAAGCGATCGTAAATCTGCTCATGCACAATGAATCGCTTGGCCGCGATGCAAGACTGGCCGTTATTGATTGTGCGCGCTTTGACAGCGGTGCTCACTGCTTCTTCAAAGTTCGCCGAAGGCATCACGATAAATGGATCGCTGCCGCCCAGTTCCAGCACGGTTTTCTTGATCTGCTTGCCGGCGAGACCAGCGACACTGCGGCCGGCAGGTTCGCTTCCCGTCAGCGTCGCGGCGGCGACGCGGGGATCTTCCAACACGCCTTGCACTGCGTCTGATCCGATCAGCAAACTCTGAAATGCACCTTCGGCAAAACCCGCGCGCAGGAAAATGTCTTCAATCGCCAGCGCGCACTCCGGCACGTTCGAAGCATGTTTCAACAAGCCAACATTTCCCGCCATCAAAGCTGGCGCGGCAAAACGAAAGACTTGCCAGAAAGGAAAATTCCATGGCATCACTGCCAGCACCACACCGAGCGCTTGATAGCGAACGAAACTTTTCGTTGCATTCGTTTCGATGATCTCATCCGCAAGATGTCGTTCCGCATTCTCAGCATAGTAACGGCACACCCAGGCGCACTTCTCCGCTTCCTGAACGGCCGCGTTGATGGGCTTACCCATTTCGAGCGTCATTGTGCGAGCGAATGATTGCTTTTCGCTTTCAAGAATCTCTGCGGCGCGCAGCATCTTCTCTGCTCGATCCGCAAACGAGGTGCGGCGATGCTCGCGAAAGGTTTGAGCGGCTCGCGCGATCTTCTCTTCGAGTTGGTGCTCGTTCAGGGCGTCGAATGTTAGCAGGATTTCGCCCGTGGCGGGATTAATCGATGATATCGGCATGTGAGAATTATAGAGCTTCGTCAGCCGACGGCCATCATCTCAGGTTCTTCTTCATCAATCGCGACAGTCTTTTTTCGTTTCCGCAACACAATCATGCCGATGCCGGAGATGATGCATGCCGCGCCCGCAAATAAGCGCCAGTTGAATTTCTCGTGCAAGACGATCATGCCGAGCACAACCGCGACCACCGGCGTTACAAGACCAATTAACATAGTGTTGGTAACGTCCATGTGCCGCACCAACCAGTAGTAGAGCGTGAACGCGATCACTGAACCGACAACTACCAGGTACGCAAGTGAGAGAGCAGCCATCATTGTCCAGTGCAAGCGAAACGGATTCCCTTCCGTGGCGATTCCCAGCGCCAGCAGTGGCGGAAACCCGCAAACCATTTGTCCCGCCGCCAGCACAAACGGATCGATTTGCGTGCCGTACGCTTTCACTAGGACGTTTCCATAAGACCCGAAGAACGCACTCATCACGAGTGCAACGCTGCCCAGCAAAGCGCCTTTTCCAGCGATCGTCAGTTGATCGGAGAAGATAACCGCCACGCCCACGAAGCCCAACAGCACTCCAAAAATTTTCCTTGGCGTCATGCGCTCTTCGGGAAGGTAGAAGTGCGCGATGACCAGGCCGAATGCGGGAAACGTGGATTGCAGAACCGCGGCGAGACCTGACGGAATGCGTTGCTCGCCCCAAAATACGAGGCCGTAGTTAAGACTAAACTGGAGCAATCCGACGATCGCGATAACGAGCCACTCGTTACGCTTGCGCGGCCAGCGCACGCCGCGCGCAAGAATCAGCAAACTGAGAATTGCGGACGCAAAGACGAACCGGATTCCGGCGAACGTCAACGGCGGCAGATCGGCGAGACCAAGCTTGATGAAGAGCCACGTTGATCCCCAGATGCCGCAGAGTATCAGCCATATGACGCGCGCTTTCATGATTGTTCAGTAAACGCAAAACGGGGCAGTAGCCCGACCCGTAAGGGAGGGCGTTCTAACCGAAAACACCCTTGCTTACGCGCGGGCTACTGCCCCGCTCGCGCACGACCCCTACTTATTCTCGTGATGCTGCAAGTTCAGCTTGATGATGTTGAAGACCGCTCCCTGCGGATCAGCCAACACCGCGAACCGGCCGACGTTTGGAATGTCCGTCGGCGGAACATAGGTTCTGGCGCCAAGCGACGTTGCTTTGGCGACCTTCGCATCGCAATCGTCCACGGCGATATAGATGCCCCAGTTCGGCGGCATCGGGCCCATCTGCGGTTGAATTTGCATCATGCCGCCGATGTGTTCTTCGCCATTGATCCATTCCGTGTAAGGCGTCGCGCCAGCATCAGTTTTCGATTTCCAGCCAAAAAGTTTGGTGTAAAAGTCTTTCGCCTTCTCGGTATCGTTGGTCAACAGTTCGTTCCAGCAAAGCGAATTCGTTTCACCTTTGACGCCGACGCCTGGATGAGCCTTCGGTTGCCAAATACAGAAGTGAGCTCCGCTAGGATCGGCAATCACAGCCATCCGGCCATGTTCCATGACATCGAATGGTTCTTGTACGACTGTACCGCCGAGCGATTTGGCTTTGGCCGCCGTTTCGTCGGCACTGGCGACGCATATGTAGGACGCCCAGTTAGTCGGGACCTGCTTCATGCTTTCGTCTTTCTGGAACGAGGCGCCAACACTTTTCCCATTGAGCGTGTAGATCGTGTAAACCTGATCAGGCCCGATTGGAGTATCGGTTGTTTCCCAGCCAAACAATTCGGTGTAGAACTTTTTCGCACCAGGCCCGTCGGTAGTCATCAATTCGATCCAACAGAAAGTTCCCGGCGCATGTTTCATTTGTGGCTGTGCTGCTGCTTCAGTCATCGCAGTATTCTCCTTGTCCTTTTCCAATTAACGATCGGTGTTTTGTGCGTGAGACTTTATCAGCAGGTCGTAAGAAATTCTAGCGGCGCAGCGGGTAATGTTTGTAAAAAGTTGTGAAGAAGACCCGAGTTCCCTAAGAACGAAATCGCGCTGCTCTCACCCGAAGATGTTAGCAGCGCAATCCCGAAGTCTTATGAATCACCGAAGCGATTCGTAAGATGGCAACCTGACCTCGTCAGATCAAGCTGCCAATTTGTATTCCGACAAGCAATCGGCGGTCGACGCTTCCCGGTCAGCACGCGATCTGCTTCAGTTAATCCCGCAACCCTTGCGGGCTGCAAAATCTGTTTCCGCAAATCTCATGGTTTCTCTTGCGAGACCCCATGGTGCCAATAGGTTGTTTTTTGGGTGGCTTTCCTCCACCGCTGGTTACGTTCCCAGCAACGAGGCTCAGATTTCTCCGAGCGACATGGCTCACCACCAGCGGGTCCTTCCTAGTGGTTGCTACCCGTTTTTATCCGGGCGCCCAGAAAACCTTTCGGTCTTCCTGGCAAGCCTTTCGGCTTCATCCAAGGGCGTCAATAGCAAGTGCAAACCGCTCTGCCTTTACTCTCTCCCAGAGCCTCACGACTCCGTTCGCCGATCCCTTGGCCGGTCTCGATGGCCGTAACCTTCGTGACGTTGAGACTTATACCGAAAAGGAATTTTTCGATCAACCTTTTGTGTGTTTTATCTTTCCAGGGGTGATTTGTTTTCCTTAACGAAGCGAAATTGCCCGTGTTTTACGAGGGGTCTAGGCGAAAAAATAAAACAGCGCGTGTGAGAGAAATTTTTCTGACGGAAGTTTTTTGTTAAGTGAGCTGTTCCTCATCGGCGCGCCGTTGCTTCGCCTTTTACGGCGATCTCGAGATATCTGAGGCAGTTAGCGTCATGATCATTGACCATCCCGACGGCTTGCATGAAAGCATAGCAAATTGTCGAGCCGACGAAATTAAAACCGCGGTGCTTCAAATCGCGGCTCAAGGCGTCGGATTCAGCGGTGGTGGCCGGAACTGGCGCGCCGCGGTTTCGCCGCAGAGGTTTTCCTTTCACAAATTCCCAAACGTACGCGTCGAAACTGCGGAATTCTTTCTGCACGGCCAGAAACGCGCGCGCGTTTTGAACGGCGGAAGCGATTTTCAAACGATTGCGAATGATTCCTTCGTCGTTCAGCAGTTTCGCGATTTTGCGCCGGTCGTAGTTTGCAACTTTCGCGGGATCGAAGTTGTCGAAAGCTCGC
>DASXTE010000255.1:0-4807 GCA_036505595.1 Pyrinomonadaceae bacterium
GGTTTTTCAGCGAATCGATATGGGCGAGTACATCCGTCAGAAGATGGAACAAAACCCGCGAAACGCAAACCAGACAGAAGAGCAAAAAGAGATGGGCGTGAAGATCGGAAAGATCGCCGGAGCTGTCGGAATTCCGGTTTCGGTTCCCATCACGATCGCTGCCGGGGCCGCGCTCTATCTTCTCGGCGTGATGGCCTTCGGCGGATCGATTGGTTACAAGCAGTCGCTGGCTGTCTGGACGTATTCATCGTTTCCGCCTGCTATTCTCGGAACGATCATCGCCGTGCTCGTACTGTTTTTGAAGGCGGCGGACACAATCGATCCGGAGCACTTGCTGGTCACGAATCCGGGCGCGTTCATGGGAACGGGCTCGTCTCCGGTGGTCGTGGCAGTGTTGAGCCAGTTTGATGTTCTGCGGTTCTATGGATTGTTTCTCGCGGCGATTGGATTGCGGAAAGTGGCGAAGATCTCGTCCGGATCGGCCTGGGGAATCGTTATCGGGTTCTTTTTGATTCGCGCGATCCTGGGCATTTCAGCCGCGGCGATTTTTGGCGGGTAGAGAAGTCAGTACCATCTGCGTTAGCAGATGGGCCCTCATATTCAACCGCGTTGCATGCTTGACCCATCCGCTCACGCGGATGGTACTGACGAGTTATTCGTACCTGAGCGATTCGATTGGGTCGAGCTTGGCGGCTTTCCACGCCGGCCACAATCCGAAGATGATGCCGATGCCGACGCTGGCGAAGAAGCCGGCCGCCGGCGCCCACAGCGGCACGTACGAAGGCATAATCAATCTCACCAGCAAAGTCAGCAGCCATCCGATCCCCAAACCTACTAATCCGCCGAAACCCGTCAACGTCATGGCCTCGATCAGAAACTGAACGAGAATGTCTTTACGGCGCGCGCCGATCGCTTTGCGCACACCGATCTCTCGCGTCCGCTCAGTGACTGAGACCAGCATGATGTTCATCACCCCGATGCCGCCGACCATCAAGCCGACAGAAGAAATCACTACCATCGCGATCGCGATGCCGCCGGTGATCGAGTGAAAAGTTTTGATCAACGACTCGGTGGTCTCAATTCCGAAATTGTCGGGCGCACCGAACGGCACCTGGCGGCGAACGCGCAAAGCATCCGTCACTTGATCCATCGCTTGCGTCATCATCCCGGGCCGGGCGACGGCCAGGATGTAAACGTCGTCCGAGTTAGGTTTCAGCTTTCGCGCGACATTGTAAGGCAGATAGATCACGTTGTTTTGATCGTCGCTGCCACCGCTGAACAAAAACTGTTCGCGCTTTTGCAGCACCCCCAGGACGCGAAACTCTTCCGCGCCGATCTTGATTGTGTCGCCGACGGGGGACTGGAAGCGAAAGAAATCGTCAGCGACCTTCGATCCGATCACGCACACATTCTGGTTCGTGTCGTTTTCGGATTGCGAAAAGAACCGGCCTTCCGAAATCACCTGCGTGCCGGCTTTTTCAAAATCAGGAAGCGTGCCCTGAAGAGCAACTGACGCGGAAGTTTTGCCGCCGCCGCTCACGAGGATTTTCTGGCCGAAAAAGTTGTTCGTGATTTCGAGGAAGGGAACCGAAACCTCGATGGTTGGAAGATTCGCAAGCGCGATGGCATCGTCGTAAGTCAAAGGTTTTCGCATGCGCTCTTCGCGCGAAAGCCGGCCGACGTGAATGCCCGGATTGAATTTGCTGATGTACATCGAACGCGTGCCGAATGATTCGACCTCGCGCGTGACGGCAGTGTCGACGCCGGCGATGATCGATGCGATTAGCATCACCGTGATCACTCCGATGATGACGCCGAACACGGTCAAGAACGAGCGCAGCTTGTTAGCACGCAGAGTGCCCAGCGCCATCCAGAGGTTTTCTAAGATATCCGAGCGAAGTAGTCTCATTCGTTGACCGTCGATCTAAATCATTGAAAATTGAAAAGTGGAAATTGCAAATTTGAATCTTCGCCGACGCGCTCAACCCCATCACTCCGGGCGGGGCAATTTGACATTTTCATTTTGCATTTTTCAATTTGCAATCTACGTCTCCGCGCGCAGCGCTTCAATCGGATCAAGTCGCGCTGCCTTCCACGCCGGGAACAATCCGGACATCACGCCCACCGCCCCGGATACTCCGATGGCGAACACGATCGCCAGCAGCGACAAGTATGTCTGAAAGAAAACCATCGTGACAATCTTGCCGACGATCCACGCCAGGAAAACGCCGATCGCGCCACCGATCGCGGACAGGGTGACTGATTCCAGGAGGAACTGCTTGAGAATGTCGATCCTTCGAGCACCGAGCGATTTGCGAATGCCGATTTCTTTGGTTCGCTCAGTCACCGACACGAGCATGATGTTCATAATGACGATGCCGCCGACGACCAGTGCGATTCCAGGAACCGCAATCGCCACAATGAAAATCGTTCCGAAGATTCGGTCGCGCAGACCTGTAATCGCATCGGGCGTGACGATGCCGAAGTTGTCCTTTTCGTTCGGCTCCAAATGGCGGCGCGCCCGCATCAGAAACCGCGCTTCTTCAACAGCGTCATTGAACGTCTCGTCAGATTTCGCCGTCGCGGTGAAATACAACGAGCGCTGGCGCACAAGTGGACCGAAATCCAACTGATAAGTCTTCAGCGGAATCACGATGAAGTTGTCCTGCGGGATTCCGAACACAGTCCCTTTGACGGCTTCGACGCCTATCACACGATACGGCAGCCCGCGGATGTAAATTTCGCCTCCGATGGGATTGCCCGCCGGGAACAACTTGGTTGCGATATCCGCGCCAATGTATGCGACGCGCGCGGATCCTTCGGCTTCCGGGTCGCTGAAGAAGCGACCGTATTCAATATTTCGATTGTCGATGTCCGCAGCGTTCGCGGTAGCGCCGCTGACGAAAATGTCTTCCAGAAGCTGATCGGCGCGCTTCACTTCAGCCGGAGTGCCGCGCGCTTTTGCCCCGATTCTTCCGATGAGAGTCGCCTTTTCCTTCAGATAATCGTAGTCCTCGAGCGTCAGTTCCTTATTGCGACGCTGTGCAGCGGCAATCGTGTCCGTGTCTTTGAAGTCTTCGAACGGATTGAATCGTTGGACCGAAAACGATTTGGCGCCGATGCCGGCAATCTTTTCGTCGATGTATACGTTGAAACCCTGAATCAGCGAGACGACGGTGACGAACGCCGTGACGCCGACAATCATGCCGAGCAAAGTCAGCGCCGAGCGCAGCTTGTGCGCCCAAATCGCCGCCACCGCAACCTTCAGGATTTCGATGAGTTTCACTAGATGTTATACGGCGGGGGAAGGGGATTGGTTACCCGTCGCGGCAAAGAGCGAAGAGCAAAGCGCAAAGAGCAGATGCGAATCAGGTTACTCTTGGCTCTTTGCCCTTAGCCGCACTATTCCCACCTCAGCGATTCGATCGGATCGAGTCGCGCTGCCTTCCACGCGGGCCATAATCCGAAGATGATCCCGACGCTGGCAGAGATGCCTATGCCAACGCCAATCGCCCATGCGGGCACGTATGCGGGCAGCGGGGAATATTTGTTAACCAACAGGCTGAACAGTTCACCGACGGCCAGACCGACGAACCCACCGATCGACGTTAACACCACTGCCTCGATCAGAAATTGAGTAAGAATATTGATGCGGGTGGCGCCGACCGCCTTGCGCAACCCAATCTCTTTCGTGCGCTCAGTCACGGATACGAGCATGATGTTCATGACGCCGATGCCGCCAATCATCAATGCCACGCACGAAATCGCGGTCAACACGAGGAAGGTTGCGCCGGTCAATTGATTGTAAATATCCAGCAGTGCGTCCTGTGAAGAGATGCCGAAGTTATTGGGCGCGCCCCGCGGCACCTGTCGGCGACGGCGGAGAATGTCAGTCATCTCGTCGATAGCGGTATTCACGTAAGCGCGCGAAACAGGTCGCACGATGATGGCGAAAATAATGTCCGGGAAATCCATCTCGGGATAGTATTTGTGAAACGTAGTGATTGGAACGTACACCGAGTTGTCACGTGATTGACCGAGAAACGATCCGAGCGGTTCCATCACGCCGACGACGCGGAAGACTCGTCCCGCAATCTTCATTTCTTTGTCCAAAGGATCTTCGTTAGGAAACAGCGCGTGTACCACGTCGCGACCGAGGACACAGACATTCGCGCGCTCTTCGACATCCAAATCCGTAACGTAACGCCCGTACCCGACGTAACTCGACAGCACGAACTCGTGATACGGCGTGACGCCAATCAGAATAGGCGTGTCACTTTGCTTGTCGCGATAGCTGACTGTCTCCGCGATCTTGCGGTAGAAGGGCGCGACCCCGGCGACCGAGGGGGCTTCGTTGCGAATCGCGTCGGCGTCTTCGATCGTGAGTTCTTTGCGATGAAGCTCTTCAGTCGTTGGCTGCCGGCCGAAGCTCGGATCGAACTTCAAGCACCAGATTGTGTTTGAACCAAGTGATTCAATCTGCTGGGCGAACGCTTTGTTCAGGCCCTGAATAATCGAGACCATGAACATCACAGTCACGACACCAACGCTGACCCCGAGAATCGTGAGCGCCGAACGCAGCTTGTTCGTGCGCACTGTGTCGATGGCCATGTAGGCCGATTCCATTACGTCGGCGATGTTCATGAGAAAATTGCCACAGAGACATAGAGGCACCGAGACAAAGAATGAGAATTAAGACGAAAATAAAGCCTTGTCATATCTCTGTGCCTCTGTGGCTTACTCCGCTCTTAAGGCTTCGATCGGATCGAGTCTGGCGGCGCGCCATGCCGGCCACAAACCACTGATG
>DASXTE010000256.1:0-4084 GCA_036505595.1 Pyrinomonadaceae bacterium
TACTGGCGCGCAGATTCAGAATGTCCGCAGTCAACAAAATGGTTTCGAGCAGCGTCTCGAGGTTCTCGCGTTTCTTAGCCGAAACTTCGACCATTTCCGTCTCACCGCCCCACGCGACGGCATTCAGGCCTTGCTGGGACAGCTCCTGTCGCACGCGATCGGGGTTCGCGTCCGGCTTGTCGATCTTGTTAATCGCGACGACGATCGGAACACCGGCCGCGCGCGAGTGCTCGATGGCCTCGATTGTCTGCGGCATGACGCCGTCATCAGCGGCAACCACCAGCACGACGACGTCGGTGGCCTTTGCGCCGCGCGCGCGCATCAACGTAAAGGCTTCGTGGCCCGGCGTGTCGAGAAAGACTACGCGTCGCTTCTCATCGTGATTGTCGGGGTTCGGAACTTCGACGCTGTACGCGCCAATGTGCTGCGTGATTCCACCTGCTTCGCCGGCGACGACATTCGTCGCGCGAATCGCGTCCAGCAGCGAAGTCTTTCCGTGATCGACGTGGCCCATCACGGTGACAACCGGTGCGCGTGGAACTTCAATATCATCGGCGTCGGTCGCGATCAGCTCTTCAAACTCCTCTTCCGCGACCATCTCTTCGAACGGTACGAACGTCACTTCATAACCGAAGCGTTTGCCGAGTTCGGCAGCAACGTCATCGTTCAAAGCCTGATTGATTGTCGCGAACACGCCGCGTTGCAGTAACAGCCCGACGATTTCTTTAGGTTTAATGCCCAACTTTTCCGCAAGCTCCTTGACGGTCGATCCTTCGACCAGCCGCACCGGCTTCAATTCGCCGGGTACTGACGGCATCTGGAGACGGCCGGCGATGCGCTCTTCCAACGTGCGCACTTCCGGCGGTGGAATGAAATCCCGATCCAGTCTGCTTTTGCCGTCGCCTGCGCGCTTGCCGCCGCGTGGCGTGCTGCGGCGTGAACGGCGCCGGCCCGCGTCAGGTGGCGGAATGTACGTCGTCTGTGGTGTTGCGGTCTCGCCCGGTGTGCCGGCGTACTCGACGCGGGGACGCACCGTACGTTCGCGCGTATGTGTGGTCGTAGCCGAGGGCGGCGGTGCCGGAGCACGCTCGCCGGGCCGAATGCCCTGACTGAGTGCGGCGGCGGTTGGTCGCAACACGCGCACCTGCCGTCCTGGAGGCGGCGCAGGCTGTGGCGCTGGCTCGCTTGATTGCGCCGCGACAGCTTCGGGCGATTCCTGAACTGGCGTCGGCGTTGCGACTTCGGGCTTCTCAGCACGTGCCGCGGGCGCGAGCTTCTTGATTACGCGCGTGACTTTTGGCTTCGCGGGTTCCTCGACTTCGGGGACTGGGGCTTCGGGAATTTGCGCAGGTTCAGCTTCAACAGGGGCAGCGGGTGCTTCTTCGACCGGCGGCGCCTCCTCGACCGCACGAGCCGCTTTCTTTACAACTTTGATGGCCCGCTTCGTGGCGGTCGGCTGCTTCGGAAAGTACTTCTCGCGAATTTTTTCGGCGAGCTCTTTCGAGACGGAATTCGAGGGCACACTGACGTCGACACCTTCACGCCGCACCTCTTCGATCAGGCGCTTAGTATCGATCTTCAGCTCTTTGGCGAGATCGTAAAGACGAACTTTGGAAGTGGCTACTGACATGCGCTCCTTCTTTGAAAGTGGCCGGTCGCCACCTTACGCAAGCGCATGGCAGGATCGGCCTGCTACGGCAAGCGTCTTGAGGCGAGCAGCCTTGCGCCCTTGCGCAAACTGCAACTAGTTGGCCGCATAATTTGACATCGCTTTCAGATTAAACATCTGAGACCTCATTTGAGATCATGCTGTGTGTCACTCTCGCTCGCGGCAGTTTCGTCAGATGACGACGCGAGAGGGGATTCAGTTTCTGTTTCAGTCCCGACCTGGCGAGACTCTTCGGCTTCTTCGCGGGCCAGTTCAGCCTGCTCGTCGCGGATGTTCTCTTCCAAATCCGCGACGGCAGTCGAAGTCACGTCCGGCGATGGCGTGATGACGTCCGGCCGCAGATCGCGCCCGGCTTCCTGCAATTGCAGTTCATCAACAGTCATCGGGTCAGCTTCAGTCAAAGCGACGGGATCGGCGGAATACTCAGCCCGAATTTTTTCTTCCGCGTGGTACGGCACGCCTTCTTCAACCGCTTCGTCGTAACCTTCGGCCGTCATCTCTTCGTTCGGTTCCACTTCGGCGGCCGGCGCGGTTTCGTCAAGCTCAGCAGAGACGGCGTGCTGCTCACCAGCAGCCTCGCCAGCCTGTTCGACCAGTCTCTGCTCACGCACGGCAATCACCGCGCGGGCAGCTTCAAGCATGTGCTCGGCTTCGTCGAGACTGACATCGAGAAACTCGACCAAGTCGTCAACCGAGGTGTTCGCGAGGCCGTCAATGTCCGTGATGCCGTGTTCAGCCAAAGCGTCTGCCTGCTGCGCGGTCACGCCTTCAATCGCGGACAGCGGCACGGGCTCGCCGGAAGCAATCATTGCGCCCATGGCCTCCGCAACTTCCTTCTTCAGCTCTTCTTCGCTACGGATGTCTATGTTCCAGCCAACCAGTTTCGTCGCCAACCGCACGTTCTGTCCGCGCTTGCCAATCGCCAGGCTGAGTTGATCTTCGTTGACGATCACTTCCATCTGGCGATTTTCAATGTCGGTGATGCGCACCTGATTGACCTTTGCCGGTGATAGAGCGTTGGCGGCGAACACCGACGGCTCTTCAGACCATTCGATGATGTCGATCTTTTCGCCACGCAGCTCGCGAATGATGGCCTGAACCCGCGAGCCTTTCATGCCCACGCACGCGCCGACCGGATCGACGTCGCGCTCATTCGAAACGACAGCGATCTTCGCGCGCTCGCCAGGTTCGCGCACGCACGACTTGATAACGACCGTGCCGTCGTAGATTTCCGGCACTTCCATTTCGAACAATCGCTCGAGCAATTCGGGCGACGTACGCGAGACTTCGATCTGCGGCCCTTTGGATTCTTTCGAGACGTTCGTGATGACGACGCGAATGCGCTCGCCCTGGTTCCACTGCTCGCCGCGCGACTGCTGCGAACGCGGCAGAATGGCCTCGAGATTTCCGAGATCGACAATCATGTTGCCGCGCTCGAAACGCTTCACGAAACCGTTCACCAACTCACCCACGCGATCGATGTACTGGTCGTAAACGTTCGTGCGGACTGCATCGCGGACTTTTTGAAACAGAATTTGTTTGGCAGTCTGTGCCGCAATCCGCCCGAGGTCCTCCATCGGCATCGGCAGCAGCAGCGCATCGCCGACTTCGACATCTTCACCGCCGAGCTCGCGCGCTTCTTCGATCGACAGTTCCGCCGCGGGATTTGTTACTTCGTCAACCACAACTTTCGAAGCTGACAATTCGAGCCCCGTTTCCGGAGTCCAATCGACCTGAATCTCTTCGCCCGCGCGGAACTGTTTCTTGGCCGCCGCGCGCACGGCTTCCTTCACCGCTTCGATTACCAATTCGCGGTCAATGCCCTGTTCCTGGCAAAGGGCTTCAATATTTTGCGCTATGCTCGTACTCATCTGTTTGGAGCGCCGACATCCTGTCGGCGGTTCGCGCGCATCCTGCGCGCTCATTTCCTATCTGCTGTTCTGTCTAATCAAATGTTTGTCAGTCGCTTCACGTTCACGTGCGTGCCGGAATTCCTCTTCAACGTCGATTTCCAAATTCGCCTTCGCAATGTCTCCGATCGCAATTCGCACTCGGCCGCTGGTCTTGTCTTCAAAAATCACTTCGCTTTCAGCTAGTCCAACAATTCGCCCGCGAAAGTTCCGCTGATTCTTGATTGGCGAGCGCGTCTTGATCTTCGCGAGATGACCAGCAAACCGCTCGTAATCAGCCGGTTTGTAAAGGCCGCGCTCGATCCCTGGTGACGAAACTTCCAGCGTGTACGCGGAGTGGATGAAATCTTCCACGTCCAGCACCGTGCCCAGGTGATGACTCACGTCTGAGCAATCGTCGTGCGTAACGCCTCCCGGCTTATCAATGAACACTCGGACTATCGGGTGGCCTTCGGGACCGGCGACTTCCGCGTGCACCAGCTCGACGCCGTGGTCGATGGCCGTT
>DASXTE010000257.1:0-3107 GCA_036505595.1 Pyrinomonadaceae bacterium
CTGTGAATATGAAGCTGCATCGTTGCGACGCGCCTGCCCCTGTGCGCAGTGCGTAGATGAGTGGACCGGCGAGCGGCGGCTTCAGCCGCAGGCAGTCGCTGAGGATATCGAGATCGGCGATTTGAGTATTGTTGGCCGTTACGCGTTGAACTTTCGCTGGAGTGACGGTCACGAGACAGGTATCTACAGCTTTCAGTATTTGCGAGATTTTTGCGACCGGAACGCCGTTTCAAACTAATGGTAAGGTGAGTCTGAACGAGATTCTGTTTGTCAGCCGCGAAAGTCCCGACGATGAGGTTCGCCGGTCGCTGAAGGCTCGTGGTTTCTCACTGACCGCTAAAGCCGACTTCGATTTGGATCTTCAGCGGTTGGCGTCGAAACTCGCGGCGATCGTCGTCGATTTGCGAGCTGGCGATGAAGCCATCAACTTCATCACGCGCATTCGAGAGAACGAGACAACCAAGGTGCTGCCGGTGCTCGTGGTGGGCGAATGGGGAAGTGGTTTGGCGGCGATGGCACTTTCACGTGGGGCGGACGCTTACGAACCGACGCCACTGACTGCACAGCGTCTTGAGTCATCCATCCAACGGTTGCTGGCGAAACAAGCAGTGGCGGCGGGAGTCAATAACTGATGCGCGAGAGCGATTTTTTCAACGAGAGACAGGAAACGAAACGCGCCTCGTTCGCGTGCCCGTTTTGCCGCGAGCGCGGCGACTACGACGTACGATGGTTGACGCGCCGAAAGAAATCGGCGCCGCCGCGTGGCGCGAGTGAACAGGATCGGGCGCAATTCGCGAAATCACGCGACTACATGGTGAGGGTTGATGACATGCTCGCCTGCCGCAATCCACGCTGCCGCAAGCGCTTCGAAATTCCCACGTCACAGTCTGTGGTTTTTATCTAGCGGTGCATCAACTCACGGCTGCGTGCAGAATTCAGCCAACTGTCGGAGTAATGCGCCACTCAAGATTCGCCCGTCGTGGCCTTTCGCGCATGACCTTGGGTCAGATTAAACGTTTTGTCTTGGCGCGATGATTGCTCTCCATCGAATGTTTTGTAGCCAAAGAGGTGAAACAGATGCAAGCAGAAGCAACCACGGTGGTGAACAAAGTCCAGTTGTCGGATTGGCCGACGCGGGTTTACGGCGCGCAGAAATTTGCCGGGGCGGGGAAATCCAATTCAGGTTTACTGGTGCCGCTTGAGCGCAGATTGGCTGGATTCGTCTTGCCGCGCATTCCAAGTTGGATCCAGACGTATCACTTGACACTAACGGCGCCCGTCTGGGCGATAGGCGTCGTGGCGTTCAGCTATCTTGCCAAATCGAATTTGCGCTGGCTCTGGCTCGTTAATTTGATGCATGTGCTTCATTACTTCACAGACCATTACGATGGGAAGCTCGGCAAGTATCGCGACACTGGTTTGTACAAGTGGGGCTTCTATGTGGATCACTTGTTTGATTACGTGTTCCTTTGTTCGGTTCTGATTGGATATACATTCTTGATACCCGAGCGCGCCTTTTTCAACATGCTGCTCGTGTTGTGTGTATTCAGCGGGTTTATGTTTCACATTTACCTAATGCTCGCGATGACGTCTCAGTTTAAGATCAGTTTCTCGCGCTTTGGCCCGACAGAGATGGTCGTCGGCTTGATCGTTGCCAATGCTCTGATTATCAAATTCGGGCTGAGGCCGCTGAAAGGCTCGCTGCCTTACGTCGCGGTCGGTGGCGCGTTGGTGCTGGGAATCCTCGCATTTCGGGCACAGAAAAGGCTTTGGCGCCTCGACATGGAGGCCAAGCAACGGGAGCAGCGAGCCAGCTAGGGTAGCTTTTCGTTGACCAAACGTGTTATTCTCCTGACTGAGAGAAACCTAACGTTCTGCAACCAACTGCCTCCGCCGAACGTCTAAATAGTGCTTTCCCGAGAAGAGACGGCAAATTCCAATCGGAACTTTCGTCAATAGTTTTCGTTAATCCTAATTCAAAGAAAGCAACGACCTGCGTGGGCGGGCTACGTTGAAAGCAAGTTAAGAAATGTCAGAGAAGAAAGTTGTAAAAGTTATCAAGCGTGAAGAGCGTGTGCAGAAGAAAGCCAGCGTTCGCGCAGCACGGAACAGTAAGCGCAAGACGCCGACCGATATGGTGTCGACGGTTACCAGCTGGGTAAATGATTTCCAGCAAAGACAACGAAGCGAAACATCAAAAGCTATCGAGAGCCTCATCCGTGCCCGCCAGCAGCCGAACGAAGCGTAACCGCGCTTCTCTTCAGTAACAGTCGTCCGCGACAAAACTGTATTGACACTTCCGATGCCGGGGCTTAGCATCGCGGGGAGTTCTCTATTCAGCGATGAAATCTTCACGGTCGAAGAGGCGTCGACGGAAGAAATCAATCATTGATTCAATTCGTCGGCCAATTGCGCCTCCGGGACACCCGATCGAGCACGCGAAGCCCGAAGAAAAGGCGCGGCCTGCCGGACGCAAAGCCAAACACAAACGTCCTCCGGAGCCGGACGAGTGATGGAATCGTCTGTCGAGGATCATTGATGAGCGCAGTCGGCGACACCTTTATCGAAGAAGCGCGTTCACTTCTGACGAAAGATTATCTTCCGAAGATCGAGCGCTGCGTCGCGCTACTCAACGACGAACAGATTTGGTGGCGCGCTAATCGCGCATCGAATAGCATCGGAAACCTGCTGCTGCACCTGAGCGGTAACGTGCGACAGTGGATCGTGGTTGGTCTCGGCGGCGCCGTAGACACACGCAATCGCGACGCGGAATTTGCACAGCGGGACGTTATTCCGCGCGATGAAATTCTGCGACGGCTGGGGGAAACGCTGCGCGAAGCGGACCGGACGCTCGCCGGCTTCGACAATCAAAAGTTGCTGGATCGATTCGCGATTCAGGGAATGGAAGTTTCTGCTCTGGCAGCCATCATGCACGTTGTCGAACACTTCTCGATGCATACCGGACAGATTATTTTACTGGCGAAGATGTTCGCGGAAGTCGATCTTGAATTCTACGATTTCAGAAGCGGCGCACCGGTGCTCACGTGGAAAACTCAATCGAAGACCTCAAGTTGAAATTGCGTGGTGCTGGGTGCTCTGTGTTAGGA
>DASXTE010000258.1:0-4998 GCA_036505595.1 Pyrinomonadaceae bacterium
CAGGAAAAGCAGAATTCGGATGGCTGCATTTCGTAGCCGATGATCAGGCGCCATGCTCGTTAGTCTTGGCCACAAATGAACTTGTTGCGGTCGCAATCATAAAGTACACTATCAGCCAGTTTATTCAGTAGCCGTGCTCAACCGACATCAAAAATCTATGCGAGGTCCGCGCCTGATCGCGGCTGTGCTTCTGGCAGCGATTGCGTGGGGCGGCACGGTTGAGTTCACGCATAACCACGGAGTTCGCACCGCGACAACCGCTGAAGGCAAGACGAGCCAAGCGACTCTCTCGCAAGATCGAGCCGACGTAAGAGTCCTGACATCCGACGAATCCGAGCAATCATCATCGCGCTCGAAGCCGGGGACCGAATGTCTGATTTGCCAGCTTCACCACAATCTGGCGACGACGGTCTTAACTCAATGGGCCGGCGCGGTAACTACCGAAGCTCAACTTTCGAATTTTCAACCAGCTACTTCCATCCATCTTTTTGAATTCACGGCCACACAACAGGGCCGCGCGCCACCGCTCTTCTCTCTTTCATAGGAAACGACGCAGCTTTGCGTCACGTTGCTACCCGGACTCGCTACAGGAGTCTGGGTGCCCCATGTTTGTTACAGAAAGAGAGAACATGATGAAGTTTATTAGGATCGTTTCCACAGTTTTCATATTCGCACTTTGCACCGCAGCTTTGGCCAGTGCGCAAACGCGCATCGGCACGATTCAGGGAACAGTTAAAGATCCAAACGGCGCGCTCGTGCCCAACGCCGCAGTTACCGTGAGCCAACCGGTGACGGGCTACAAACAGTCCGCGACCAGTGACACTCAGGGCACGTTTCGGGTCGTGAACGTTCCCTTCAACACCTACAAAGTTCGAGCTGAAGCCAACGGCTTTCAGCCGGCTGAACAGAGCATCGATCTGGAATCGGCAGTTCCTCTGAATGTCGATTTCAACTTGAGCGTGGAGTCCGCCACGGCAAACGTCACAGTAACGGCTGATTCGGCCTCAATGGTTGAGACCGATCGCACGTCATCCGACACGGACATTTCCCAATCGGTTCTGGAGCGACCGGTGGGAGCAGCGCCCTCGCGCGCAATCGAAAACATTGTGTCCTCGACGCCCGGCTTTGTCACAGACGACAACGGCCGCATGCACCCGCGCGGTTCCGAATCGCAGGTGCAGTACGTGGTCGACGGCGTTCCCGTCACCGACAACATGTCAGCGATTTTTTCGACGAGCATCGACGCGCGCACGCTTCGGACGGTGGAGGTGTTGACGGGTGGGATTCCCGCCGAATTTGGCGATAAGCTTGCCGGAGTAATCAACGTGAACACGCGTTCAGGGTTGGAAGGACCAACGCAAGGCGGCCTTTCATTTTCCGCTGGAAGCTTTTCAACCGGCGAAGTCGGCGCGGATTTTTCTACGCACACGAAGAAGTTCGGCTTTCTGACGAATCTGTCAGCATCGACGTCGCAGCGTTACCTCGATCCGCCGACGCTTGATAACTTTCACAACTTTGGCCGCACGGGCAAAGGATTTTTCCGGCTGGACTATCAGTTCAATTCGAAAGACTCGCTGCGCGGGACGTTCACCTTTGGCGGTTCAAACTTCCAGGTGCCCAATCGCTTTGCGCAGGAAATTGCAGGACAGGATCAGCGACAGCGCGTGCGAGACAACTCGCAAAACATCACTTATCAGCGAATCATCTCTGCTAACACGCTAGCGACGGTTTCTTTCTTCAATCGTTACGCGACCGCGCGGCTCACCGGCAACGCAAGCTCGACTCCCGTGGTTGCTTCTCAGGATCGTTCGTTACAAAACACGGGATTGATTGCGTCGCTGGCGACAGTGAAACACGGACATAACATCAAGTTCGGCGGACAGGTGACCGTTACGCCGGTGCGCGAGCAGTTCAGTTTTTATCCGACGGTGCACTTCGACGACCTGGTTGACGAGAACGGCAATGTCTTTCCAAATCCGGTCAACAACTTCAATGCTGCGCACCCCTTTATTTTTGATGGCAACAAGACTGGACGCACGTTAAGCGCGTACGTCCAGGATCGATTTACGGTCCTCAAGAATCTCACTTTCGATCTCGGCGTGCGCTACGACAACTATCGCTTGCTGATTTCAGAACAAGCGGTGAGCCCGCGCGTCGGACTCGCTTATTACATCCCGGCCACGAAGACGACTCTGCGCGCGTCTTACAATCGACTCTTCCAACCGCCACCGGCTGAGAATCTGTTGCTGGCGAGTTCAGCAGAGGCCGCGGCAATTTCGCCGATCGCTGTCCTTCAGGGCTTCACGACCGTCCTTCCGATTCTTCCGGACAAAGAACACGCTTTCGAAGTTGGCGCCCAGCAACTTCTGTCGCGGTTCTTTCGATTGAACCTGACCGTGTATCAAAAGCGAATCGAGAATTTTTCCGACAAAGACCAATTCTTCGAAACCGGCGTAATCTTTCCAATTGCGATTTCATCCGGCCGAGTCACTGGAGAGGAACTGCGGCTGGAATCGACCGACATTCACGGCTTCCGGACATTTCTGTCATACGCAAATGCGCGTGCGTACGGTGTCACGCCGATTAACGGCGGACTGTTTTTGGGCGAGGATCCCAGCGACTTGAAGGTCGCAGGTGTGATATTCCCGAACGACCACGATCAGCGTAATGAAGCCCAGTTTCAGCTTAGCTACAACCACAGATCCGGTGTGTATGCGATTTTCAACGCTCGCTATGACTCGGGCGTGCCGACCGATGTCGAACCGGGAACGACGCTGGCACAGTTCGTGGCTGACGGTTTTGATCCGCGGCTTTACAACGAAATTGATTTTCAACGAGGCCGGGTGAAGCCCAGAACAATTTTGAATCTTTCTGTGGGCGCCGATCTATTTCAGAAGGAACGAACGAATCTGAATGTGCAATTCGACGTGCAGAACATCACGAACGAATTGTTTCTTTACAACTTTGAATCCGTGTTCAGCGGGACGCACGTTGGATTTCCGCGGCTGTTCAGCGCGAGAATCAGCTTGCACTTCAAATAGCGTAACGCAGCAATATCGCCAGTCTGGCCGTAGCGTCAACCGGGATGTCAACGGCAACGAGCCGCGGAGCGGCGAAAGAATTTAGCCCAGGGTGAGCGAGCGCCGCGAGCGTAACCCTGGGATCACGTCCCCTCTGATTTTCAGCGCTGGCTTCAGCCGGCGAAGAACTTTGCTCATTGTGATCCAATCGGCGAGTTATTGCGCCCCTTCAGGGCGCGGAACAATTATCTAACTTGATCCAGGGGTGGCGCGACCTTCGGTCGCTTACCCCTGGCTAATATCTGCAACCACTACGCGGTTGGTCGAGCAGCGCAACTCAAAGTTTGAGTTGACGCGGCGGCGCGAATTCTTACCCTTTGCGCTTTCCCCCTTTGCCCCTGCTCATCGCTCCTGCAGAGCGTTCTACTTGGCGAGCTCCGACGCGGACCTCGCCCCAGTTCGGAAACGCATTGAGACCGGGCGGATTGGTCAGCTGCTTCTCGCCGGTACCGTCCGCATTAATCAAAATCAGTTGGAATTGACCGCGTCCTCCGATGCGCCGGTGGAACACGATCTTCTTGCCATCAGGTGACCACGAGGGCGTCAAGTCGCCGATTGTATTGTCGGTCAGTTGCACTTGTCCGGTGCCATCCGAGTTCATGACGCAGATCTCGAAATCAGAACCACCCCTCCTGCAAGAGAAGACGATGCGCTTCCCGTCCGGAGACCATGACGGGGCTCTCTCCTCTTCGGCGTTGTTGGTCAGACGCGTCGGCTTACCAGTCCCGTCCGCGTCGATCATGTAAATCTCGGCGGTGACGTGATTATCGGTATTGTCGGTGAGGGCGTGGCTCGTGAAAATGATCTTCTGCCCCTTGGGCGACCAGTCCGGATCGTCGTCGATCGCCGCCGAATTGTTGGTAATGTTCTTAGGCCGCGCCCGCCTCTTCAGAAAGTCGTCTATGTTCATGACGAAGATATCGCTATCCGTTGTCGCAGCGCCCGGCAAGAAATTGATCGGCTGCGCAGTGCCCGACGCGGAGGCGTGGAACGCGATCTTTTGACCGTCTGGAGACCAGGTTGCTGAGCTGCCCCGCACCAGCGACGTTTGCGCAGTGCCGTCGGCGTTCATTACGAACAGATCCGAGGTGTTGAAGGGCTCCCTCTCTGTGCGCAGCCGATTGCTGTCGAACACGATCCGGGTCCCGTCCGGCGACAAGGCTGGGAAGCCACCAGAGTAGGTGTTCTCCGTCACACGCCGCACATTCGTACCGTCGCCGTCCATCAGATAAATCTCGGCGGCGAGCCAGGCGCGCTGGGCATCGACCGCGGGATCGGCTTCGGGATCGTGGCGCGAACTCACGAACGCGATCGTCGAACGCAGTGCCCGCTGCTTGTCGCCTTGGTTCTTGGTCTGCGCCCACGCCCCGAGCAACGTCGCGCCCGAGACCGCAATCAACATCGACGAGGCCAGCGCCGCCTTCTCGATCTTCTTGCGGGTGTTCATGAATTCTCCTTTCAATGATTGGGAGTATTGGCTCTTAGAAACAGCTTTAGAAACTTTACCAAACACGAAGCGCCCAACGTCTGAGGTGACCGGGCGGCGCGAATTCTTACCCTTTGCCCTTTCCCCTTTGCCCTTAGCTCACGCGCTCCCGCCGCTCGCGTACAACGATTTGTTCGGCGGCTGTGACCATCGCGCGACTAGACGGACCCAGCCGATGCAATCGCGGGCACATCGGTCGCTGCTTGCCATCCGTTCTGTAGTTTCACTCCGCGCATTCGAACCAGAAAGTATGCGGCGCAAATCCACAAGATTGCGACACTGAGCCACGCTACGCGCGAAGAACCGAGGGAAAAGGCCTTCGTGGCGCCCGACACAGCCGATGGCACGATATCCTTGGTATTGTTGACGGCGGCGTGCATCAGCATCGTCAGCAGTAGGCTTCCATTTGTTCGCCAGTAGAGCCACCCCATT
>DASXTE010000259.1:0-47275 GCA_036505595.1 Pyrinomonadaceae bacterium
TGAATCTGAAGAGTAGTTCCAAAAAGCGAGTTGCGATCGTCGGCCGCATCGGCAGGTTCAGGAAGTAACCCCCCGGAGCAATCACGCGCGCCAACTCGCCAAAACCTTCATCAAGCGGGACGTATTCCAACACGCCGCTCGTCACAATCAAGTCGAAGGACTCGTCCGGAAACGGCAGCGACAGAATGTTGCCTTGCATGAAATGCACTTTCTGATCGCAATTGCCATACTTCTTATTGACGTATTTTTTCGCAGTGGCCATGGAAGACGCCGATAGATCCAAGGCCGTGAGTTTCACCGGCACCTGGAGTGTTCGCAGCATGGCCAACGTCAGCGTGCCAGTTCCACATCCGGCATCCAAAACGCGCGCGCTGGGAAAAACCGGCAGCGGATGCTCCTCGAAATATTGATCGAGTGAGCGACCGTAGCCATTGACCTTAAACGTGAAATCGTAGAGCCGCGCGATCCGGTCGTAAAAAGAGCCGGCTCTGGCCTCGGTCTTTGTGGCCGTCAGAACGTATTCCGCCATATGAACCCTCGTATGATAGCGCCGCGCCGGAAATCCCGCCGCGGCCTGTAATAAAAATCCGCGCCATTCTAGCTTGCCGAGGTCGAATTTCCAAGACGATTTGTTTGTCTCCTTCTGCAAGTGGACGAAGCTGTGGGCGTTCTACAGGCGGTTAGCTGTATTTCCCGCAAAAAGGAGAACAAACAGATGCGAAATAAGCTGTTCTTGAGTGTAGGTCTGTTGGCGTTGATTGTTGCGGCTGCGGTCGCGGTCAGGGTTGGCGCGCACAGGGCGTTCGCTGGTCAGGCGACCGAAACAGAGTCAGTCGTAGAGCCACCCGCAGAGCCGATTGCCGACGACAATGGCTTCTCAGTTGAAGTTCTGATCGTTGGCCGGCGGGCGACTGAATACTCTGCGCGCGGACGACGGTACATCGAGGCGGTGGAAAATGCTGAATACGAATTGAGTATTCACAATCCAACCGGCACGCGCGTCGCGGTCGCGTTGTCCGTGGATGGCATGAATACAATCGACGCGCGGCACACCAGTGCATGGGAGGCGCACAAGTGGGTGATTGAACCGTACGGCACGATTAATGTTCGCGGTTGGCAGATGAGTTCGGAAAACGCGCGGCGGTTTTATTTCACTACGGAACGCGATTCGTACGGCGCGAAGATCGGCCAGACCGCCAACCTCGGCGTGATCTCGGCAGTGTTCTTCCGCGAACGAAGACCGATTGTCATCACGCCGGTCACGCCAGGCCGTGGTGAAGATCGACCGATTTACAAGGACGAGGATCGCAGCAGAGACAACCGCGCGCCGTCGCCGTCGGAATCAGCGGGCACAACGGCCAATCGCGATGCGGCCAAACAGCGCAGCGCGAATTCTTATCCGCCTCCGGACGATGAATCAGCGGCGACGGGAATCGGCCGCACGATTAATAACGGCGTAAGTTGGATCAAGATGGATTTGGATCCGCGGCCGACCGGTGAGATCACAATTCGTTACGAATATCGAGCCGCGCTGGTGAGGCTGGGAATCATTCCGCGTGATTATGCGCGGCCTGACGTACTGAATCGTCGCGAGCGCGCGGAAGGGTTCGAGCCGAAGTATTGTCCACAGCCGTAGCTGCGCAAAGGGCAAAGGGCAATGAGCAAAGGGCAAAGAGCGAAGAGGTTTAGCACTTGGCTTTTTGCACTTAGCTCTTCGCACTTAGCCCTTAACCTGCGGTCGCCGGTTTAGCTTCGCGTCGTACAGTTGCCGGTATGCGCGATAGTTATTCAGCACCCTGAAGACGTAATTCTTCGATTCGGTGAAGCCCACTTCGGAGGCGAAGACTCCTTCATCACTCTGATTTGAGCGCGCGAGCCAGCGCGCCACGTTGTCTTCTCCGCCGTTGTAAGCTGCGGCGATCGCTTCCGGCAGCCCCGCGAACATGCGCGAAAGTTCAGCAAGGTATTCCGCGCCGATCGCAATCGAAACGTCAGGTCGGTAGAGCATGTCCTCGGTCACGTTTTGATATCCAGCGCGTTTGCCGTATTTGTTCGCGGCATCGATAGTCAGTTGCAACAAACCGCGCGCGGCAGATGGAGACCTCGCGCCGGCTTTGAACTGACTCTCCTGCTTCATGATGGCCAGAATCAAGCGCGGATCGAGACCGCGCTTGTTTGCTTCTTTCAAAATTTGGAAGCGATATGGCACGGGATAATCGGACCCGGCATTCGCAATCGCCGTGTTGACTGCCGCTGCGCGCTGCTGCGCGAGTTGCATCGCAGACGAGTCGCCGGACTTGCGCAAGCTCGCCGTCGCCAGGCCGCCGTAATACGAACTTGCGCCGTCGGGAATCAACAGATAAACACGGACGGCATCATCGCGACGACCAACGCGCTCAAGCGCGTGGGCTTTCAAGTAGAGAACTTCGTCGGCGATAGTGCTCGAGCCGCTCGGCAGCGGAGACCGCAGCAGCTCATCCGCAGTTTGAACGGCGTGCGGCCAATCAGCCAGCGCGATGTCCAGCCGCAGACGCGCGAACACTGCGTTCCGTTCAGTCGCGGTCCCGGCAAATCTCTGTCGCGTTCGTTCGATCCACTCAATCGCAGCCTGCGGCTGACCGGCCTCGCGGTAGCCGTCGATAACGTTGAGATGCGCAGTGTCGATGCGCTCGCCGTTGGGGTATCTCTCAATGTACTCCGCGTAACGAGCGGCTGCTTGCGCGCCACGGCCCATGCGGACGAGCGACGATGCCGAGAAGTTCAGACCTTCGCGTCCTTCCTTCGTTTCCGGATAGCTGCGCGCCAATCGCTCGTAGACCTTCCGCGCTTCCTCGTATCGCCGTTCGACGAAGTAGGATCGCGCCATGCCCAGCAGCGCCGCCGAAACCGTCGAGTCGTTCGGATAGTTATCGAGAATCGACTGCCAGTGTGACCGCGCATCGGCAAACAGGCGGTTCGCCAGGTAAATCGCGGCCCGGCGCAGATGTTCCTCGGCAGGCAGCGCGTCTTTGCTTTTCGCGAAGCGATTGCTTCGGTCGCTTGAGCGGATTGCGTTGAGCGCAGCATCGCCTGTCGTTTGCGACAGGACAGATAGAGGCGCGGAAAGGAGAATGAGAAGGGTAGGTAAGAAACTATTCCGACGCATCGTCTTCTACTATTTCGTAACTACTAATAATTTCGGCAGTCCCTCGCAGCGTCGCAGCGACGCTGCAATACTTCGTATCTGAAAGCTCAATCGCACTCGCGACAGCCTGTTCCGAGATGCCGCGCCCGTGAACGACGTGCTTCACATGCAGTCGTGTGTACGCGCGCGGATGGTTGTCGCGGCGCTCGCCGCTTACTTCGATGCGATAATCCGAAACCTGCTGCCTCTTCTTTTTCAGAATTGAAATAACGTCAACGCCCGTGCAGCTTCCCAGAGCCAGCAACAACATCTCCATTGGCGTCGCAGCAGAGTTACGCGTCGAATTCGTCTCGATTATCTGCGCGTGGCCAGAAGGTGTAATTCCGACGAAAAGGTCGTCCCCGGCAAACCGAATCGTCGCTTTTCCCACGGTTGCTGCCATAAAAATCGCGTCCTGCGAAATTCAACGAAAGAATAACACGGCTGTTTTCGAAACGCTTGATGAACTATGTTCGTACTCAGTTCGCAACCGAAAACGTTATTTGGCGGCATGCGCGAATTCGAAAACCTGCGCCCGTGCTTGCTGAATCCCAAAACCAGACCCCCCAAACACTTCTAATCTTGCTCAGAGAAACTAACTGGTACGCTGTTTGACTTCCCCAATGTGGCTTCAACTGTATTCAGAAGCCATTTAAGGAGGAAGAAGTGAAATGAGAAGACGCCTGATTTCAACAACCTTATCAATAACGAGTCTGTTTCTGATTGCCGTAATGGCACAAGCGCAGACACGGGTTTATCGAGGCACCTATCAATCTGTTCGCCGCCTGATAATCCGAATTGAAAATCGCTCGACGATCTTCAGTAACAGCGTGCAGGATTGGGCCAACCAAAATCCAAACGATGCATATTCGACGGCAGCGGGCGAGGACATTGACCTTTTCGTGCGGGACTTTGATGAAAGCGTGCGACGTCTGCACGGACGCTTTGATGCTCGTCAGTCAACTGCGGCCGACGTGCAGGACGTGCTGAACCGCGCATCACGCGTAGACGTGTTTCTCAACCGGCACACGGTGGACGCGCGTACGCGCAATCAATGGTCTCTGCTGCGGAGCGACCTGAATCAACTTGCGAGCGCCTATAACGTGCGCTGGCAAACGAGTAGGACCTATCCGCCGAATCAAAACACGTATCCGCCATATGGCGATACGCGGAATCAATTCGGTAACCGCTTGACCGGTACGTATCGCGTCGACGTTTCGCGCAGCGATGATGCTCGCAGTGCGGCAGACAGGGCGACGCGCGGCATGGCTCCGAGTGAACGCAACCGAGTTCTCGATGCCGTTACGCAGCGACTGGAGGCGCCCGATCAACTGGCGCTCGACATTCGTGGTCGAACAGTAACGATAGCGTCAACCCGCGCGGCCCAGATTTCATTTGTCGCCGACGGGCGCGAAAGGGTCGAAACTAACCTGACCGGTCGGACAATTCGTTCAAGTGCGACGTTGAGCGGCGATCAGTTGATGGTGAGCACCACGGGCGATCGCGGCAACGATTTTTCGGTCACGTTCGATTCGATCGATAACGGACAGCGTCTGAGCGTCACGCGACGCGTGTACGTTCAAGGTCTGACGGCGCCTGTGGTCGTGCAGAGCGTCTACGATAAGACGTCCGATGTTGCGCAGTTCAACATTTACAATCCGCAGGCCTATCCAACCTCAAGCACTGGGTTCATCATCCCCGACGGTACGCGCGTGGTTGGGGTGCTCGACACCGATTTGTCTACGCGAACGGCTGCGGTTGGTGATCGATTTACGATGCGTGTTACCGATCCAGCGGAATTCGACGGGGCAACAATCGAGGGTCATGTCTCTCATGTTGAAAGAAGCGGCCGTCTGACAGGTCGATCGGTCATGACGTTGGATTTCGATAACATCCGGCTGCGCGATAGCCGTAGCTACCGCTTCGCCGGGTTGGTGGAAGGAGTTCGCACGACGAGCAGCGAGGTTGTTCGCGTTGACACCGAAGGTACCGTCCGCGATGACAGTCAGACGAAGAAAACCGAGACGCGCGCGGCAATCGGCACCGCGGTCGGCGCGATCATTGGCGCAATTGCCGGCGGCGGCAAAGGCGCGGCGATCGGCGCGATTCTCGGTGCAGGTGGTGGCGCTGGATCAGTGTACGTTCAGGGACGAAATGATCTGGAGCTGAACCGTGGAACTGAGATAACGGTCAGGGCCGGCGCGCCCTCCAACACCACGCCGAGGTAACCGTCTTAACAACAGCCACAACGGCGAGGGCGGGTCATCGCTCTCGCCATTTTTATTTTCCGGAAGTTAATTCTTTGCGGAGTTCGCGTTCAGATTCTTCGCGCAGTTCCTGGCGGGCACGTTCAGTCTCGAGTCCCAGCGGCAGATTCTTTCGGCCTTCATCCAGGCGCTGAAGCATGTAATTGGTTTCGGCCCAGCTTGCGCCACGACTTGCGGCGGCCTCGATCATTTGCAGACGCGCTTCAGCTTCCGCACGCCGAGAAGAGCCTTCCTGCTTCAGTTGCTCCAATCGCGCGCGATCGCGATTTAGTTCTTCGAGCAGCACAGCCGTGTCTGGGGCGTTGAGATAGCGTGCGCGGCTTATGCGCCGCTCAACCACCAGCAGTTCACGTCGTGCATTCGAGGCGAGGCGAGTTGCGTTCAGGCGCAAGGCCAGCGTCTCGCGATAAGCGTCAGCCAACAAGGGCTGTTGTTGCTCCAGGGATCTCAGCGCGCGCTTTTCGCCGCTCGTAAGTTCGGAGCGGAACCAGTCGATTTCGTCAGTCGTGACCCCGTCCGACGCCAGTCGCTCGCGCACTCGCTTCACCCAATTTCTTCGGAGAAACAGCAGCACGACCATTACCACAATTGCGGCTATCAATGAGAACGGAATGGCGGTGATGGCGAACACCCAATAAAGGGGTGCGCCGCCGAGGATTAGTGCCAGGAGGGCTAGCGCTATCGGTGGCAGGACGGTGATTAAGGTCAATGCCAGCCACGGGGCGGCCTTCCAAATGCGCCGTGCGCGCCGGTCCTTTTCCGTCAATTTGCCAGTTTGCTCAATCGCTTCCATGAGTGCGTGCTCGGCAGGAAATCATACTCTGACTGACAATCGAGGCCAACGAAAGCCGTTTTGGTTGAATCAGATGGCTGTAATATCATTCGGGCCGCCAATTCTGTAGGATTAACGCCTATGAAGCGGTTTCCAAAACTGCTCTTGCCGGTGCTGCCGATTTTCCTCCTGACGTTCGCGTCGTTTGGTCAGGGAGGCGCGTCGCGACGAAATCGCGGAGCGCCCAGACCGGTTACCATTCCAGTCACGATAAAAGTACACAAACCCGAAGTCGAAATTCGCGTGGTCGACTTCATGTTGCGCGAAGATGGCGACGTGCAAAGCCTGCTCTCAATCCGTCGGCCTGCTGACAATCCGGTTACGTTGTCCGTTTTGTTGCAGGACGATCTCGTTTCATCGATCGGAACTGAGACGCGCGGGATTGCCGATTTTGTTCGTCAATTGCCGTCTGGCTCCCGCGTCATGATTGGATATATCCGCACTGGAAGTTTGGAAGTGCGGCGGAAGTTCACGAATGACCTCGATAAAGCGGCCGCTGGGTTGCGGCCTCCGCTCGGCCTCGCCAGCGCGGGGCCTTACAATCCTTATGTTGAAATAATCGAAGGATTGAAGAGATTCGACGCACAGCCGCTCGGGCGCCGCGCCATGATTGTTGTTTCGGATGGGTTGGATATTTCCCGAGGCGTCGATAGCTCCGCGCCGGGCCAAAGCATCGATCTCGACAGAGCAATTGCTGAAGCGCAACGACGCAGTGTTGCGATCTATTCAATCTTCGCTCCGCCCGCTGGGATTTTGGGAAACCAACTTCTGGTCACCAATGGACAGAGTTGTCTACAAAAACTCTCTGACGAAACTGGTGGGCGCGCTTTTTTCCAGGGCACGGCAGCCCCTGTTAGCTTCGAGCCTTTCTTGAAAGAGATTAGCTCAACCCTCGATCGACAGATTGCGTTGACGTATCTTTCGACTCACCCGGAGAAGGGTTTTCATCGTCTCGATATCAAGCCACTCGACCATGACGTCGAGATTCGACATCCATCTGGTTTTACACGCTGAGTTAGACTTACTGGGTGGTTGCAGGTAAAAGCGAACCGCGTCGATCAGTGGCAATCGCATAGCCATCTGCGATCTTTCCGATCATCCCGTGAAAATGAATGTCTGTGCCAGCAAGCACCAGAAGCACATCGCCCGCATGATAGCGAGCATCGTTGAGGTCGAAGCGAATTACCGTGGCTTGGCCGTTCTCGTGCTCGATTGTCTCAAACTCGAAAGTGTCAGCATCGACGACGTAGGTTTGGGAATGGGTCGCAGTTCGTTGTGATTCAGGCATTAAGTTCTCCAGCGGGATTTAGTGATGGGGCGGCTAGTCGGATTTGAACCGACGACCTCCTGATCCACAGTCAGGCGTTCTAACCAACTGAACTATAGCCGCCGCATTGATGAATTCCCGATCAATTCTGCATTGAAAAATTCTTTACGGCAACCTGCCTTGTGAGACAAACAGTGGCGCTCCCGGCAGGACTCGAACCTGCGGCCCTCTGCTTAGAAGGCAGATGCTCTATCCACTGAGCTACGGGAGCACCTTTGGACAGCGCGATGTTAGCACGCTGGATTGACAAAGCAGGAAGCTGGAAAAACAAAAGGTCGCCCACGCGGGCGACCTCTTGTGGAATTGCAGTTCAATTGCGCTTAGGCGGCGCGTGTGATCTCTGCGGCTTCCGCGTAAACACGTCGGCCGTTGAGCGCGTCGTCGATAATTTCACGGACGGCTGAGATGTCGGGATTCACATCCATTCGATCGCAAGCCGCCAGATGACGAAGAATACCTTCGGTGGCAATTTCCAGAACGGTGCCGGCGAGCTTGGAAAACCGCCGTGCCTGAATATGATCAAGTCTCTGAAGCCGCTCAACCAGCGGCAGGCCCTTATCAAGATTCACGATTGACATTATCTCCTTCTAAACAGCCAAAAAATCAGCTTGTGATTTAACTAACTATAGATGCTTCCGAAAGTGCACAGGATGCAAAGTCCTTGCGGTTTCAGATAGTTTGCACAGTCCGAACCCAAGCGAGGGCCACAGAACGGCTAAACTGTGACTGCGAAACCGGAAACTATAACATGTGCAGGGGATCACGGGAAGAGTTATTTACGCCAGAATTGTTAATTCTTTTGGACCTCGTTAATTTCGTTCGGAAAACCGAAGGAAAAGGCCCCCTGCGACCGTCTATCTCGGTGAAATAGGAAAACACCGGCGAAGCGCCCTGATTTTAGGGACACTACGCCGGTGTCGATTCTGTTCGCCGCGAGGCTCGACTTTGCGGCGTTTCAGGCCTTATTTCCGCGGCAGAACCGAATCTTTCATCGCCTTGCCGACACGGAATTTTAGCGTTGTTTTCGCGGGAATTTGGATCGTCTCGCCAGTCGCGGGGTTACGCCCTTCGCGAGCTTTCCGCTCTGAACGAACGAGCTTGCCGAAACCTGGAAGCACGAACTCGCCATTCGTCTTAACTTCACTAGTTGCAAGGTTTGACAAGTCTTCGAAGAGCTGCTTGACCTGCGCCCGCTTCATTCCAGTTCGTTCTGCAAAGTAGTTGATAACGTCCGATTGCGTCATTCGTTTCCTGCCAGTTGCTGTGGTCGCCATTTGTGGTGTCCCACCTCCAAAACGTCAGCAAAATTGAAAAACTGCTTGAAACGTATACCACAGACGAGCGAGAAAGTCTGCAAAAAAGCGCAAATTTTCGCGGTTTTTGCTGAAAAAGTTGGAATTGGATTAGTGGGTCACTTTCGTAGGTCTGAGTACCGAGGTTGGCGAACGGCGGGAGGGCTTATATGGTCGGGGCGAGAGGATTCGAACCTCCGACCTCTCGGTCCCAAACCGAGCGCACTACCAGGCTGTGCTACGCCCCGTCTCGTTTCCTAAGGACTTGTGCTACTTGCGCAAACGAACGCGCCATTCTAGCCGTCGCTTCGAGGAGTGGTCAAGGAAGCGAGGAACCCACGCGCCGCAAGCAGCGCGACCGCTCGATGGCTAATTTGGTTCTTAAGGTCGGCGGGCAGTTCCCCAAACGTTTGATCGTAATAATCCGGGATGAAAATCGGATCGTAACCAAAGCCTCCCTTGCCCCGCGGTGATTCAGCGAGCCTGCCCTCGCACGTTTTCTGCGTGACGTAAAGAATGTTTCCGTCGCTTGCCGCGACGGCGACGGCGCAGACGAACCGGGCCGTGCGGTTTGAATCTCCAGTCTTTTCGACCTCATGAAGCAATATGCGAATCCGATCGGCGTACGAGGCGCTCGGATCGACGTAACGGGCCGAGCGAACTCCGGGCGCGCCGTTCAGCGCATCAACTTCCAATCCTGAATCATCGGCGAGTGTCAAAACTCGGGCCTGTGCTGCATAGCCGACTGCTTTGAGCGTAGCGTTCTCGATGAACGTCGAGCCGTACTCGTCAACGATTTGAATGTTTGGGATGTCCGTCAGGCCAATTAGATCGAAAGGTAAATCTGCCAGCAGACTTCGCAACTCGCGCAACTTGCCTGGATTACTGGTGGCGATCAGAAGCGGTCGCTTGCTCAACGCCTCTTCTCCGGCGCAAATGTTGTAAGGAGCGACCCTAATAAACCAAACGATGAGCGCGAGGTCCACTCGAACGTAGCATTTCTTACTGTCGTGACACTCGCCGAAAACTCCAACGATGCTGCGCCTTGCTGAATGGCTGCGGCGTTAGTTGAAAACGCAGACCTCTCCTCTTTCGAAAACAACTCGACGAACGAGATTGCTGAAGCCTTATCATCGGCGAATGAGAGAGAGAAAATCGGCAGAGATAAATCGACCAGCGATTGCGCGCGGCGAAACGATCCGACGGCGGTGAGCAATTCGCCACGCGCGTTAGCTTCGAGACAGTGACGAACTGCATCATCTGGCCCAGTTAGAAAATAGTTGTCGACGAATGCGGCGCTCCAATTGTCTGTGGCGGACACCATCATTTCTGCCTGACCCAGATTCTCGGCCTTAGCATTGGTTCCCACACGCTGTTCAGCTAGTTTTCGCAGCGCCTGTTTGTCCAGGGCCTCAGCGACTAGCACGGCTGGGGTCGAGCTTTCCAGGCGAATAATCCGCAAGTGCGGGCCGATCGCGGCGAAAAACGCATCAGCGTCCGAGATACCGTAGGGCTCAAGCAATCCATTCAACAGCGGCCGAGCCGCGATTGCTCCGACTACGTCGGAATGTGAGGAGATGACTGCGTTCAATTCCCGCCAGAAACTCTGAGGATTGCTCAGCTTGTACAATGTGACTGAAGTAGCGTCCCCCGGCGCAAAAGGAACGTTGGGTGTTCCGAACGGCTCGCCCGACGCGATGGTTGGGATCTGTTGACTGACGCCAGGCGCTAGAGCGACAAGGCAATGATCCTCGGCTCCCGCATCATCGAAACGCGAACTCCAAGTGAATGCGTCGATAAGATCTCCAAACGTGTTAGATATGAGTGGAGCGATCGCTGCGGCCTGCGACGAATTGCCGGCGCGGGACAATGCCCACGCCTGGATGACTGCTTTAACTCCCGCCTTTGGCACGAACGCAAGGACGTCGGGGTGCGCCCCAGCGACTTGTTGTCGCATGGAACCAAGCTGGGCGTCTTCTGCCAGCGAACGATGCTTTCCAGCATGAACGCCAACGCACCGCGTGACCACCGATTCTTCGTTGCCGATGATGGCAACAGTATCAATTGTGGTCAGCACTAATTTGCGCGTCGCATCGGCGGCGGACCATTCGACAAGTTCCACACCGTCAACGTTTTTTCGCATGGCGCTAACTTCGGTGCCGTATGCTCGACGCGCAAACTGCTCGACGTACTTCTCGATGGCAGGTTGCATTCGACGTTGCGACGTGTGCGTTTCGATAATCAATGCGGCGATGGGTCTGATTGTCAGCGTGTTGCCGCTCTCGGTGGCTTGGGCTTGCGTGAAGCAGAGCGCGAATTGAGAACGCGCGAGCAGGACCGATTCCGCTGATCCGATTCCGGTGTATCGCGCCAATGAAATTAGCCAGGGCTGTGGAACTAGTCGTTCTGGCGCTCCCAGTGGTGCAGCCAACGCGCGCCAAGCCTCTGTGCGCGAGATCCCGTTTGCAAGGGCGGGGAGATCGTCAGCCTCAAGGAACGCCAGTGACTCCGCGGGAACGTAGGCCGCCATGTCCACTTTGGGCGGTCTATTCCAATAAATCCAAAGCGCAGCCACGGCCAGCAGGAGGATGAACAACCAAAGCAATTTGCGAAGCTTTTTGCGCAAGCGCGCATCGTACAGCCTCTCCCGCAGCCGCACAACTCGCGCTCAGTCTGAGTGCTCACGTCAAAAGTATTCGGTCACATTCACTCAATTCGATGTTAAACGAAGCAAAATGATGTTGACAATGTTTCTGAGCGTATTGTAGTCTCGGAATGGCGGTGTGAGCGTCAGGTTCTCTCCTAGTAGCGCTCCGTTCCTTTTCACTTCCGCAGCGTCGCAGCGGAAGTCCGCCGGAACAAGGTCGCCCCGCCTTCGGAAAAGAAACTTCCAATCCAAATTTGCCGAGACCTTCAATGAAAAGATCAAAGTATTCCCCCAAGATTCGGTTTCTGCGCGCACGTCTGTCGCGCGCTCGCCGCGCCCGCGCTCGGGTACGGCGTCAACGCCTGCTGATGTTCAAAGTCGCAAGGAGTAACGCATGATGCTCAAACGTGGAAAGACAAGCATGGTCGGCGTTGACATTGGCTCGAGTTCCGTCAAGGCCGTTGAGTTACAAGGCAGGGGCAACGACCTGCAACTGCTCAGTCTCGGTTTCGAAGCGCTACAAGCAGATTCCGTCGTTGACGGCCAAATCATGGAATTGAACGCCGTCTCAAACGCGATCAGCAGCATTTTCAACGAGCACAAAATCAAGACGACGAAAGTTGCCGCGGGTGTGAACGGTCACTCAGTGATCGTCAAAAACATTGTGCTGCCGCAGATGAGCGAAGAGGAACTCCAGGAGTCTTTCGCGTGGCATGCGGAGGAGCACATTCCGTTCGATATCTCAGACGTAAATCTCGACTTTCACGTGATGAATCGATCTGATGATGCGATCCATGTGTTGTTGGCGGCATGTAAGCGTGACAAGGTCGCGAATCTCAAGCAGGCGATCCAGCTCGCCGGAAAACAACCGGCGGTCGTCGATGTTGATGCGTTCGCGCTCCAGAATTGCTACGAGCTCAATTACGACCCGCAGCCTGGACACATCGTGGCGCTGCTGAATATTGGCGCTTCTACCACCAACATAAATATTTTGAACGGCGTGCGATCGGTATTCACGCGTGACGCGACCTTCGGTGGCAATCAATACACGTCTTTGTTGCAAAAGGAATTGGGTCTGACCTTCGATCAAGCCGAAGCTGTAAAGCGCGGCATGCCGTTGCCGGAGGGCGCAGAGCAACGCGACATTTCGCCAATTCTCGACACAGTGTCTGACATTCTGGCGCTGGAAATTCAGAAGACGATGGATTTCTATCGCGCCACGGTCGAAGAAGGTGATTCGGCGGTTGAAAAGATTTTGGTGTCAGGCGGTGGTTCAAAGTTGACGGGTCTGGTCGATTTCCTGGCGCAGAGATTTGAAGTCCCCGTCGAAATGTTCGACCCATTTCGCAAAATTCGAGTGGATGCTCGAGGTTTCGACCCTGAATATATGCGCGAGATCGTTCCCGAAATGGCCATTGCCGTTGGTTTAGCGCTGAGAGGAGTTGACGCGCGGTGATCAAAGTTAACCTTTTAGAATCGATTACTGATCGTTCCGTCGGCGTCGCGTTCGTCGAAGACAAAGTCTCGAGCACGCGCACACAAACGTTCCTGTTGGCGCTGACCGTGATGGCTCTGCTCGTATTGGGCATTGGCTATGAGTACGTCAGCACGAACCGCCAGCACACGGCGGCCGTCGGAGAGTTGGATCGCCAGAAGCGGATCAACGATCAGATGAACGCCGTCAAAAAGGAACAGGCTGACCTCGAGAAGAAGATCGCGGACATTAACCTTCGGGTTCAGGCGATCCAAAAACTGCGTGCGTCTCAGCAAGGCCCGAGCGCGGTTTTGGAAGAGATCAAGGCGAGGTTTGATGGCGTCCCCGGTCTTTATCTAAAGAGCGTCGAGCAGAAAGAGTCCGAAATAACCATTAAGGGTGAGTCGCCGAATGAAGCTGCCGTTACGCGTTTTGGCCAGAGCATGGAATTTTCGTCCGGCATGTTCACAAACCTGAACATTGAGACCTCTCGCGAGGTGGTGCAGGCTTCGAAAACCGGTAACGCGGCTGCCGCTGCAGATCCGAACGCTCCCCAGCCTGAAGTTGTGGCCTTCACGATCAAGTGCAGTTACGCCCGTCCCAAAGACCAGCAGAATCCGGCGCCCACGAATCAGGTCGCCAAGAAATAGACTCGGTCGCAACTTAACTTCGGCAAGGAAACGAATATGAAAATCGGAAGTCTCAACAGCATTCCCTGGTACTTGCGCCTGGCAATCTTTGTCGTGCTTGCGCTCGGCATGTACGCCGGCTTTTGGTATTTCGTCACGCGCGGTACGCGCCAGGAAACCAAAGAGCTGAACGACAAGATCGCCGTGCTGCAAAAGGCCAACATGGAAGCGCAAATCGCTTCACAGCGCCTGAACGAGTTCCGCACTGCTTACAAGAACAAGCAGGAAGAACTCGACGAATTGCGTGCTCTGCTGCCTGAGCAGCGTGAACTGACAAACGTGTTGCAGGGAATTCAGGATCGCGCGCGCGCGACCAGTTTGCAGGTGCGCAGGTTTACGCCCAAAGATGACGTGCAGCAGGATTTCTACAGCGGCAAGAAAATTGATGTCGCGGTCCAAAGTTCGTTCGCCGGCCTACGCGCATTCTTTGATCAGATGGCGAAGTATCAGCGCATCGTGTCGATCACTAATTTTGAAGTGAAGCAGTTGGACAAGCAGCTAGCGAACAAAACGCTGGAAGCTCGTTTCGACCTGACAGCCTATTACGTCTCGAGCGAGAAACTTCAGAAGCAGGCGACGCCTCCCCCGCCCGCCGGAACGCAACCAGCGCCGCCGCCGCCCGGCAAGTAGATACAAGTTCGATTCTGACCAGGAAGAACAGAGATGAAATACGAACGCACAATTCGATTGAGTTTGGCTGCGATAATGACGATGACGATCGGTGGATCCGCTATCGTCTGCGCGCAGGATCAAGCCTCCAAGCCGACTGTGTCGGTGAGAAAAGGCGGACGCGATCCGTTCAAGAAATATGTGCCGGTAGTGAAGCCCCCAAAATCGACGACGAAGCTCGACGCGCCGTCGATTAAGGAGCGCATCGAGCGTTATCGCGCGCAGAAGTTGGCCGCCGCGGCGGCGCATGTGCCTCCGCCCAAGCCGACCACCGCCCTGCTTCTCAACGAAATGCAGGTGACCGGAATATTTCGCACGCCGCGCGGTTGGGCCGCGATGGTTGAAGCGACTCCGATCAAACTCTCCTACGTAATCTATCCCGGCGAAACGTTCTTTGACGGCCAGCTCGTGGCTATCGAAGAGAGCCGCCTGGTGTTTCGTCGCGATGTGATTTGGCTTGATGGCCGTCGCGAAAAGAGTGTTGAAATCAAGCCGCTGCGCAAGCCCAGCCCTGTTGAAGATATGGCTGACAAAGCGGCGCCCGCCAATGCTCCGGTTCCCGAGGCCCCGAAGTCCTCTGCGCCGGAAAAGCAGTAGCAATCCCCGGCCGTCGCGTCCCCTGTGAGTGACTGCCATTAACCCGTCGAACAATCCAGCCGTGTCCGGCAAAAGCTTCGACTTTGACAATGATGACTGAACTGCCGCTTCGGTGCGGCGCGTCGAATTCGCACAGGCATTTCGAACGAGCGCGTAGCGGAAAGTGAAGTCAAATCCCTGAGGAGGGAATAATGCCTAAGCAGTCTCTGAAAATCTTCGTCGCGAAAACATGCGCGCTGGCGTGCGTCTTCGGATTGTCAGCCAACATTTTTGTCGTTGCCGGCAAATCGATCGCCGCTAGCCGAAGTGAATCTGTCCGCGTGGCCCCTGCCACGTTGACCGCAGAGCCGAATCCCGAGCCGTCGCCGACACCGGCGGCGCCCGGGGTTTCGCCGGCGGTGCAGAACCAGATGCAGCAGTCCGATCAGGGCCGCCGCTATGGCTCGCCCGGATTCGTCGGCGAGGCAATCAACTTGAACGTCGTCAATGCCGATATTCGCGACATTCTGAACTACATCACTGAGCAGTACGGCATCAATTTTGTGATCGACAGCTCAGTCGGCGCCGTGCCCGTCACCGTGAACGTGCAGGACGTGCCGTGGAATTTCGCGCTCGACGCTTTGCTGCGTGCAAACAAACTCGGCGCCGAAGTGAATGGCAACATTCTCCGCATTGCGACGTCAGAAACGCTGGCGAAGGAAGCTGAAGTGCAAAAGGTCATCAGCGACGCGCGTCTGGACAACTCACCGCTCGTAACTGAGTTCGTGCGTTTGAACTACGCGCGGGCATCGGGCACGTTGGCGCAGGCTGCGGGCTCGACCGGAGGATACGCTGGCGGCGCAACCAATCTGAGTTTCAGTGGCGGCGCTGGCGGTGATGCAACCGGCGGCAGCGGCGACCAAGGTGTTCTACCGATCATCAAGCGACGACTCTCGCGCCGTGGCTCAGTCGAAGTCGATGGCCGCAGCAACACGCTGATCATCACCGACGTGAAGGAAAACATCGAAGCGATCCGGCAGCTCGTCGCGATCCTCGATCAGCCTGAGCCTCAGGTCGAAATCGAAACGCGTATCGTGATTGCGCAGCGCAACTTCAGTCGTGAATTGGGCGCGCAGCTTAACATGAGCGTATTCAACGCGAGCCGCAATGGACTAGGATCTTTGTTGACCGCTCCTCAGGCTTCGACAGGATCGTTCAGTGGGCCGCCGCCGAATCGAAATACGAATCCATTCTTTGACCCGACGAACCGGATGCTGGGCACGAACCAGCCAAACGGAAACCTTGCCGCGCAGACCGCAAACACCGTCATCGGTTTAACGACTGGACTGTTTGGAACCGCGCAAATCGGCTTGCTGATCAGTGCGGCGGAAAATCGTGGCGAAGTGAAGACTGTCGCAACACCGCGCGTGACTGCGCTCAACAATCGTCCCGCGCAGATCGAAAGCGGAACGCAGATCCCAGTGCAGACCACTCAGGCTGCCGGAGGAACTGCTGTCGTCACCACGACGTTTGTTTCAGTTCCCCTGCGTTTGTCCATCACACCGCAGATTACGGATGCGGGAACAGTCGTGCTGCGCATCACAATCGAAAACAACACCGTCAACCCGACGTTGGCTGTTGGTGGCGTTCCTGGCATCGACACGCAGCGCATGCAGTCCGAAGTGCTGGTTCCGGATGGCGGCACGACCGTGATGGGGGGTGTGCTGGCCGATCAGGATATCTCGTCGCGTCAACGCACGCCCGGTGCCGGCAGCATTCCGATTCTTGGCAATCTCTTCAAGCGAAAGTCCGTGTCGAAGAGTTCGCTGGAGATCCTCTTCTTCATCACACCGAAGATTTATCGGCCCGACTATTTCGGTAAGCCGACGACGACTACGCCGACGCAAGGCCCGCGCACGACCACCGTGCCCCAGCCCGTGCCGCTCGGCAATCCGCAAACCAACACGCCGACGCCGACTGAGTTGCAGCAGGGCGAGAAGCCGCAGTCGAACACGCCGCAATCTCCGAGTGTGATCGGCGCGCCCGGCGCGAATAACCCGTCCGGGAGTGGCACTGCGCGTCCGAATGCGCTCGGCGGACAACGGCCGGAACGGTAAAGCTTTCAGTTACTCCCAATTGATACAGCTTCGAAAGCTGTTTTGCCCGGTGGTCGAAGCGCAAGCATAGACCACCGGGTGTTTTTTGAGATAAGTTACCGACAGTTAGAGGCGAGCTACCCGCCGCTTGAAAGTGATGTTCAAAGAAGCTCTGCAAACCATCGTTCAGAAAACCGACGGCAGCCTCGGTGCGCTGATCATGGGCGCTGACGGATTGTCTGTCGAAAAGTTCTTCACCGAGGAAGGCCACGCAGCCAACCTCGACGTCGCGGCCGCTGAATTCACTTCGCTTGTCCGTAGCGCGATGCGTTCGGGCAAGGATTTGGATCTCGGCGAGTTGCACGAGATGGTTGTGGTGCTTGGCAAAGTCACTTTCCTGATGCGGCTCTTCAACCGCGACTACTTCGTCTGCCTCGCTCTGGGACCGGAAGGCAATCTCGGGCGTGGGCGATATGAACTGCGAAAAGCAGAACTCCAACTCGCGACTGAGTTCGCTCTCTAAAGCCATATCTTCTTCCTGGGGTTAGTGCAATGAAAACTCCTTCCGTTATTCGCGTCCTGCTTCTGGTCTGCACGCTGATGTTCGGGGCCGCGGTCGCCCGAGCTGCCACGCTTCAGGCCAAAGTCACCGAAGTTCAGTCCGGCAATACTGTGGTTGTCAGCAACATCAACCGATCGCTCAAGATTCGGTTGAAAGCAATCGCGCCTCCCGAAGGCGGCCAGCCATTCAGCGACCTGGCCCGCGAGCACTTGAAGGCGCTGGTGATGGATAAAGTCGTGTTCGTTGACTACACGGATGTTTCCGGTGGCTACGTTGACGCCAAGGTTTCGCTTAATGGAGTCGACATTGGTTCGCAGATGCTCCGCGATGGAGTGGCTTGGTACGACCACAGCGGCGACTATGCGTTAAGCGTAGCCGATCGCGAACTCTACGCGCGTTGCGAGGAAGCCGCGCGCAATGAGAAACGTGGGCTGTGGAGTGACTCAACCCCAACGGCGCCCTGGGAATTTCGCAAAGCCAGGCAAGCCGAAGCTGCGAAACCACCTGCGCCGGCCAGCTTCTCTGCGTATCGAGCACTAGCAAAGTCGTCCGCCGCGCGCAAGACGCTCTCAAACAAATATCTTGGCCGCGGAGATGTTGCGCCCGGCGCAATTGCCGGCAGCCCAAACATCAAACAACTGGCTCCGAAGGCCGCACCCGAAGATTGGATTAACTATCAGTCTGACAGTCCGCGCTTTTCTATACGCGTGCCTGGGAACAGCTTTCTTTACGAATATCCGATCCTCGATGGTGACCTGAAGATCGTGAAGTTTACGTACATTCTTGGTAACAGCGACGGAGCGCTGTACACGGTAATGTGGGTGCGCGGAGCGAATGACAACGCAACAGACGCGATCGTCGCGGACTCGACGATTCAAGGCCTCATTGAAGGAATAAATTATTACTTTCAAACAAAGAACCTCGGCTACACGGCGTCATTCAGTTCTGGTCGAGCTATCCGGCTTGGCAGCTATAATGGCCGGCAGTATTCGGTTTCGGCCGGCATGCTGAGGGGATTCGCGCGCGTTGTCTCCAGACAGATCGGAGATCAACGTGAAATGTTTGCGCTCGCGGTTTTCAGTTCTCCTGGAGATGACTCGGGATTCAATTTTCTGAATTCGCTGAAGATTGCGGAAGCGCGAAAGTAAACCGAAGCGGCCATCGCACAATCATCGATTCCGACAACGATCGCGGCTCCTGAGATTCAGGAGCCGTTTTTCTTTGATGCTTCCGGCGGGACGCACTCATTCGGGATCGAAAGGCGACATCGAGATTGGCTGGTCAGGGTTGGACGACCATGACGTTATACTCTGCTCCGGTCGTGACATCGCCGCCGCCGATGATCCAACGGTTAGCTGGACAAGTCCCGAAGCTGCTACCTCCCGTGTAAAGCACCAACAAATTCGAATTGGGGTTGGTTCCTGTCCTGGCGGCATTGATCCCGATTAAAGCCGTAACAAAAATCAGCGCACTCGCATTGCCATTTAGCGATGGATGGTCCACAACGCTGAAGGTAATTCCTGAGGGCAGGCCACACTCGTTTGCGGTTGTGTGCGTGTGCCTAAAGGCTGTGTTTACTCCGCTGGGTCCCGGCGGCCCCGGAGGTCCGGGCGGGCCCGCGCAAGAAACGAGAAGCAAGCAACTGATTGCCGCCAGAGTGGTTGTGAGCTTTTTCATTTCGGCCTCTTTCTGTTATCTGAAAAATGACTCAAGATCGAGTTTACAGTCCGGAATTGTAGCAAGATCAGTATTTGAAGCAATCCTTTGCTTGTGTGTGAAGCGGAAATGAGATCGCTGCGAGAGACCTATTTGGAAAAAGTCGGTCGGGATTTCGGACATCCGAAGTATGCTGTTAGAGTTTCGGCAAAGCCGTGAACGTTTCTCCGCTTACCTTCGAAGGGCAGTGCGTGCGCCTTGAGCCATTGACGCTCGCGCACGAAGACGCGCTGATTGCCGCGGCTGCCGACGGCGAGTTGTGGAATACGGATGTCACAATCATTCCGAAGCGTGAAGGAATGAGGGATTACATTCAGGCGGCACTGGATGGACAAGCCGAGGGACGCGAACTGCCGTTTGTTATCATTCGCAAGAGGGGCACGGGCGTCCCGCCCGTGAGCGCGGACGATGCCATTGTCGGCACCACCCGCTTCTACGAGATTCGTCCTCAAGATCGCGCCGCCGCCATCGGCTATACGTGGCTGGCGAAGAGCGCACAACGCACACCCGTAAACACTGAGAGTAAGTTGCTGCTGCTCACGCATGCGTTCGAGCACTGGCAATGTAATCGAGTCGAGCTGATTACCGACGTCCTCAACGAACAATCGCGCGCCGCCATTCTTCGTCTGGGCGCGAAGCAGGAAGGCATCCTGCGCAAGCATTTGATTCTGCCGAGCGGCCGCGTGCGCGACTCAGTTCTCTTCAGCATCATCGATGAAGAGTGGCCGGAAGTTAAGGCGCGGTTACAGAACTGCCTGCGGTAGCGAATGGCTTGTCTTTTCGCCCTCTCCCTCTGGGAGAGGGTTGGGTGAGGGACGAAGTTAGCGCGATAACCAACTAAGTTTTTTCGGTACCCAGCGCTTCAGCGCTGGCAATCCGGGTCATCACGTGAACAACATCCGCGCAAATCTGCGTTAATCCGCGGATGATCTTCTCTGTGCCTCCGTGGACCTCCGTGTCTCTGTGGTGAACATTCGCTTCTTCACCACAGGGTCACAGACGTCGCACAGAATCACAGAGACAACTCCTTGCTTTGCCATCTATAATCCACGCCCATGAGAATTGCTACCGCTTTCCTTTTACTACTGACGCTTTGCTTATCGACTTACGCCCAAGCTCCGCAATCCGATCGTCAACAATTCATCCGCGTCGAAGCTCCGGTAATCGCATTGACTCACGTGCGCGTCATCGACGGCACCGGCGCGGCGCCGATGGAAGATCAAACGATCGTCATCAGCGACGGAAAGATTCAGTCAATCGCGCCAAGCGCAAATGCCCATGTTCCTTCGAACGCGCAGGTGCTCGACTTGAAGGGCTATACAGTTCTGCCCGGTTTGGTCGGCATGCACGATCACATGTTCTTTCCCATGGGCGGCTCGCCGCCAATGTATTCGAACATGGGAACGAGTTTCCCGCGACTGTATCTCGCGCTTGGCGTCACCACGATTCGCACCACCGGCAGTGTGCAGCCTTACCTCGATTTGGAAATTAAGAAGCTGATCGACAGCGGCCGCATGATTGGGCCGAAGATGCATATCACCGCGCCATACCTCGAGGGCGTCGGTTCTTTCACTCCGGTCATGCATACGCTCAAAGATGCCGCCGACGCGCGCCGCATGGTGAACTTCTGGGCTGACCAGGGCGCGACCTCTTTCAAAGCCTACATGAACATCACGCGCGACGAGCTCCGCGCGGCGGTGGAAGAAGCGCACAAGCGCGGCCTGAAAGTCACCGGCCACCTTTGTTCTATCGGCTATCGCGAAGCGGCTGAGATTGGCATAGACAATCTCGAGCACGGCTTGCTTCCCGATTCCGAATTCGTTCCCAACAAACAGCCCGACAAATGCCCCGGCGCAGCAGTCGGCGCGAGCCTCCGCCAGCTCGACATCAACAGCGAGCCGGTGAAAGAAACGATTCGCACGCTTGTGGCAAAGCACGTTGCGCTCACGTCCACGCTGCCTGTCTTCGAAGCCGGCGCGCCGCTCGCGTCGGCGCAGAGCGGACCGACCGCGATTGGCGCGCCCAGCGCGGTCCTGAATCAGCGCGTGCTGAACGTAATGAATCCCGACGCGCGCGTGCGTTACCTGACCGCGCGCTCACGCATCGCCGCGGATTCACCGACGCCGACTTTGGTTCGCAAGTCGATGGAATTCGAACGCGCGTTTGTCGCGGCTGGAGGTTTGTTGATCGCCGGCCTCGACCCAACCGGCAATGGTGGAGTCGTCGCCGGCTTTGGCGACCTGCGCGAAGTCGAGCTGCTCGTCGAAGCCGGCTTCACTCCCGTCGAGGCGATCAAGCTCGCGACATTCAACGGCGCGAAATTTTTGGGAGAGGATTTCCGCATCGGCTCAATCGCCGTCGGCAAACAAGCCGACTTGATGATCGTAAAAGGCAATCCGGCTTCAAAGATCACCGACATCGAAAACGTCGAGATCGTTTTCAAAGACGGTATCGGGTATGACTCAGAGAAGCTGATTCAGAGTGTGCAGGGATTGGTCGGAATACGGTAAGGGGATTACAGATTGCAACCGGCTCGTGTCACTGTCCTAACGAGTTCAGTCAGATGAAGGCGTGTCCGAATTGCAAAATTCATCACTTTCGCAATTCTATGTTTTCCTCTAATATGCGCGGCCAACATGACAGCCCGAGCGGTTTCATCGAAGCATTCATCTCTTATCCCGATCGAGAAAATCGAACGAGCAATCTATTTCATTCGCGGCGAGAAGGTGATGTTGGATCGCGACTTGGCGGTCCTCTATGGCGTCGAAACCAAAATGCTAAACCGTGCCGTAAAGAGGAATCTCAAGCGGTTTCCACCGGATTTCATGTTTCAGCTTTCGGCTGATGAAGCTTCTCGTTTGAGGTACCAGATTGGCACCTCAAAGAAGAGCCGCGGCGGCCGGCGTTACCTTCCTTACGTTTTCACTGAACAAGGCGTTGCGATGCTTTCAAGCGCGCTCAATAGCGAACGCGCCGTGTTGGTCAACATCGAGATCATGCGGGCCTTCGTAAAGTTGCGGCAAATGCTGGCGTCGAATTCCGAACTCTCACGTCGGTTGGATGAGCTCGAAAGTAAGTATGATCGCCAGTTCAAGGTTGTGTTCGACGCGATTCGACAAATGATGTCGCCGCCGGTTCCGGCTCGCAAACAGATCGGCTTTCGTTCGCGGTCGGTGAAGAAGTAAAGTCCCCCGCGAAGGCCAGCATCGAAAACGTCGAGACCGTTTTCAAAGACGGCGCCGGCTACGACGCAGAGAAATTGATTCAGAGTGTGCAGGGGTTGGGGGGAGTTAGATGAATAGGCGAGGCAATCGAACCTCTGATGGCGGCGCCGTGCAAAGTCAGTCGAGCGCGTGAAGAATCCCTAACCGTTCGGCAATTTCTAGAGCATTGAGGATTCCGTCGACTTCGTTGTGCCGGCCAATCTGGCGTTTGAAGTCTTTCAATTCACCAAACGTCGTCTCCATTCCATCCATTGACCATGATTGCTTTCGGCTAAAAGTAATCCACGAAGGGTGGGGATCATTGAATAAGCAAAGATCAACATAACAACGATTGCCTCCAAGTCCGGCACTGCCCCCTGAGTCGTCAGCACAATACGCTTTTGTAAACGCGAAGTTTGCTTGCAGCTGGGGCACAAAACCGGCAATCGGTCCACTTCGAAAAGCCTCGTGGACAGCTTGGTCAGCATTAATAACTCCGTCGTTGACTCTTTTGAAAATGCTCTTCTTGTGGCCTAGGTCGCCCCGAACTACGCCGCTTATTCGCATCCTCGCGCCGACCGCTATTACCATTCGCGCGCCGGGCTGGCCTTTTTGTTCCTCAAGTTCATTTACCGCCTTATGGACATTTATGGCCTGCTCAAGAAATTCATACGTTACAAGATTAGTGCGCGGCGATAGGTCATGAAAAAATGCAACGCCATCATTTATGGGCATTGCTGGAAAATGTTTCGTCGCAAACGAAGCAATGACTGTTTGGAATGTCTTCAGTCGATCGATTGCGGCCTCCGCCTGAGGGTGGCTCGGATCGAAACCCACCTGCTTAAGCATCGCGCCGTACCCTAATAAATCCATCCAAGCGACGGAAGATATTTCCGTCGGGTACTTGCGGCCCTTCGCTCGAGCTGGATGTCTTTTGCGCGCAGTCATGTATGCTCCGCCTAAAGTTATCAATCTTGGTTTGAAGCATCAGTCGGTGAATCGGCCGATTCTGGCGGCTGTTTTCCACTCCAATATCCCGATGAAGCGTCTTGGGTCCCGAGAGCAGGAGCGCCAAGGAGGTCAGGCATCATTCTCATGACCCAATTTATTGCGTTTTCATCTAAAGCGCGCTCGCTTCCGTCGTCTAGGAAGAGTGTTCCACCACCAGCGTTTCCACCGCTTGGGTGGACAATCTCGATTCGCTTCACAAAGGCAGTGTTTATGAACTCTACTTTTCCGCCACTGTTAATTTGAATAAAACATTGGCTTCGCCATCTCATCCTCCTCGTCTTCCGTGTCTCTTTCGTCTTGTCTGCGCCAGAATCGATCCGCCTTAATAACACACCGCTCGCGGTAATCCGGCATAAAAATTGTGCCTCGCGCGATATGAGAGTAAACCTCGCGATTGAAGTAGAGCATTAATGCAGATATGGCTACGTTGACGTAATGGAGCAGCGCGGCTCCGGCCATAGCATAGAATCGGTAATCCTCCCCGTTAGAAACGTGTAGCGGACTGCCTCCTCCTTCAGTGATCAGAAAGTGTGCGATCGCGTTTCGTGCTGAACGAAAACTGTTTTGCAGATCCGTGATACTCCTGATCCCTCGCAGAAAATCTTCCGTGAATCCCAGGTTACGTAGAATCGCGTGGTCCACTAGAGGAGGGCCCGGCATCGCTTCTTCAATCGAAAAAGTCTTTACAAGCTTCCGAATCTCGTACCTGAGAACATTCACTCCCTCAAACAACTTGAACGCGCATAGAAAACGGTAATAAGGGCTCGTGGCTATGATCGCTTCTCTCAACAACGCTTCGTATGGCGCAAATCTAGGAAATCCGGTAAAGCCACCAAGCGGACCGATAGTCATACCTCGCGTGAACGGGAGTGCCATCTGATGTACCAGTGGCTCGTTCTCACCCTCTATCCAAACGTCTTGCCGCATGATCACCAAAGGCACCCAACCGACGCGCATGATTGTGTCTAGCAGTTGATTAACTGCAGTTCTAGCAGGTGCCAGTGCACGAGAAGGATGGTTCGCTTCAACGTCGACGTTTATGTGTGACAGCCGCCCATCTGCTGCGGGCACAAGGTCATAAAAGACCGGTAGGTAATGAGGAAACTCCATATTGATCGTGAGAGGGTTACCATTGACCCAAAGTAATGCGTCACTCGTCTTCGAAATCAACTCCTCTACTTCGCCTGTGAGAGGGATGTGATCAGAGAGAACAGCGCGCACGTGGTAGCGTCTAGAAGCTGCGCTCCGCTCCAATTCCAAATATCGATCGAAATTGTTGGTGTGTAGCAAAACTCCCAAGCAGCCGGGAAAGGGTTCGCGAGGTTCAATCAGAAGGTATCCCGCTGGAAGATTTTGCATCGTTTTCTATGCGGTCGGCACCGCGAGTGGGTCAGATAAGGCAAAAGTCACTCACACGGCCGGTGCTCCGCGGAAGCGGAGGGCCGTACGGGCGCGCGCTTTGGCGGCTTCGACTTCGCGGTCACGCGGAGGCGAGTTGGTGACGAGCGAGTCGAGCAGTTCGGTAGCGACTCTAGTTACTTCTTCGACCGCTTGATTAAAAGCGGCTTCATTAACCTTTGATGGCTTGTTGAAGCCGCTGAGCTTTCGCACAAACTGAATTGCCGATGCGCGAATCTCGTCTTCAGTGGCCGGTGGTTTGAAATTGTGCGGGGTTTTGATGTTGCGACACATATTTCTTTCCTGATGTAATTTTGGATTCGTCGCGAAAGATACAATCTGGGTGTTTCGGTGTGCAAGGTTGCGCGGGTTTGTTACAGAACGGCGAGCGATAGCGAGCGGAATTCAGAGTCAAGTTGAATCTATGACCGTCGCTACCGCTCCTGGTTCTGTAAAAGTTCCGCAGGCTCAAACGGCACTCTTCCTATTGAAATCCTCTTCATTCCAGAGTTAAATAACAACCCTCCAAAGGAGTTCAGCTTATGTCATTCAACTTTACTGTGAATGGCAAGGCGGTGACGGTTGACGTTCCCGCCGATATGCCTCTGCTGTGGGTCATCAGGGAAGTTCTCAATCTGCCCGGGACAAAATTCGGTTGCGGTATGTCCCTGTGCGGCGCGTGCACGGTCCATGCGAACGGCCAGGCAATACGATCCTGCGTCACGACGATCGCGGAAGTTAACGGAAAACAGATCACGACGATTGAAGGACTGGCCGGCAACACGCTCCACCCGCTGCAAAAAGCGTGGATGGAAGTTGACGTGGCCCAATGTGGTTACTGTCAGGCGGGACAGATCATGCAGGCCGCCGCGTTGCTGAAACAGCATCCGAACCCGACCGACGCACAGATCGATGCGGCGATGGAAGGCAATCTCTGTCGTTGCGGAACGTATTTACGGATTCGCGAGGCGATTCACAAAGCCGCCGCAGGCAGGAGGGCGTCATGAAACAGAACTCGATTAGACGGCGCACATTCCTGCAAGTGACCGCTGTCGGTGGCGGCGGAATGCTGCTGGGTTTGTATTTGAAGCCTTCACTCTTCGGGCAGGGCCAGCAGCAACCGGCCCGTGTTATTCCCGTCCCAAACTCTTTTATCCGCATTTCACCGGACGGCGTGGTCACGATCATGTCCAAGAATCCTGAGATTGGTCAGGGCGTTAAGACTTCGCTGCCGATGTTGATTGCGGAAGAGCTTGACGTTGACTGGAAGGATGTACGGATTGAACAGGCGGATTACGACGCCAGCAAGTATTCAAATCAATCTGCAGGCGGCAGCACGGCGATTCCGCAAGCCTGGAATCCGATGCGGCAAGTAGGCGCGGCCGCGCGCGCGATGCTGGTTTCGGCGGCGGCAAAAACCTGGAGCGTTCCCGAGGCGGAACTCACCACGACGGCCGGCAGAGTCATTCATCAGAAAACGAAACGATCGATTGGGTATGGCAAGCTCGCCGACAAGGCCGCCGCGTTGACGCCGCCCGATTTGGAAAAAGTAAAGCTGAAGGATCCGAAGGACTACAAAATTGTCGGCACGCCGCGACACGGAGTGGACAATTTGCCGATCGTCACGGGCAAACCGCTTTATGGAATTGATTTCACTTTGCCGGGAATGCTCTGGGCCACGTTTGAAAAGTGTCCGGTGTTTGGCGGCAAGGTCGCGTCGGCGAACCTCGACGTAGTCAAAGCGATGCCCGGCGTGCGCCACGCATTCGTGATCGAAGGTCAAAGCGAACTGAACGGATTATTGAGCGGCGTGGCTATCGTCGCGGACCGCTGGTGGCAGGCGACGACTGCGCGCGAGAAGCTGGTAGTGAAATGGGAAGAAGGCGCGACTGCGTCGCAGAGCAGTGAAGGTTTCGCGCAACAGGCCGAGGTCCTGGCGAAAGAAAAGCCGCACAGATTGTTGCGCGCGGATGGCGACGTCGAAGGTGCTCTAAAGAGTGCCGCGAAAGTTGTCGAAGCTGCCTACTCGTATCCGTTTCTTTCTCACTCGCCGCTCGAGCCACAGAATTGCGCAGCCCATTTCAAGGAAGGCAAGCTGGAAATATGGGCGCCGACGCAGACGCCGGCAGCGGCGATGAATCTGGTTTCGCGCACACTGGGTATTGATCAGAAAGACATCAAGATTCACCTGCTGCGCACTGGCGGTGGTTTTGGTCGTCGTTTGAACAACGATTACGTCGTCGAAGCCGCGGCCATCGCGAAACAGATTGGCGTGCCGGTAAAGCTGCTTTGGACGCGCCAGGACGACATGACGCATGACTTCTATCGGCCGGCAGGATTTCATTTTCTCAGAGCCGGGGTTGATGCGGCGGGAAAGCTAATCGCATGGCGGGATCATTTCGTCAGCTTCGGCGTGGGTGAAAGGTTTAATCCCAGCGCGGGAATGAACTCAACGGAATTTCCCGCGCGCTTCGTGCCGAATTTCGCGATCGATGCTTCAGTGATGCCCAGTGGCGTGCCCACAGGTGCGCTGCGCGCGCCGGGCAGTAACGGCATCGCGTTTGTGATCCAATCGTTCATCGACGAACTTGCGCAGGCGGCCGGCAAAGATCCGATCGAGTTTCGTTATTCAATGCTCGATACTCCGGCGATGCCGCTCCCGGCGCCCTCGCCGGGTCAGTCTGCTCCGCCCGTCGGCGGTTTAGGGGCTCCGTTCAACGCGAAGCGGATGCGTGGCGTGCTGGAACTCGTGGCCGTGAAATCGAATTGGGGCAAGCGCAATCTGCCGAAAGGCACCGGCGAAGGCGTTGCGTTTCACTTCAGTCACTCAGGCTACTTTGCCGAGGTCGCCGAAGTCAGCGTCGACGCGTCGAACAAAGTGCGCGTCAACAAGGTTTGGGTGGCGGCCGACGTCGGAAGTCAAATCGTCAACCCTTTGAACGCCGTGAATCAGGTGCAGGGCTCAGTGATTGAAGGCATGACCCACAGCATGAACGAGATCACCATCCGCAGCGGGCGCGCAGTCGAAAAGACTTTCGCTGACTTTGCTCTCACGCGCATGCCGGAAGCGCCCGTGGCCATCGAAGTTCACTTTATTGAGACGGCCTTCCCACCCACGGGCATCGGCGAACCCGCGCTGCCGCCAGTTTTGCCGGCGATCGCCAATGCGATTTATGCGGTTACGGGCAAGCGCATCCGATCACTACCATTGTCGAAACATGGGTTCAGTTGGGCGTAGGCTGATACCTGATCACAATTGTTAGTTCGTCTTCGAAAAAAGTAACTATCCTTTCTCAAGCACTGACAGAATGTTGCCGGCCGGATCTTTGAACCAGGCGATCGAGGGGCCGCCGTTGTGGTGAATCCCTTTCTCGTCCGTTTTGATTTCGCCTTCGTAGTGCTCAAAGCGCACGCCATTTTTCTTCAACTCATCAACAGCCTTGTTGATATCGTCAACTAAAAAATTCAGCACCGTGAAGCTTGCCGGCGTGTGGTTCGGTTTGGGGTATATGAAGACGTCTGTGTCACCGGGATGAATTTCCAATCCCATCTCGGATTCAGAAACTTTGAGCCCGAGCGTGCTGCCATAGAACTCTTTGGCCTTTTGCAGATCGTTGACTGAGAAACTCGAAAACGCGTTCCTTGTTTGTAACATGATATTGCCTCCCACGACTTGATAACTCGTTCGGCGCGGAAGTTCATCGAGATGCAATTACAATTTTGTTCTGATTCGTCCGTCAGGCTTTCGGCGCGTAGCGTTGATTGAATTTAGCCCGGCGGGATCGAAGCGCGCTCCGCCAAAGATATAAGAAAGGATAAAACTGCTGACGCAGAAACGATGGCGGCACGTCATCCTGAGCTGCGACGAGGCCGTAAGCAAGTGGCCGACCGGGAGTCTTACGCGCCGTACCAAACAGGTGGTCCCAAATAATCAAAAGCGACCCAAAATTGACGTTGATGTCTTCCGGCGCCGCCGAATGATGGCGAGCGTGAAAACGCGGACTCACGATCACGCGTCCCACGGGCCCGTAGGTCCACTCGATATCTGAGTGTTGCGCGAACTGAGAAGCCGCGAGCAGTCCGATCACCACGGGATGAAGCAGCTTCATGTTTCCCAGGAACAGGCCCACTGTGAAGGCCCCGATATTAAGATACGCAAATTCAAGCCAATGTACTCGCCAGGTGGTCAAGGAGTTCAGCTCCTGCTGCGAATGGTGAATCTTATGCACCGCCCAAAGCCAGCGCGATTGATGCAAAGAACGGCGCAGCCAATAAAGGACGAAATCATTCGCGATGAAGAAGAGCGGAATATTAATCCAGGCCGGCGAGTTGCTGAACACGCCAATGCGCAAGAAAGGAGCGTGGTAGGTCACGAACCCAGACAGCCGAAGCGAGAGCGGGATTCCGATCAGCACGGTGTAAAGGGGAAACCACGCACTGTAGGCAAGGTCGGTTCGGAACGCGCGGCGAGAAAATCTCTGGATGTCTCCGCGCCTTAGCGAGATAAAGATGACTGCCGCGGACGTCAAAGCAAATCCAATTAATTGCGGGATCGTGTAAAGGTGGATGAGTGAGAGGACAAAATCGTAAAGAATCGTGATAACTCGTTGTAGCATGGCAGTTAACACAACCGACGAAGATTAATACATTAACTAGCCGCGCAATCAAAGCATTTTAAGAGTTTGGGAACCTTCATGGCGCCGCCGCGTTAAAGAGACTAAATTCGAGGCATTACTTTGCTCATTCAATGACGACTTCCTTGGAGGAGACTCTATGACGAACAGAACATTGATGGTTTCGGTTTTCACGCTGGCGCTGATTGCTTCGATTACCGGCATCGCCGGCGTCCTGACTCTTTCGTCGGTCCCTGATTCTCGCGTTCTGGCGCAAGCGGTCATAACCGGTGAGTGGAAGGGCTCGTTGGCCAAAAAGGACGACTCGAAAATCAACCTTAATTTTGAGACGCGTCGCAATACAGGCACTGACAAATGGGGTGAGCATACCATCGGCCACACATTCGAATTCTCGGAATTGGGCCTGACTCGCGAACAGGTCCTGAAAGGTGGCCCCGTGACCTTCAGGCTCACGCGCGAGGCGGGCACCATTGAAGGCGAAGGCAACTTTCAAAACGAAAAGGGCTCAGGCACATACCGCTTCACGCCAAATCCGGGTTTTCTTTCCGCGATGAAAACTCGCGGTTTCGACTTTAAAAAGGATTCGAACGAGCGGCATGACGGCAGCCCGGAAGAAAGAGTGTTGACGGCAGCCGTGCTGAACGTCACCACCGCACTCGCGGATGATCTGTTGTCGGCAAACTTTGGCAAGCTCGAAGTCAGCGATCTTTTTAAGGCGGCGATTTTCAAGATCGATTCCGCGTTCATGCGTGAGATGAAAGACACTGGCTTTCCGAACCTGAGTTTTAACGACCTGGTCAAAGCACGCATCTTTCACATCGATGCAAACTTCGTGCGTGAAGCGGCGCAGATGGGGTTTGGCAAGGAAGGTTTCGAGAGCCTTGTGAAGATGAGCATCTTCAAGGTCACTCCCGAGTTTGTTGCTGAGGTTCGCAACGCCGGCTTGAATGATATTTCGGTGCAAGACGTTGTGAAGCTGCGCATTTTCCACATCGACGGCGACTTCATTCACAAAGCGAAAGCCGAAGGCGTGCCGCTGAACGTCGAGGACTTGGTGAAAAGAAAGCTGGGACTCGACAAAATTTCGCGATCGTCGCGCAGAGTGATTATCTAAAAGTCTATTACAAACCGCGAGCGGCAGCGAGCAGGATAATTGACGCAAGTATCGTTTTGGCGGTCAATGAATCTTTATCCCGCTCACTTATCGCCGCAGAGACGTCGCGACGAAAAAATAGCTGTCATGCCAGTCGAGGCGCGACGGGTTCACTTCCCGCTGTCCATGTGCCATCCAGGATTTACCCATTCGCGGTCGCGCAGTACAAAGACTTCCGTGACGCGGCCCGTGCGATTTATGCGTTGGCCGCCGACTTCCAATTCATACGAATAATTTGAATAGAGCACAGCCGTTGAGCCATACATCTGGATTTCAGTCCGCGGAAACTCCAGCTTGACCAGTTTGCCGCCGCCTTTAGCGAACTCGGTCGAATCGGCGAGCACCTTCTCGCGATTTGACCACGTATTGTCGCCCGCTTCGATGGCGATTGTTTCCGCGGGAAGGGCTCTTTCTAATGATGCACGATCACCCGCAAAGAAAGCCCGCCACAAAGCTTCACGAGCATCCAGCAGACGCTTCTTCATCTGATCACCCAAAGGTCGCGGCGCGGCGAACTGCGCTTCCAGGCTTTCCAGATGCATTGCGGTATCGCTGCCGCTTTGAATCCACTTCCCATCATTCTTCGTGTAGAAATCGCAGATGCGCAACGCGCGTTGCGGCAAATATCCCGGCCAATTCGCTTCGAGGTCAGCGATAAAGCAAACGAATGCAGCGTCACCTTTGAAGATCATGTCGAACTCGCGGAACTTATAACTCTTCATTCCGTAAGGGCTTTTAGGATCCTGCTGGTTCCATTCCATGTAGCCGTCGATTCCTTTGATCATTGTGCGCGAGCCTTCCAGATAACCGAGCCAATTCTCAGCATGCGTTGCGCGCAATGCCGCTGAGTCTTTATCGATGAATGCCTGAAAGATGCTTTCGATGTGTGCCTTGATCGCCGCGCGATCGGCGGCGCGATCGTCCTGGGCATTGACGGCTAAGGGCAATATGGTAAGAGCCAAGAGAAGGAACGTAACGCGTGCGATTCGTTTCATTGAAGTGACCTCCGCAGGCATGTGATGTGACTTAGTACGAATGCAGCAAGCAAAGGGTTTTCGCCAAGAGCTATTTAACCGTGAACGTGATGTCGTCGGGACTCTCGGCGAGTTTCACGTCGCTGGCGTTGTAAGCGTTAAGGGTGATGCGATAGCTGCCGGGTTTCAACGGCATGTCGAGAACGTAGGACGTGCCATCGATGCGCTTATTGATGTAGTCGTAATTTGTTTCGGCACCGCTCGAACTGTCAGCATTGATGCTGAACTTGTAGTACGCAGCGTTCGGATAACTCTCCCACTTTATTTCCAGATTGGCTGCCGAAACTTTTGCGCCGGCTTTTGGACTCACCAATTTCAAATCGCTTTTGAAGAGATTGGAATCTGGCGCGAAGAACGTCTGGTCCGCTTCCAGTTCATACTTGGCTGAGCCGATAAATCCGGAAGTCGCGAACACAAAATAAGGCGTATCAAAGACTTTCGCGATGAGCCCTTCGTAGACTCCCGGCGCAACGTTCCTAATCAAATACTCGCCGTTGTCGTCGGTTTTTGCAGTGTAAGTCTCTCCCTGACATCCGCCGAGAAATTGATTGAATTTCTCGCACAGCTTCACCTCGATATTCGGCGCAGGCTGGCTGTTGAATAGCACTTTGCCTTGCACGTTAGACTTGCCGGCGGCAGGCTTTTCTTTTTCAGTGCCCGTGCCGGAATGAATAATACCTTTGTCGTCGGGTTTGCCGGACGTTGAACTCGAGTTAGCGCTGCTTGAGCTGCCACTGTTCGATGTCGTGCCGGTGTTCTTGTTTCCCAGCGACTTGCAACCAAGAATTGTGGCAACTAACAATAACGAGGCGACGGCGAGATGTTTTTTGCGATACATTTTTTCTCCGTTGATTTGTTCTGGCAATACAGTAGTTCTAGCGCAAGTGCGCGGTCCTGCGCAATTCTGTACGTGGACGAAAACATTTTCGCCGACCGTCGTTGATCTTTTATTTAGCGTCGTCTAGGATGATTGGCCCAGCTTGCGTCGAATTAGTTGTGAGGCGTGCATCCTCGAATTCGTCGGGTTCTCCTATACAATCGAAATTCGTATACGCTTGCCACTAGTGAGTCATGACCCCCGAACGCTCGCGACAAGTTGAGGACATTTTCCAGACCGCGCGCGATCTCCCGGCAGAAAGGCGCGCGTCGTACCTGGCTGAAGTGTGCGGCGGCGACCTGACGCTGCGCCAGAAGGTTGTCAGCCTGCTCACCTCTTCCGAAACCGGCGATTCCTCGTTCGAAGATCTTGTGCCCGCTGACGTCAAAGCAAACCGATTCGATCCATTTGCGGAAGAGCCAGACCCGTTGATTGGGCGGCGGCTGGGCGCATATCGAATCGAGCGCGAACTCGGTCGCGGCGGAATGGGCGCCGTCTATGAAGCGGTGCGCGTTGACAAAGAGTTCCACAAACGCGTGGCCATCAAGCTCGTCAAGCGCGGCATGGACACCGATTTTATCCTGCGGCGGTTCCGTAAAGAACGTCAGATACTCGCGGCACTTGACCATCCGAACATCGCGCGGCTGCTGGACGGCGGCACTACCGACGACGGACTGCCGTACTTCGTCATGGAGTTCATCGAAGGCCAGCCGCTCTATCTTTACTGCGACGAGCGCCAACTGAGCATCAACGAACGGCTGAAACTGTTTCGCGCGATTTGCAATGCCGTGCATTACGCGCATCAGAAGCAGGTAGTGCATCGCGACATCAAACCTTCGAACGTGCAGGTTACGAGCGAAGGAGTGCCGAAGCTGCTCGACTTTGGAATCGCTAAGCTGCTGAATCCGGATCTCGCGGGTGACATTACGCACGATCCGACGGCGACCGCGATGCGTCTCATGACGCCCGAGTACGCCTCGCCGGAACAAGTACAAGGCGCGCCGATTACGCCTTCGACGGATGTGTACTCGCTTGGCGTTCTGCTTTACGAATTGCTGACGGGCCATCGGCCATATCGCCTGTTCAATCGCGCGCCGTATGAAATCGCGCGCGTGATTTGCGAAGAGCCGCCGGCGCCGCTCAACATCATCATCACGCGTCCGCACGATCTTCTGAAGCTGGGAAATGAAGAAACGACGCTCGAGCGAGTCTACCTTGCGCGCGGCGCGACCGTGGACGTTCTGCGGCGCGATCTCGCGGGGGTGCTGGAGGACATTGTTTCGCGCGCGCTGCGCAAAGAGCCGGAGTGGCGCTATCCGTCGGCGTCGCAGTTGGCCGACGACATCACGTGCTACCTGGAAGGCCGCCCGCTTTCGAGTTTGCCGGACGCGCCGCTTTCCGGTCAGCTCAAGCCAAGTCCCGCTTCATCGGACAGCGCGCTCGCGGTTTTGCCTTTGAAATTGATCGATCTGCCGGGCACGGATTCGAGTTCGGATTATCTGGGCACGGGCCTGGCTGACGCGCTCATCACGCGACTTAGCTCGATTCGCCGGTTTGCCGTGCGGCCGACGAGCAGCGTGCTGCGTTACAGCGCCGAGACCGATCCGCTGTTAGCGGGAAGGGAACTCGGAGTCGCGTTTGTGCTCGACGGCCGGATTCGACATGGCGGCGATCGCATTCGGGTGACGTTGCAGTTGCTGAACGTGAGCGATGGCACGACCGCGTGGGCGGAACAGTTCGACGAGAAGTTTACCGACGTGCTGACGCTGGAAGACGCAATCTCGGCGCACGTCGCGGAAGCAATCGTGCCGCATCTGACGACCGATGAGCGGCTGAACCTGGCGAAGCGCGGCACCGACGATCCGCAAGCACATGAAGCTTACCTACGCGGACGTGCTCAGTGGAACAAGTTTACTGAAGACGGTTTCGCCAAAGCGATCGTTTGTTATCACCAGGCGATCGCCATCGATCCCGAATACGCCGCAGCGCACGCCGCCATCGCTGAGTATTACAACTGGTTGGGAATCTTTTCTGTTTTGCCGTTCAGCGAGTGCGCGATCGCTGCGTACGAAGCGGCGGCCACCGCGGTCGAGCTCGACCCCTCGTTGGCGGAAGCACACGGCGCTCTGGGCCAGGCAAAGTTGAGCCGCGACTTCTCGTGGGACAGCGCTGAGCGGCAACTGTTCAAAGCCATCGAGTTGAATCCGAATTATGCGCCCGTGCGCACGTGGTACGCGTTTCAACTGGCAATGGAAGGCCGCTTCACTGAAGCTTTGCGCGAAGCGCAGACCGGCGTGTCGCTCGATCCGTTTTCGATCATCTCGCGCTTCAGCGTGCTTTGGTGTTTGTATCACGCGCGGCGATTTGACGAGGCGCTGACGATGGCTCGCGACCGGCTTCAGACAGAGCCGGGCAACATAATGCTGCTTTACGGGACCAGTTATTTGTTGAGCGCGATTGGCCAGCATGACGAGGCAATCGCGGCAGCGCGCAAATCCATCGAGATGATGGGGAAAGCGTCTCACACGCTTGGTCGGCTCGCGGCCGCTCATGCGGAAGCCGGCGACGTTGACTCAGCCGAAGCCGTCTTGCGCGAAATGGAAGAAGTAGCTTCGCGGCGTTACATCTCGCCTTATCACGCGGCGCTGGTGAATTGCGCGCTCGGACGCAATGAACCGGCGCTCGATCTGCTCGAGCGCGCGCTTGAACTGAAGGATGCGTGGATACTTTGGGCGGCTGTCGATCCCGAGTTCGATCGTCTGCATGGCCATCCGCGCTTCGACACTCTGCTGCGCAAGCTGAATCACCGGCTGGCGGCGCTGCCGATGCTGCCGATTGAATCGCGGCTGGGCCAGCAATCGATTGCCGTGTTGCCATTCAAAGTGTTGACCTCGCCGATTGAAAACACCGGCGATGAATATCTCGGCGTCGGTTTGGCCGACGCGCTCATCACGCGCTTGAGCAACGTGCGGCGGTTGGTGGTGCGGCCAACCAGCAGTGTCCTCCGTTATCGAGGCGTGACGGTTGACCCGCTGGTCGCGGGGCGAGATCTCCACGTCGATTACATCGTTGACGGCAGTCTCCGTCGTGTCGGCGACCGGCTGCGCGTGACAGCGCAGCTCATGGATATTGGGGAAGGGACGACGCGTTGGGCGGAGCAGTTCGACGAGCAATCGACTGACGTGCTGCAAATTGAAGATTCGATCTCTAAGCGGGTGACCACCGCGCTGCTTCCGCAACTGACTGGCGATGAGCGCGTCCAGCTCTCGAAGCGCGGCACTGAAAATCCGGAAGCCTTCGAATCGTATCTGCGCGGGCGCTACTACTGGAGCACGTACACCGAATCGGGATTGGCGCGCGCGATCGAGTGCTACAACCACGCGATCGAGCTTGACCCCGATTACGCGCTCGCCTACACGGGAATCGCCGATTACTACAACTGGCTGGGCGTCTTCGGGGTAAAGCCCTTCAAGGAATGCTCCGAGGCGGCAAAGCAGGCGGCGCAGAAGGCGGTCGATCTCGACACGGCAGCGGCTGAGGCGTACAGCGCGCTTGGCTTCGCCACGGTGACGCACGATTTCGACTGGTCAGTCGCCGAGGCGCATCACCGGCGCGCAATCGAGATCAATCCGAACTATGCGACGGGCCATCACTGGTACAGCTTTCATTTGCAGATGACCGGCCGATTCGACGAGGCGCTGCGCGAGATTTTGCGCGCGCGCGAACTCGATCCGTTATCGCCGAGTGTGGTGCAGGCGCTGGGCTGGTGTTATTACCAGGCGCGTCGATTCGAAGAATCGGTTGCGACGTACGAAAATATGCTCGAAGCCGCGCCGGATTTTGTGTACGGCCTGGCGACATTCGCCTGGACTTTGCGAGGTGCCGGCCGCGGCGATGATGCAATCGCAGCTTCCGAGAAGGCTTTGCAGCTTTCGGGCGGCGGCCAGTTTTTCGTCTCGGGTTTGGGTGCGTCATACGCCGTCGCCGGTCGCGCCGACGATGCACGCGCGGCGCTCCGGCAGTTGAAAGAAATTTCCGCGCGTGCTTACGTCTCGCCGTATCACACCGCATTGATTCATCTGCACCTCGGCGAGTATGACCGAGCGCTCGCGCTGCTGAAAGAAGCGCACCGTATCAACGAAGGCTGGCTGGTCTGGCTTGGCGTTGAGCCTACGTGGGACGCGTTGCGCGGCGAACCCGCGTTTGAAGAGTTGTTGAGCAAAACGCGGAATCCGGCGCCACAGAAAATTGTGGGATCAGCAGCCGTTCCGCGCCGTGCGAAAGCAGCAGCGGCCGCTGCGGTTCGATCGTTCGAAACCTCCACCGTTGAGACGCCGACGCCCAAGACTTCGCCCGGTGAAGAAGACGAGGCGCGCCAGCTTTATACCGCGGGCCGTTACTACGCCACGCGCCGCACCGCTGAAGGTTTGCGGCAGGCAATTCAGCGGCTTGAACGCGCAGTCGAACTCAAGCCTGATTATGCGGAAGCGTATGCCGAACTCGCGGATTGCTACTCGCTGCTCAATTGGTACGTCGAGCCACCGCCGCCCGAAGCCTGGGAGCGCGCAAAGCACGCGGCGCTGAACGCCGTCAAAGCTGATCCATCCTTGGCCGAGGCGCATGGGTCGCTGGGGTTTGTGCGACTGCATTACGACCGCGATTGGGAAGGCGCCGAGCGCGAATTACAGAAAGCGATCGTTTTGAATCCGCGCAATCAGGTGGCGCACCGCTGGTATTCGTACAGCTTGTCGGCGATGGGCCGGCACGAAGAAGCGGCAACCGAGATTGAGAGCGCGCGCGAGATTTCACCGCAGTCGCCGGTAATCGCGACAGCCGTCGCCAACGTGCTATTTCTCGCAGGCCGGTTTGACGATGCCATCGCGCAATGCCGCAAAGCGCTCGAACTCGATCCGGGTGGCGTAGCCGCGCATACAATTCTGCGCTGGGCTTACGAGCGAAAGGGCATGACGGCTGAGGCGCTGGCGGCTTACGAACAGGAACGGGTTTTTGCCGGAGAGACGCCGACGACGCGCGCAAAACGCGCGCACGTGCTGGCGGCGACTGGACATCACGACGAGGCGCGCGAGATTCTCGAACAAATCATTGCGCAGCGCGGCGAGCATTGGGTGACGGCATACGAGATTGCTGTGATCTTTTGCTTGCTCGGCGATCGCGAAAATGCGTTTCGCTGGCTGGCCCAGGCTGAACGGGAGCACGCCGTCGGCTTCACTTTCGTGCGCGTCGATCCGCACCTCGAAAACCTGCGCTCTGATCCTCGATTTGATCAATTACTGCGTCGCACCGACAAAACTGTTCCGTAAAAACGGCAACCTGTTTTAAAATCTCGCGCCATGCGAATTTCAAAAGCTCTTGCGTCGGTTGTGGCGTTGGTTCTTTTCCACGTAGCTGCGCCGCGCGTCTTTTCGCAACTACCCATGCAACCGAAACGAATTGTGATTGCCGCGAGCACTGTCTTCGACGGCAAAGGCCACGTTTTCCGCAACACGCGCATTGTGGTCGAAGGCTCGCGAATCGTTGCCGTCGATCCGAAAGCCGGGCCGATTGATTACGACTTGCGCGGGCTGACCGTGATGCCCGGTTGGATCGATGCGCACGTGCACGTCACGTGGATCTTCGGCAAAGACGGCAAGAACGCGGGACAGGGCGGCACGACGCCGGAAGCGATCTATGCGGCGGCGGCGAATGCGTATGCGACTTTGATGGCCGGCTTCACGACGGTGCAGAGCATCGGGTCGTCCGCGGACATCTCTTTGCGCGATGCGATCGCGAAAGGTCTTCTCCCCGGGCCGCGGATTCTGACTTCTGCTGAACCGCTTGTCGGTCGTGGGCCACAAACCGGCACGCCGGAAGAGATTCGCGCGTTCATACGCAAACAGAAAGAGGCCGGCGCGGACGTAATCAAAATCTTCGCCGCAGCCAGTATTCGCCAGGGCGGCAACATGACGCTTTCACAAGAGCAACTGAATGCCGCGTGCGATGAAGCGAAGAAGCAAGGTTTGCGTGCCGTCGTGCACGCTTACAAAGATGCCGTGCGCGCGGCAACGAATGCCGGCTGCACACAGATTGAACACGGCACGATGGCCACTGATGACGACTTGAGGATGATGGCGCAAAAGGGAACTTATCTCGATCCGCAGGCCGGTCTCGTCATCGAAAATTATCTCGCCAACAAGGAAAGGTATCTCGGAACGCCGGGCTACACTGAAGAAGGATTCGCCGCAATGCAACGCGTCTTGTCGCTCAATCACGAACTGGTGCAGCGCGCCTCGAAGATTCCGGGGTTGAAGATTGTTTTCGGAACTGACGCAGTTGCCGGCGCGCACGGCCGTAACGCCGAAGAGTTCATCGATCGCGTGCGTGATGGCGGAGTCGATCCGATGACTGCAATGGTATCCGCGAATTCACTCGCGGCTGAGGCTATGCGTTTGTCGGATCAGATCGGGTCAATCGCGCCGGGTCTGCAAGCGGACATCATCGCGCTCGACGGCGATCCTTTGAAAGATATCACCGCCGTGCGGCGCGTGGTCTTTGTGATGAAGGGTGGCTTGGTTTATAAGAACGTTTCGCATAGTGCAATTCACTAAGTAAAGGTTGGGACGCAAAGCATGGCAGTCTACTCAGAAGTCATTGACACGCAGCGGCAAGCGAAGACACGCGAGCGCATTTTCTATAGCGGCATGGCGATGACGATTCTATTCGTTGTCTTTGTCGGCTTTTCGCGCACGTTTTATCTGCGGCCTTATTTTCATTCCGAGCGGCTGATTCCGTTGCTCATTCTGCACGGAATTGTTTTCAGTTCGTGGATTGCTTTGTTCGTGACGCAGACAACTTTGGTCGCGACTAAGCGCACGCGAATCCACATGAAATTGGGCGTGGCCGGCGGTGTTATTGCTGTGTTGATTATTATCATCGGCACCTTCACCGCAATCGTGCGGGCAAAGGGACCATCGCCGCTGCCGGACGTCAATCCACTTTCATTCTTGACGATACCGCTCGGCGATATGCTGGTATTCGGGATTCTGGTGGGTGCTGCCTTCTATTTCCGACGAAAGCTGGATACGCACAAGCGCCTGATGTTACTTGCCTCGATCGCGCTTCTGCCCGCCGGTGTGGCGCGCTGGCCGATTGGTTTCATTGAGCGCGGCGGGCCGCTGATGTTCTATGGCTTGGCGGATCTGTTTATAGTCCCATGCATCATTTTCGACATTGTGACGAGAGGCCGTCCGCACCGGGCGACTATGTTGGGCGGCGCGCTGATCGTTATCTCGCATCCTTTGCGTTTGGTTATCGGCGGGACGCACGCATGGATTGCGTTTGCGACGTGGCTCACGCACTGGTCTTAAACTCACGCCGGCATCCGGACGCCCGGCATCAAGCGCATGATGATGCGCTGCCGCCGCGCGACGCGTTTGGGATTTACCTGCGGATTAAAGACGGTGCGCGGGTTCGGAATCATCGCCGAGAGAAAAGCCGCTTCGCGCGCGTTGAGTACGGCGGCGGGTTTGTGAAAGTAGTATTGCGAAGCCGCTTCCGCGCCGTAAATTCCGTCACCCCACTCGATCACGTTCAGGTACAGCTCCAAAATCCGCTTCTTCGAGAGGTTGCGCTCCATGAAATAAGTGATTAGTGCTTCCTGTCCCTTGCGCATGAACGAGCGCTCGCTGGAAAGATATAAATTCTTCGTGAGCTGCTGAGAAATGGTCGACGCTCCGCGTTTGAAATCCGGCAAGTTCGGCAGCCACGAATCGTTTTCACCTTCGCGTTGAGCTTCCTTCTCAGCGTCCTTCTGCGCCTGATCCCACGCGCGCTGGATCGCGTCGTAATCAAAACCATGATGCGTCGCGAAGTTGGTGTCTTCGCCGGCAATCACCGCGCGCTGGAGGTTTGGAGAAATCCTGTCGAGCGGCACCCAGACTTGGAATCGCTTTGGCTCGACGCCCTTTGCGCGAAATTCGCGATTCCGAGCTTCAATCAGAGAGGTCGTGGCGGGATTTTGGCTGCGCAGATCTCCCGTTCGCGGCAGGGAAGCCGCCTCGAAAATCACACCGCCGAGAAAAATTCCGAGACCAGCGTAGACGACGTAACGAATGAAACGCCACATGAACGAGAGCGTAAAGGGAAAAGGTGAAACGGTAAAGGGCGGAAGTAAAAGGCAAAGGGACAAGGGCGAGGGGCAAGGGGCAGGCGATTGACTGAAATACTCAGCCATTTGGTCGTTTCAATCATTCATCGGTGTCAGTGTTTTAGGCAATACGGAACCTACGAATATGAAACGGCAAACTATGTTCAGAATCGCAACCATTTTCGCAGCCGCCACGTTTTTTTCGACCATCTCCGGCGCGGTAGTTCGCGCCCAGGACGCGCAGCGTAAGCCGCCGGTCTTGCGTGGCTCCGGAACGACCTCCGTCAACGGCTCTTCCGACGCAGCCGCGACCGCCGCGTCCCAGCCGCAGGAGGTTGGCGAAGGTGGCGTGGTGCGCGTCAACACCAGCCTGATTACCGTGCCGGCGGTCGTGATGGATCGTAATGGGCGATACATCGGGAATCTGCGACGCGAAGATTTTCGGATTTATGAAGATGGTGTCGAGCAACAGCTGGCGTACTTTGCTCCCGTCGAAAAGCCATTCACCGTCGCCTTGATGTTGGACGTGAGCGGCTCGACGCAATTTCAACTCAGTCAGATTCGCGACGCCGCGAACACTTTCGTCAGCCGGCTGCGACTGAACGATCAACTGATGGCGATTAGCTTCGACGGACAGGTGCATGTCTTGACTGAGCCGGAAAACATGAGTGTCATTCGCCGCACCAAACTGCATATTCCGGCTATCACTGACGGGACCGTTTTGTACGACGCAGTTCAGTTGGTCTTGAAGCGCATGGAACAGATTCCCGGCCGCAAAGCGATTGTGCTGATGACGGACGGCGTCGATCAGAGCAGTCGCGTCGCGATGAAAGACACGCTCGAGGGAATCGCGGAACAGGATGTCTCGATCTATACCGTGCAGTACAACACTTTGCCGCAACTTCCCGAACGCCTCAGCCGCATCAAAGACGAAAAGGCACGACGTAAAGTTCGCGAGAGACTATTGAAAGGTTATTCCATCAGCGAGCCGTACCTGCGCACACTGGCGGAAAAGACCGGCGGGCGCTTTTATCGCGCCGATGACCTGCGCGACGTTGCCCCTGCGTTTGAAGCGATTACGACCGAACTGGGCGTGCAATACAGCCTGGGCTACTACTCGAACTCACAATCCAGCAGCGGCGACCGCACCATCAAAGTTCGCGTGCGTTATCCGAATTTGGTGGTGCGGACGCGGGATAGCTATTCAACGGTGCCGGCGATCGCGCTGAAGGATTAGCGGATCGATAATCGTGAATGCCCTTGCTGTGATGCCACGTTCGCCGTGTCGTCGCCCGCCTCAACTTCCATCACCTCTCTACGCGAGCATCTTGATGGTCAAATTCGATTAAGGCCCAGCCGTTGTCGAAGGAACTATTCGCAACGAATCAATCAGGAAACCGTCAGGGCTGTCAATAACTACCCTCACCGTGTGGCGGCCGGCATACATGATTACACCCGGTTTCGAGATCGTCTGCCAGGCGCCCCAACCACCAGTATTTGGCACGGACATCGGCCCCGTAACGTTCACTCCATCCACCTCAACATGCATGTTCGGGCAGCAATAAATACCGGATACTTGCGCTTCGATTGTGTAGACGTCGCTCGTAACGACGTTTACGGTGTAATTAGCCCACTCACCTGATATTGTCCAACCTAGGTTGTAGCCAGCGGCACTACCGCCAATATCTACGTCTGTATTCGTGCGGTACTGGCCGCCAGCATTTCCTGCGGTCGTATCGTGATAGGCAACACCCTCTCCACCATTATCGAAATCCTCGACCTGAATCGTTCCGGGGATGTTAATCGGCACGCCGCTGAATGAAGTGCTGTCAGTCGGCGTGAGAACTATGGTGGGATCAAAGTTGGTACTGTCGCACCAGCAGAGAGTGCGCGGATTGATGACGAAGTTGATCTGATCACCAGCACCAACATTGGTCGTCACATCGTAGTTGAATCCGCTCGCATCTCCATTCTCGATTGTCTGTTGCCAAAGCAGTTGAGTGTTACGCTTAATCGACACAATCACTCCATCACCGCAACCCGCATTCGCATCGGAAGCGTTGCCGGTAATGCGGATTGATCCACCGCTCGACGCACGCCATTGGCGCACCGACTCTGTATCGTTGCCCGGATGCCCTCCATTGCCCCAAAGCAGAAGGTACGTCTCCCCACCATGCCACCAGTTGTTGGCCGCTTCGAAAGTCATTTGTGCGCCATTGGAATCGACGTAGTACCAATTGCGTTGGCCTTGCAGACTGGAAAAATCGCTCGACGCCTGATAGGTCCTTGTTGCCGACGCGGTGAACGTTATTGTCGGATCGAAATTAGTGCTGTCGCACCAGCAAGCGCTACGCGCGTTAATGGCGAAATTGAGTCGATCGCCAGGAGCCACGTTTGCGGTAATATCAAAGGCAAACCCGGATGTGTTGCCATTCTCGATCGTTTGTTGCCAGAGCACCTGACTTCCGCGCTTGATTGATGCCACTACCCCGTCTCCACAGGTCGTGGCTGCGTCGGAAGCGTTGCCGGTAATGCGGATCGATCCGCCACTCGGCGCTCGCCATTGACGCACGGCCTCGAGATAGTTGCCCGGGTGACCACCTCCACTCCAAAGCTGTAGATAAGTTTCGGAGCCTTGCCACAGATTGTTTGCCGTATCGAAAGCCATCTGGCTACCGTTGGAATCGAGGTAGTACCAGTTGCGATAACCCTGACCACCACTAAAGTCCGTTGACGCCTTAAACGTTTGCGAGGAGGTTTGAGGCGGCAGCACATTGAACGCTCTAGTTACATCGGCGGCCGGGTTGTAGTTTGAGTTTCCGCTTTGAGAAGCGCGCACAGTTACGATGCCGGTGCCGGTAAGTGTAATTGTATTGCCGGTAATGGTTGCGGGGCCTGAAACGAGCGAGAAGCTAATTTGCAGCCCTGATGTCGCGACCGCGTTTATGTTGAATGGAGCGTCGCCGTAAACTCTGCCCGTCAATGGATCGAAAGAGATTGTCTGCGACGCCTTGGCGATTGCGAGCGTACCTGTAACAGCGGTGGCGGCATAATTGTCATTCGTGAGCGAAGCAACAACCTCATAGCTACCGGCATTTGTCGGCGCGGTTGAAGAACCACTGTAAGTGATGCTCACTCCGCTTAGACCCGTCGGGTTTGTGGTCACGACCGCACTCTTTGGCGCACCATCATAAATGTGGCTCAAATTATTAAGCGACATGGTTGCGGAGGCTTTTGCGACAGCGAAGGTTCTTTCCACTGCGGCAGCGGCGTTGTAATTAGCATCGCCGGCTTGAGAGGCCCGCACGGTGACTGGCCCGGCTCCTGTAACTGTTATCGTACTTCCGGACACACTCGCCGGACCGGAGACAATAGTGAACGTCACTTGAAGACCTGACGAAGCGGCGGCGTTGATTGAAAAAGGCGCGTCCCCGTAAGTCTTGTCCGAAATCGCATCGAAGGTGATGGTTTGATCGAATTTGTTGACTGTTACATTTATCGGGCTCGAAGTAGTCATGGCCCCGGCGTTATCCGTGGCCATCGCGGTCAGGCCATAGTTCCCCGGGGCTGCGTTGTTCCAGACGAAGACATATGGAGCATCCGTGACTTCGCCGAGCTTCATGCCGTTCGCAAAGAACTCGACTTTTCCAATAGTGCCGTTGCCGTCCACGTCGAATGCATCTGCGTTAATCGCGAATGTTGCATCTACGACAGCGCCATCTACTGGACTGGTGATCCGAACCATCGGTGGCGTGTTATTGGGAGGATTCATAATGACATACTCTTCACAGCCGCGACACGCAACGTTCGAGTATTCAGATTCGCCGAACGCATTAAAGGCCTTCACGCGGTAGAGGCCATACCCAGTCTTGAAAGACGTAACATTCGGTCCCACGGTTCCTACAAGACTCCATGACAAGGGCGACGTTTCCGAAGCCTTCTCAATCTTGAATCCAGTCTCGTTCAACGAGTTGTCCTGCCAAACCATCGAGACGACACCGTTCCACCGCAAAAATGTTGGCGGGACTGGTACCGAACCAGCCGTTGGATACACGTAGGCCCAAATTCCATCGAGGTTGCTTGTGCCGAAGCTGATCGCTTCATTGTAATTGGTCGTCAACAAGTAGTGAGTCTGAAGATTGTGGTAGAGATATAAGGGCACCGTGCCTGGAGTTGTTGCATCCGGAAACACGTAAAAGGCGGTTCCGTCAAGCACCCAACCATTGTTGTTGTAGCTCAGTGATTGCGAATAGAAGAGTTCGTTGTTGTTAGGATCGGGTCGTTTGAAACGATACAACGGCACCGTCCCAGGACCTTGATTCGGATGGACAAAGAACGCGTCTTTCTTATTTGGGAAGTATCCCGGCGCTCCCTGATCATTTGGGCTGTAAGCATAATGTCCATCACTACTCTTAAGTTGCCAGACGCTCTCAGTCGCCGATAGCGGCAAGGGTACCGTTGTTAGCTGCGATGATTTTCCGATTCGATCCCAAGTAACAAAGGGACTGCCTTTGTCTCGATAGACGCTAAAGGCCATCCCGCTAACACTCTTGCCTTCCAATCCAACGTAGCTCGCGGGCACTTCCAGGCGATACCATCCGCGAGCAGCGGGCGTGCCTCCCATGAAGCGTTGGCTCTCCGTACCCTGGACTCCGCTCGATGGATTTTGCTGCCCTATGTAATTCTCTCCCCAGAAGGCGCGATGCTCCCAGCTTGTGCCGTCATAGAATTGGAGCATGATTTCATCAGGCGTCTTTGGGTCGCGGGTCAGATCAGGATCGCCTAAATAGACGTAACTGAACAGCACATCGCCCGCGTTTACTTGCAGAGGTGTTTGCGCGCCGGTGAAATAGTGTGACTGGAACTTATTACCGCCGTTAGATTGATGCGCAGTAGCTCCGGAATAAACTGGTCCCGGAACCCAATACCATACATCGTTGACGCCACCCGTAACCGCTCCTGCTGGCAATCCATCTTCAATCCAAACATTATCACCCGGCGAAGTTGCCGGTGGTGGCGGCGCGTTTGCTGTAGTCTTTCCTGCAAGATCAAAACTCGCGCGCCCGCCATCCAGAGTGAATGCCATTCCGTTAAGAGTGCCTCCTTCCAGGCCCACCATACTCGCCGGCACTTCCAGGCGTGCCCACGTACCAGTCCTCGGCAGCGGCCCCATGTAGCGCCGGCTGTTAGTTGAATCTGTGCCAAAGGTGATGTTGTTCGCGCCCCAGTAGGCGCGGTGCTCCCAACCATTCGCATCTTTCCATTGCAGCATGATCTCGCCTGGCATGTTGTTAATGTCCAGAAAGACGTAAGTGAAGAGCTTGTCCCCGACGTTTATTGGAAGACTCGTGGTAGCGCCGTCGAAATAATGTTGATGGAGTTGCGCTAAGTTGCGCGACTGATGTGACTTCGTTCCCGAGAACGCGCCGGGATTCGCATCCACCCAATACCAATCAACATCTCCGTCCGCATGCTTTACCGCGCCCGGCGGCAGAGCATCATCAAACCAAATGAACTCTCCGGGTCGCGGGCTGGGAGTGTTGACGCCGATCGTGATTGCGGGTGACGTTGTGCTGACTCCAAGACTGTCGCTGGCAACTGCTGTTAATGAATAGACAGCATCAGGCACTTGGCGCCACGTAGCGGTGAACTTATCAGTCCCCACGTCGCTCGCGCTGCCGATCAGCAGCCCGTTTGCATAGAAGTCTACTCGCGCAATGGCTCCGCCAGCGCTTTGGGCTGTCGCGGACACACTTATGTTTGTTGATGATGGAAAGACACTCCCGTCGGAAGGAGTTGTCATGGTGACGGTCGGTGGACTATCAACCGTAACAGTCACCGGCGCGGAAGTCGTGGTGATTCCCGAACCGTCAGTGGCTACAGCGACAAGCGCATAAATTCCCTGGGTAACACTGTTCCATCCTACGCTGTACTGGCCGCCGCCGGGACTCCCCACTCCGATCGATTGACCGTTCGCAAAGAACTCAACCTTGTTGATAATTCCTGAGGGATGACTGGCGCTGGCACTCACAGTAACGTTAGCACCCGGAGCAATGAGTGTACCGGCTGATGGAGTTGTAACGCTGACACTGGCTGAACCGTTGACAATGACGTTCGCGGCGTTCGATATGTTCTGCCGGCCGCCATTATCGGTCGCGACTGCAAGTAGCGAGTGATTACCAAATGAAGCACTTTGTTTGATGATTACATACTGCCCATTACCAAGCGGAGTTGCCTCACCAATCAAATCGCCGTTGTCAAAGACCTCGACCTTGCTGATCGTGCCATCCGCATCGGTCGCGATCATATTGATCGTGATGTTGGTGGGGCCAACGTATAGAGCACCCGTTTGCGGGCTCGTAATGCTGATGATCGGCGCTTTGTTTGGGTTCGGCAGCACCAGGGTTGTCTCAGTCGCAGAATTATTATCTATGTCACTGTCCGCCTCGCCGGCCTTCGCCAAGGCGCCGTCGTAGACATTCTTTCCCTCAATCGGAAAACTGCCGGTGCCC